>DAIRDA010000008.1:0-30982 GCA_036796375.1 Albibacterium sp.
AACTCAGGCATATTTGCTATCCGTTCACCATGCAGATAGAGTTCGCGGAAAAAGCTGTCGTCGCTGAAGTCAAAATAGTCGCCCGCATAGGGTTTAGCGAAAAGACCGATCATTTCCCGGTAGTTCCTGTAATAAAATTCTACCTGCGATTCCGTGTCGTCTTTCTGAATCATCTCCAAAGCGCGGAACGCTTCCAGTGTTTTGACTTTATTATTTATAATGTCATTGGATACGAGCGAAAAGAAGGGGTAATAGAAGTCGTCAGGCATTTCTTTGATACAACCAAAATCGATCGCACACAACTTCATGTCTGGCGTTATCAGAAAATTACCAGGGTGCGGGTCGGCATGAACTGCGCGCAAATGATGTTGTTGAAAATTGTAGAAATCCCAGAGGGCCTGCCCGATCTTGTTTCGAATATCCTGGCTTGGCTCCGTTTCCAGAAACTCCTTTAAATGCATACCGTCGATCCAATCCATCGTGATGATACGCTTGCCCGATAGTTCCGGGTAATAGGTAGGAAAAATAACATTTTCCAATGCGGAGCAAGCTTCCGAAAACTCGATCGAACGTTTTACTTCCAACTCGTAATCTGTTTCCTCCAGCAGGCGTTCCTCCACTTCTTTCATGTAAATATTCAACTCCTTTTCACTCATGCCGAGTAATCGGAATGCAAAAGGCTTAACCATTTTCAGGTCGGACGAGATGCTGTCGGCTACCCCGGGGTATTGAATTTTTACAGCGAGTTTCTTTCCATTTAATTCAGCGCTGTGTACCTGGCCGATAGAAGCTGCATTCTTTGAAACCAGCTCAAATTTGTCGAAAATCTGCTCAGGAGCTTTTCCGAAGTTTTTGGTAAAGGTGCGTACAATGAGGGGTCCGGAAAGGGGAGGTGCATTGTACTGCGATTGGCTAAACCGATCGGTATACGACTGCGGAAGAATATTTTTATCCATGCTCAGCATCTGTGCAACTTTCAATGCGCTACCTTTCAATTCGCTCAGCGAATTGTAGATATCCTGCGCATTGTCTTCATTTAATTCCTCTCTGCCGAGTTCCGGATTGAAAAGCCGTTTCGAATAGTGTTTAATATAATTCCCGCCGATCTGGATCCCTGTTTTAACAAACCTGGCCGACCGGCCGGTTTTGGAACTGGGGATAGTGTTCTGTTCTTTCATTTAAACCCCATCTTCTCTTTAATATCGAAGTTGCGGGATATAAATTTACCGTATTCGATAAGGTTGTCTAAGGGGGATTGCTGAAAGAGGTCAAACGTGACGTTAATACCTTTCTCGATCGCTTCATCTGTTTTCTCAAAGTCTTTGCTGTCGTCTTTGATCCAGAAATTCAGAATGAACGCGAATTGCAGCCAAAGAGCGTCTTTATAACGCTTTGATATGAACTTCCGCTCGGCAAGTTCACCACTGCTTAATCCTTCATTGATAAGGTCTTCGGCAAAGTTTCCGAAAACGGTCTTTACGTCTGTCAGAACAGCTGGCGTACTCAACTTTCCGGAGTCATTCAAGGAATAGCTGACAAAACTGCGTTGTCTTTTCAGAACTTCTACGTAGCTATAGAAAAAAGACAGCATCTTCTCTCTGGCGGTATAGCTTGTCCAAACTTCCTGTTGGCGGATGGTGTCGATTGTTTCCACGATCGATGCCGACCAGATCGCCCGTTCAACGGCGTCAAAAG
Source organism: Albibacterium sp. (assembly GCA_036796375.1). Taxonomy (GTDB): domain Bacteria; phylum Bacteroidota; class Bacteroidia; order Sphingobacteriales; family Sphingobacteriaceae; genus Albibacterium. Next base: position 1,696 of record DAIRDA010000008.1, read on the forward strand.
ATGCAAACATTTGATAGAATTCTGCTTCGCTGATTCCCAGGCTCTTTGAATAAGTATAAACTGACTTAGGTTGCTCACCGTGTGTCAGCACATAGTCGATATAGTTTTCGATTATTTCTTGTGTTGTTGCCATGCAATTTTATGAATATAACGCTTTGAGCGCCGATTATAGTATTCTATATTTGATGGCTGCAATTTACGAACAAAGGCCAGAAATATTGTCAAGAAAGATTCATCAAATCCCTGTGCTTCTTTATATTATCAAATGGTTGAAAATTGCAATCATCGTTGGTGTTATCACCGGTTCTGCTTCGTCGCTACTTCTGTGGTCGTTGGATAGAGCCACAAGCCTGCGTGAAAGTCATCACATATGGGTTGCATTTCTGCCACTGGCCGGACTTTTTATCGGCTGGATTTATTATCGCTTCGGAAAGGAAGTGGTTGGCGGAAACAATCTTCTTTTGTCAGAATACGAACGCCCGAAAAAACTGATCCCCTTACGAATGGCGCCGCTGGTTTTCCTTGGCACCGTTGTAACTCATCTCTTTGGTGGTTCTGCAGGAAGGGAAGGCACAGCGGTTCAAATGGGCGGGGCGATCGCCGACCAGTTCACGCGGTACTTCGGGGTCAGGAGCGCCGACAGAAAAATTTTGATTGTGATGGGTATTGCGGCCGGCTTCGCATCCGTTTTCGGAACACCGATGGCCGGAGCCATCTTCGGGCTGGAGGTATTGGTGATGCGAAAACCACGCTACCAGGCTATCTTGCCGGCGATACTTGCTGCGTTGATTGCCAATCAGGCGACTCACTGGTGGGGGGCAGGTCATAGCCACTATACCCTGAATTCAGTGCCCGGTCTGTCGGTGGTGAACCTGCTGTGGGCTGCTGTAGCGGGAATTATTTTTGGCCTTACAGCCATGCTGTTTTCACGCTCAACCCATCTCTTCGGTGAGCTGTTTCGCCGCAAGATTTGTTATCCGCCCTTGCGTCTGATGCTCGGCGGGGCGATTATAGCGATGGCTGTATTTACAATCGGCACAACCAAATACATTGGTTTGGGGCTGCCTACCATCGAGCGTGCTTTTACAGTGGATTTAAACTCGTACGATTTTTTATTGAAGATACTTTTTACGTCCTTTACGCTGGGTGCAGGCTTTAAAGGTGGTGAGGTCACTCCCTTGTTTTTCATAGGTGCTACCTTAGGCAACGCATTGGTCTGGTTTATTCCGCTTCCCATGGCCTTGCTTGCCGGAATGGGCTTTGTAGCTGTTTTTTCAGGAGCAAGCAATACACCCATTGCCAGTACCATCATGGGAATAGAATTGTTTGGTGTGGAGAGCAGTCCCTATCTGGTGGTCGGCTGCCTGCTTGCCTACCTGACGTCGGGACGCTATGGGATTTACAGCGCTCAGCGTTTCGGAGGCTTAAAGAAATGCTGCTACGCCTTGATAGGCGTCAAACGATAAGTGTATAATAGTTACGATGGAATATGCGATTGTAGACATAGAGACAACCGGAGGCTATGCCTCGGGAGGGGGAATTACGGAGATAGCAATCGTCGTTCATGATGGAGTGAAGGTGGTCGATCGTTTTGAAACACTGATCAATCCGCGACAGCCAATTCCTTATTTTATTCAAGTACTGACCGGGATCGACGACGGAATGGTTAGCAGCATGCCCCTGTTCAGCGAAGTGGCCGAGAAGATTTACGCCATGCTGATGGGGCGGGTTTTTGTAGCTCACCATGTGAATTTTGACTATTCGTTTATTCGATATTCCTTAGGGAAGGCGGGTTTCGAATACAATGCGCCAAAGCTTTGCACGGTCAGGATGGGTCGTAAAATAAAACCCGGCCTTTCTTCTTATAGTCTGGGGCGCCTGTGTACCTTCCTCGGGATACCGATCGTCAATCGACATCGGGCAGGCGGTGATGCCGATGCCACCGCGATTCTTTTCAGCCGCTTACTTGAATGGGATGTCGAGGGTCACATTCAGACGATGTTGAAAGGTTCGGGAGATCAGCAACTGCCGCCTAATCTCCCTCGTGAAGAATATGAGAAGCTGCCTCTGTGTCCCGGGGTTTATTATTTCCGCGACGAACATGCAAAGGTGGTATACGTGGGCAAGGCTCTTAGTTTGAAGAAAAGAGTTGCATCACATTTTTCCGGAAATAATACAAAGGCACAGCGGCAAAATTTTCTGAAGCATATTTATTCCATCACCTATGAGACTTGCGGCAACGAATTGATGGCTTTATTGCTTGAGGCTCTTGAAATTAAACGTTTATGGCCGGTTTTCAATCGGGCGATGAAGAAATTTGAACCACGTTTTGCTTTGTATTGTTATGAGGATGGAAAAGGGTATCTGCGCCTGGCTATTGGAAAGCACGGAAAATATCAAACACCCGAGATGGTATTTAATAACCAACTTGACGCATACAAAATGCTGAGCCGCCTGCGCGATGAATTTAAACTGGATTCGCGATTCTGCCACTTTTATAATTCGAAAAGCCGGCAGCCGATGATCTTACATGAGTGGGGTAACGAACTTTTAGAAACGGGTGCTTATAATGCCCGGGTGCAAAGTGCGCTGGAAAGTGTAAGGAATGAAAAAAGCAGTTTTGGTATTCTGGATCGGGGGAGGAATGAAGATGAACGGAGCCTTATTTGGGTGGAAAAAGGTGAACTGTATGCGATGGGATATGTCAACGGCCATCCGGACATGAATGGCCTTGCTGCCAGCCTGGCGAGTTTGCAGCGCGTGTCTGCCAATCACTACATGACCCAGCTGGTTTACGCCTATGCAGAAAAACACCCCTGGAAGATCATCAAGCACTAATCTATCTAAATATGCTGAAATATATTTGTATCGCTTCATTAACGGCACTGCTTTTCAGTTGCAATACGATGCGTGAGGCTGGTCGCAATACGCAATCAACCGCATTGACCGTTATTCCGGTGGAAGGACGAAGCATCCGCGCCATCGAGGTTCTGAACGATTCCACCATTTTTTTTGCCGCAAACAATGGTCAGACCGGCCTTTCCACCGATTCCGGAAAGACCTGGCAGTTCGATCAGATATCCTTTGAGGGAAAGTTTCCGTCGTTCAGGGCTACCGCCTTCCATTCAAGCGCTTTATTTATGCTTAGTATTGAAAACCCTGCGTTGCTTTACCGCCTGAAGGGGATGACACGCGAGCTGGTCTATACGGAGCGACATCCCGATGTATTCTACGATGCGATGCAATTTTTTGATGAGCAACATGGAATCGCCCTGGGCGATCCGATAGACGGTTGCTTTTCCATTCTTCGAACAAGTGATGGCGGAGCCAGTTGGCGAAAGCTCGCCTGCGAGAATATGCCTCCTGCTATCAAGGGTGAGGCAGCGTTTGCAGCCAGTAATTCTAATTTGGCAATACAGGGGGAAAAAGTCTGGTTCGCTACCGGCGGTGCCGTTTCAAGGGTCTTCTTCTCCAGCGACCGGGGACTTCACTGGAAGGTTGTTGAGACGCCTGTTATTAGCGGTGGGCAAATGACCGGAATCTATTCGATGGACTTCTATAATGACAAGGTTGGAATCGTTATGGGGGGTGACTGGAATGAGAAGTCAAGCAATCGTGCGAATAAAGCGATCACGTTGGACGGAGGAAAAACCTGGAACCTGGTAGCGGACGGAGAAGGTGCCGCATATAAGAGTTGTGTGCGCTTCGTGCCTGGAGGGGAAGGAAAGAAGATTATTGCGGTAAGCACAAACGGTATTTCCTTTTCATCTGATCAGGGGAAAACCTGGCAGAGAATTCACGAGCAGGGCTTTTATACAGTGCGGTTTGCTACCAAAAACCTTGCGTATCTGGCAGGTGAAAATAAAATAGGCCTGCTTAAGTTACCGTAGAATCGTATATTTGCGTTTATTTTTTTAAATACAGGTAAATTATTTTATGAAAAGAGTTGTTGTAACAGGTATTGGTGCTTTAACGCCGGTTGGAAATGATATAAAAAGTTTTTGGGACAGCCTGATTAACGGAAGAAGTGGTGCAGGTAGGATTTCAAAATTTGATCCCAGTGCTTTCCGGACTCAGATTGCCAGCGAGCTTAAGGGTTTTGATCCATCTTTATTTATTGACCGTGCCGAACTTAAACGAACAGACCCGTTTACCCAATATGCACTAGTCTCTGCGCAGCAGGCGATTGAAGATTCCGGACTTGATTTCTCGACAATGAACCCTTACGACAGCGGGGTGATCTGGGGTTCGGGACAAGGCGGAATGCTCACCTTTGAAGAACAAGTTAAAGAATATACATTAAACGAATTTCGTCCGCGCTTCAGTCCCTTCTTTATCCCCAAACTGATATCGAATATGGCATCGGGAATGATCTCGATAAAATACGGACTTCGTGGGATTAATTATACAACAGTGACGGCTTGCTCATCGGCAAATACGGCCATTATGGATGCGTTCAATTACATCCGGTGGGGTAAGGCGAAGGTGATCATTACCGGAGGTTCAGAGGCGCCGGTTACGGAAGCGTCAGTCGGAGGTTTTTCATCCATGAAAGCGATGACAGCGCGAAACGAAGATCCGACAGGCGCCTGCCGGCCGTTCGACTCGGAGCGCGATGGGTTTCTGATGGGAGAGGGAGCCGGGACTTTGGTCTTGGAAGAATACGAACACGCAGTGGCAAGAAACGCCACCATTTATGCCGAGGTTGCCGGTGCAGCGATGACCGCCGATGCATACCATATGACTTCCACTCATCCTGAGGGAGAAGGTGCATCCATGGCGATGAAGCTGGCCATAGAAGATGCCGGCCTGAATGTAGAAGACGTCGATTATCTGAATGCGCACGCCACCTCTACGGCCGTTGGCGACATCAGCGAGGTGAAGGCGGTTTCTAAACTTTTTAAAGGGAAAGAAAAAGGTCTTCACATCAGTGCGACCAAATCAATCACCGGTCACCTTATGGGTGCGGCAGGTGCTATTGAGGCGATTGCCAGTATTTTGGCGATTAAACATTCCATTATTCCTCCGACAATCAATTTATTCAACTTGGATCCTGAAGTTCCTTCCGACATTAACATCGTTCGCCTGGAAGCCATGGAGAAAAATATTGATGTTGCCATGAGCAATACTTTTGGCTTCGGTGGTCACAATGGTATTATTGTCTTTAAAAAAGCATAAATAGTCCGTAAGGCAAGCGACTATGTTAAAACTTTCTTTCAGTCCATTTCCGGTGCTGAATACCGAGCGTCTGACACTGAGAAAAATGGCAGTGTCGGACGTTCAGGAAGTTTTCGAGATTCGATCCGATACGGAAATCATGAAGTTTTCGACACGGCCTATTGCTCAAACGATGCAATATGCACTTGATCATATTCGAAAAGTCAACGAGGCCGTAGATCGCAACGAATCTATAAACTGGGCTGTGACATTGAAAGGTCAGGATAAGCTGATTGGGATGCTGGGCTTTGTCAGAATTCAACCACGAAATTACCGTGCGGAGGTGGGCTATGTGCTCCATCCTCATTTTCAACGTCAGGGCATCATGCAGGAAGCGCTCCAGGCGGTTTTAATTTATGGTTTTTCTACGCTTGAATTGAATTCGGTGATGGCCGTTGTAGATCCTCAAAATTTGTCTTCTATCAAATTATTAACGAAGTTCGGCTTTGAAAAGGAAGCGTACCTGAAAGAAAATATATTCTTCGAGGGCAAGTTTCTCGATACCATGGTTTATTCACTCTTACGTCGTAACTTCTCCATACAGAAATAATGCAGCCAGGCGATAAGAAATTTAAAGAGGCTCTGTATGAAGCTTGTTTACAGGCGGTTGAAAGTCGGATCGGGCATGCTGAGGAAGCCCTGATGCAGGCGCGCGATGCCAGTCGCGATGAAACGAAGAGCAGCGCGGGCGACAAGTACGAAACAACCCGCGAGATGATGCAGCAAGATATTGATAGAAACAGTACCCAGCTTTATGAAGCTAAAAAACTATCCTTTCAGCTGGAACAGTGTCGTGATGCGGAAATCGACGACACGGTCGTTCCGGGAGCATTGGTCAAAACGTCAAAAGCCTGGATGTATATCGCTGTCAGCATCGGTAAATTGCAGATTGGGGAGTACAGTGTTTTTGTGGTCTCTCCTGCTTCACCGGTCGGGCAGGCGCTGATGGGAAAAACAAGCGGGAGTGCATTTACGATTAACGGTATTGATCAGACGATCGAATCGGTTTATTAATAGCAAAACGCCAGCGCAAGGTAGTCGCCGTGGTGACTGACACAGGCGGGTTGGTGCTTACGATAGTCGAGCTGCTTAGGCCGAAAATGCAGTTGTGTGAAGATTAGCGGCAAAGCATCGGAGCTTTCCGCTGCGATGCTGTAAATATAGTTTGTTCGTATCCATGTTTTGGTAAAATAAATGCTTCCCTCGGTCTGGATCGATCCCGTCATTTCTTCTCCGTTGATCTCCATTCCGCACGTTAAAAGCTTTGTCGGGGCAAATTTTCGTTCACCCGTCTTCCTTGAGTGTATCTTGTATGCAGATTCCTTCATGCTCCATAAGGTCCAGATGCACATGTCGGGATGATTCGAGGTCTTTATCATGATCTGCTCAGACTCAGCGAACAATTTTTGAAGATAGCCCTTTCGGCTGCAACGGCTTTCTCTGGAAGCTGCCTGGAGATCGACCAGATCGTTCCCGATCATTTCTCTTTAATTTTCGCTTCAATGACCGCCATGGAGGCTCCAACAGTGAGCATGGATTCCATGGACTCATTATCAATCAGGATGTCAAACTCTTCTTCGACATCCAGTACGACATCGACCAGATTGGCTGAATTGATTTTTAAATCATTGATAAAGTCTGTTTGTTCGTTTATTGAATCCAGTGCTTCTTTATTTTGTGCGTAGGCAGACACGATAGGTTTAAGTCGGTTTATCAGTTCTTGTTTATCCATTTTCAGCATATTTTTTGAGTATTAAACAGGCATTGACATCGCCAAAGCCGAAGCTTGCCTTTATTAAAACATCGACAGGCCGATACTCGGTTTTTACAGGAATGCGTTCCCTGTCGATGATGGCGGTTATATCCGGATGGATGTCTTCACAGTTGATATTGGGAAATAAAAAGTTCTTATGAATTTGTAATACGGAAGCAACGCACTCAATACTGCCGGCGGCACTAAGGCAATGCCCAACCATGCCTTTCAATGAATTGATAAACGGGAAATCCCGGTTACTGCGACCCAGCGCTTCCGACCAATTACGCACCTCCAGACTGTCCATGGCGGTCGCTGTAAGATGGCCATTGACGGCATCGATTTCAGATGCGTCTGTTCCTGAGCTCTTTAATGCCATCTGTATACATCGTTTCACTGCAGCGGGGTTGGGGGCCGTCATACTGCCTGGCCGGCGCTGTCCACCGGAATTTAAATGGCCGCCCATTACTTCCGCATAGATTTGCGCGCCTCTGGCAACAGCGTGCTCCAGCGACTCAAGCACCAGGGCGCCTGCGCCACTTCCCGGAACAAAGCCACTGGCCGATGCGCTTAGCGGGCGTGAGCCTGTGGGTGGCGATTGGTTATGTTTGAATGTACATACTCTCATGGCGTCGAATCCGCCCCAAATATACGGGCCGCTGTCACTGGTGGATCCGGCAAGCATTACGCTCGCTTGCCCCGATCGGATACGTTCGTACGCTATTAAAATACTCTCCGTTCCGGTAGAACAAGCCGAGGAATTGGTAGTAACCTGATTGCCCAAACCTAATTTACCCGACAAGTAGGCCGAGATACCGCTGTTCATCGTTTGCAATACGGCCGTGCTTCCCAGGCGACGTGCCTCGCCGGCATCTATTTTATAAATTGCTTCTCTGAACTTTTCAATACCGGATGTTCCCGTTCCGAAAATCATTCCATATTCCCACGCAGGATCTTCCGGCCCGGCAAGTGGTAACTGAGCGTCTTCCCAGGCGTCCATTCCTGCAATAATTCCGTATAAGATACCGGAGCTATTAAAGTTGCGCATTTCGAGGTCGCTCATATAGCTGCTCAGGTCAATATCACTCAGGTCGGGCTTTCCCGATATCTGGCAAGAAAAATTTAATTCTTCCAGCTGTTTATCAAACTGGATGCCCGAAACGCCCGCTTTTATTGCTTTCTCAAAGGCGCTTAAACCGGTCGCATTAGGGGCCACAACGCCCATTCCCGTAATGACAACCCGATTAGTCATTCAATCGTGTGGTTACCATTCCCGAGAGCGTGCCCCGGCAAACTTCTACACCTTCCGCGTTTAGCATTTTTACGTTGCAGTGTAGCTTTTTAAATCGGAAATAAATTTTTTCGGATATTACTGTAACCGTTTCACCGGGAAATACAGGTTTTAGGAAGTCGATCGCAGTAGAGGTGAGCATCACATGCCCGACGGTTTTGCTATCATTCTGGCCGGATAGAAAAAGACCCAGGCAAACGAGTCCGATCTGGGCCATGGTTTCCGTCAATATCACTCCCGGAGTTACCGGCTGATCTTTGAAGTGACCTTTGTAAAAGTCAAGTTCCGGCTTGAAGGTGAAGCTGCCTGTAGCTCCATTTTCATTAATTTCATTCAGTTCGTCTACAAATAGAAAGGGTTCTGCATAAGGCAGCAAGCCAAGGATATCTTCTTTTTTCATGAGCAATGGTACGTGTTAAATAAATAGCTTAATGTATATGTTCACCACCGTTGACCGGGATTACAGCGCCGTTAATCCATGCGGCTTCGTCTTTGCACAGCAGGTACACGACGTTCGCCACGTCTTCCGGATGGGTCAGCCGGTTGAACGGATTTCGTTCGATGCTGTGTTCGATCAAGGTGGCGCTTTCGGGGATTTTTTGCAGCGACTGCGTATCGGTAACCCCAGCCTGTATGCAGTTTGACCGGATACCGTAAGGCGCATATTCTGAAGCGATAGCTCTGCTGATGGCTTCCAAAGCAGCTTTTGCCGCCGCTACCGCCGTATATCCCTGCCAGGCTTTACTGGATCCCTCGCTGGTGAACGACAAGACCCGGGCGTCGTCTGCGAAAAGACCGGCAAGGAAAATCTCCCGTGTCCAATCGCTTAAGCTTACCGCCATGTTTTCGAGTGTTATCGCAAAATCGGGTCCTTCAAGCACGCGTTGTTCGGCTGAAACCAGCGGTTTCAGGTTACCTTTGGCAATACTGTGTAAAAGACAACGCAATTTCCCCGTTTTTCCAAACTCTTCCTTCAATGTTTTCACAATCCGCTCGCGGCTCTCTGCTTTCACCACATCGGTGTTGAATGTGAGCAGCTTGATACCAGTTTCCCGAATTTTGGTAAATTCTTTTTCGATGGCTTCTGCTTCGGCGCGGCCGTTACGATGGACAATGCAAATATTCATACCATGCCGGGCAAGTTTAAAAGCGGAAGCTAATCCCAGGCCGCTGCTGCCACCCAGAATCAATGTCCAATACGAGCTGGATTCAAATTCTTTTACCATTGCAATAAAACTCTTTGGGCTGAGAAACCCGGTCCGAAACTTAATAACAATCCTTTTTCACCGTGGGCTGGCTTTTGTTCCAAAACGCGCTCAAGAACATACAGAACAGTAGCGCTTGACATGTTTCCGAACAGACGGAGAACCTCTTTCGTATCATGGATGTTCTTCCCGTACTTGCCGAACAATGATTCCACCAAGTTAACAATTTTCTTTCCTCCCGGATGAAAGATAAGATGATCAATATCTTCAATTTTAAGGTGATTCTTCTCAAGAAAAGGTTCCAGAATAGCGGGGAAATGCTCCTCAATTTTTGCTGGTACTTCAATATCAAGCACCATTTGAAGTCCGCTATTGGTGAGCCGAAAACCCATCAGCTGTTCGGAATCGTAGAAATGATACATTTCCTCGTCGATAATTTCCGGACCGGAATCGTCTGAATGAGACGACAGCAAGACGCAGGCAGCACCATCGCCAAATATTGCTGCGCTTACAATATTGGCCATGGAAAAGTCATCGAGTTGAAAAGTGGCCGTAGGCGATTCTATCGCTACAACAGCCGCTCTTTTACCAGGATTCGCCTTTAAAAAGTTTTTCGCGTAAATGATGCCGGAAACGCCTGCTGCGCAGCCCATTTCTGTAACCGGCAAGCGAACTACGTCGTTGCGTAAACCTAAGGCATTGATCAGGTACGCATCGAGCGAGGGTATCATGATTCCGGTACAACTTACTGTAATCAAAAAGTCGACATCCTCCGCCTTCCAATCGGCCTTCATTAAGGCCTCGCTCAAACAGTGCTTACCCAACTTAATCCCTTCGCGTATATAAATATCGTTTTTTTCTTCAAACGAGGACTTGCTAAATACTTCCTCGGGCGACATAAAGGAATATCGTTTGTCAACGGCTGCATTTTCAAATATTTTGTGGACTTTACGGATAAACCTGGATTCCTGACCTGCAAGCCATATATCCAGAAACGGCAGGATTTCTTTTGTTGATCTTGAATAGGAGGGAAGCGCCTTACTAACCGTTTTTATTTTAACTTTCATATGTTCTTATAATCCATTGATATCTGAAGGCCCATTTCCATCGTATGCTGACATCGTCAACTCCAAGCTGACGGGTATACATTCTTAAATCGTCTTTCTTGAACGCCCTTAGAATGGAAACCAGTCCGTCTTGACGCGACATGCGATTCAAGCCGAAAACAAAACACACCGCCTCGAAAAGATAATAAGCAGCGCTGCTTCGGTGTAAATCATTTATAACCATTCCCAAGGTGGTTTTTTTCTTAAAAATACGCAATAATTCGACGATTTCCGGATCGCTGAAATGATGAAGCGTAAGTGTGCATAAAACGATATCGAAATGTTCGCCCGAACGGCTTGCAAAGATGTCTTCGCATCGAAAAGAAATATTAGAATAGGTGTCAGAAAGTGCGGCGGCGTGAGCGATCGTAAATGCGTTTGCATCAATACCGATAAGCTCGAATTCGAACGATTTCTCACGGGCGAATTCTGCCAGTAAGCGAAGCATATCACCGTTTCCACATCCTATATCGACTATTCTGAATCTTGTTTGTCCTGGTTTTAAATTGATCAATTTCTTTACGCCCTGAAGGGTTACCCGGTTTCCCCCCAATAATTTATTGATTCCGGCGAGTTTATCGAGTGCATCGCGGAGTTCTTCGCCCTCCATGGAAAAGTCGTCCATCATTTCAGGCGCGCGACTTCTGTATTTCGTGTTCACCATGATTTTAAGCTAAATTGAAAGGCTTTCCATGTGTGCCTTGAATAATTTTCTTCAACAGGGGCGGCGCACTCATTAGTCCGCTCATCAGCATCGCAGCTGCTTTTTCACGATGCAAGACAGAAGAAAGCATATGCCCCAGGCCAATCCGGAAATTAAAATTTGACGACCAAGCTTTTTCGTAGCGCCGTTGCAGTTCTGCCCGGGTTTCGATCCGCCTGTTTAGATAGTCGATGGCCAACGAACTGGCAATCATTGCCGCATGAATGGCCATGCTCATGCCATTTCCGCAAAGCGGATGTATAAGTCCTGCGCTGTCGCCAACCATCAACATTTTTCGGGCGGCTTTTTCCTTTTTTTTAAATGAAACCTGGCTGATACTTAAAGGAGCCGGGAAAAGGCTCTCTGATTTTTCCAGGATTTCTTTGAGAAATGGATTCTGGTAGAGCACCGCCTTCCGATGTTCATCGATATTCCTGTATGCTTTAAACGATTCATAGTTCACCAGGTAACATATATTAATTCGATTATCCTCTACCTTAGAAACCCCGCAGTAACCGCCCGGAAAATTATGAAGTGCTACCAGGTCGTCCGCAAAGCTCCCGCTGTAATGAGATTTAATAGCCATCCAGGGCGACTTGCGACGAAAGAATGGTCGGTCCAGTTGCCGATCGAGCTGCGAGCGTTTGCCATAAGCTCCAAAAACCAGTTTTGCCCGATATTCGTTCTGGTCGGTACGAACCACAGACCCCCATGCTTCCGCGCTTACATCGAGCACATTTTCCTGCAGTAACTGGCAACCGCGACTTAGTGCCAGCTGCACTAAATATTGATCGAACGAATAGCGACTCAACCCAAATCCTCCCAGGGGAAGTCGACTTTCCAGCGTCTTTCCTTTTACGTCACTCATCTGAAACCTGGTTATCCTGGAAGGGTTTAAAAGAAGCGGGTCGGCCCCCAATTCCATTAGGTAAGGAAGAACTTCGTTTGAGATATACTCTCCACATACTTTGTGATGAGGATAGGCCGCTTTCTCAAGAAGCAGCACCCTGACCCCGAAAGTTGTTAAATGCAGGGCGCTGGTCAGGCCCGCAAGTCCCCCACCAACGATAATGACGTCGTAGATCAAAAGTCGGAATATTCTGCAGGAGTTAAATAATAGACATCCGCCTTGTTCATGTTGTTTTGATATTGGGGGTCGGTCGACATTTCTTTCCATTTCAGGTCTTTGCCAAAAACATTCCATTTGTCGTTCCGGCTTTTCATGTTTTCGTAGGCGGTCATATACATCAAATTTGGCATGCGGCTGCCAGCCAGCACCTCTCCGAAGAACACCGGCTGACTTCCAATGTTTTTGAATATATCGATTTCGCCATTATTAAACATGGCTACTTTGTTCAGGTAAAGTGCTTCCGATGCACTTTCATAACTTCTAAGTTCATAAATCCGTTCGCTAAGAGGTCCGTTGAGGGTTGGCTTTATAATTTCGGGCATGCCGGAAAAGGCCTCCATAAGAATACTCTCTTTCCGGATATACACGGGCTTGTCGTGAGAGGTTTGAATGTAGTCGCTACCATTTTTCCCGATTGCTGGTTTTTCGAATATTTGGGACGCCGAATGAAATTGTTCGAGCGAGCGAAAAGGGATGAGTATATAAATTCTTTTATCTGCTGCAGTATCGATACCAGCGGTCTTATAAACTCCCACCGCTGCTATTCCTGATCGGCGAAGTTCAGGCAAGTATGCTTCCGACAGGAATTTGTCTAAACGTGCTTCCTGATTCTCGTCGGCAAGGTGGTATATAATAAGTTGATAGAATTGCCTGCCAGCCGATGCCTGTACGGACAGTATCGAAAAGAAAAACATGAGTAATGTCAACCTGAGTGTTGTGACGGGTGTGTTGTGCGATTTCATATATTAAAAGTCTTTCAGTGAAAATAAAGCAAATTATCGGATTTATTTATTAATTATCTATTTTTGATAGACCACTAAGCTTCAATTAGCTTTCATTATACCGACAATTATGAACTACAAATGTGTTTTCTGCTCCCTGTTACTGGCGTTCCTGTTTTATTCTCACCTTAGTGCTCAGACGAAAAATATGAATAAGAAAAAGTATGTTTTGGTTATACACGGTGGTGCCGGAACCATTCTCCCGGGAAGGATGACACCAGATCAGGAAAAGGAATACCATATGGCTTTGAAAAGCTCGCTGCTTGCCGGTTATGAGGTTCTGAAAAATAAAGGCAGCAGTATTGATGCTATTGTTGCTGCTATCAACATCATGGAAGATTCTCCTTTATTCAATGCAGGCAGGGGGGCAGTATTTACACACGATGGCAGGAACGAGATGGATGCTTCGATCATGAATGGTGCCGACTTAAATGCAGGAGCCGTAGCGGGCGTAACCACTATCAAAAACCCCATCAATGCGGCACGGGCGGTCATGGAAGAATCGGAGCATGTGATGCTGAGCGGCAAAGGGGCGGAGGAATTTGCAGCTATTGCACAACTTGAAATCGTATCGCCCGATTACTTCAAAACGGAAAGTCGTTGGGAAGGCCTGCAAAAAATTTTGAAAGAAGATTCATCGAAAACGTCTCTCGATCATGATGAGTCGTCGGCAGCCAACGCCAAGCCTCGGGCCGACGAGAAATTCGGGACCGTGGGCGCGGTAGCGTTAGACCAGTCCGGTAACCTGGCTGCCGGTACTTCAACGGGAGGAATGACAAATAAGAAATATGGCAGAATTGGTGATTCGCCCATCATCGGTGCGGGAACCTATGCAAATCGTCGGGTTGGAATATCGAGTACCGGTTGGGGCGAATTCTATATACGAAGTGTGGCAGCCTACGATGTTGCCGCTCTTATGGAATACAAGGGGCTTTCATTAGACGAGGCTTCACGCATGGTAATTCAGAAAATCGAAGACATGGGTGGCGATGGCGGAATGATTGGACTTGACGCGGAGGGAAACGTAGCTATGCCCTTCAACACCGCTGGCATGTATCGCGGCACGATTACTGAAGACGGTGAAGTTGAAGTGCATTTTTACAAGTAAGAGGGTAAATTAACGATTCTTCTGAAGCCTTCCCCGTTTATAAAGTTCGGTCCGGATTACCTTGCCATCTTCGTCATAGAACTTCCATTCACCTTCCCGGCGGCTACTCAGGTAGGAGCCTTCTGCAAAAAGCGTGTTTGTCCGACGGTAATACTCGTGATAGGGCCCGTTTAGCAGGCCGTTGCGGTAAGTGATTACACGACTCGGATTCCTGGACGGATAGTACTCAATCCAAAGGCCGTCGCGCAAGCCGGCAAGAAAACGACCCCTTATTTTTATATAATTAACGACTTCTTCTTCCCGCTCTATCCGGGCCGAGGGATAATGTTTTTCGTATTCGACGAATTCGCCGTGAAGAAGCGTAAATGTGCTGTCGCTGTAGGTACTCACCCTGATCGGCATATTGTCTATCGAGTATAAACTTATTCTCCAGGCGGTATCGGCCAGCGCACTGATGATCGTGAAATGCGAAGCCTCGAGTGAGTCGACAAGAACGCCTTCAGCATTGATGTAGGCCTTATAACTTTGTGCTTTTACTTCATTTGCGATTAAGAACACGAGCAATATAAAAACTATCTTTCTCTTCATATACCGATTTTTCGTAATTGGTGCAATAATTGCTTTCATGGGTGAAATACAAATTATCCAACCTCTTTATCTATAAAGATGAATAAAAAATTATACACTTTATTGTTTTTCCTGCTAGTTTTCGTTTCCCCCTCATTAGCCCAGTTCTCCAGACCCGTAAGTGTCGGCGTCGGTGGAGGAGGCACGATGCTTTTTGGCGATATGAAAGAAATTCCGGTAGGGCTTGCCGGCCATATTGATCTGGACGCCCTCATTACACCCTATCTTTCTGTCGGAATTAATACACAAGCTGGGAAATTATTGTCTAACGATGGTGGAAGTCGCGAGGCAACCAACAAATACATTGCCTTAAACGGAAATGTTAAATTGAGAGCAGGCCAGTTTTTTGCGCCCTCCGATAATTACAGCTACTACATGCTAAATAACAGAGATCTGAAAAGCTTGTTGATGAATTTCTATGTGGGAGCAGGATTAGGCATTATCCGTAACAACGTGGAACGTACCTGGGAGCCCGATAATAGTCTGGAAGAGGCGTATGTGGCCAATAACAAAAAAGCCGATCTGATTATTCCTCTCAATTTTGGAATCGATATTCCATTCGGACAATCCCTGTACGGTCCGACCTGGGCCCTCAATCTTAATTACAATCACTCGCTCGCCACCGAAGATAACCTGGATGGCCGTACCAATCCTAACAGTAATTTTAAGGACCAGTACAATTATTGGTCTATCGGAGTTAAAGTTGGTTTGTTTAATCGGAATTAGTTGAATGAAAATCCCTAGTCTAACAATGAAATATTACAGAGTTTTAGCGGCTGCATCCATTATCACCTTATTTGCTTGCAATACGAACAGACTTTACGAGGCACCCGACGCTTCTGCCTTTAAAGGCGGAACCTTGCCAGCGCCTCCCGGCATGGTGTATGTTCCATCGGGAACCATCCTTTATAAAAGTTCCCTCGACAGCAATGATGTGGGACGAAATGTGAGCCTGAGTGCTTTCTTCATAGATAAATCCGAGGTTACCAACAAGCAATACAGAGCCTTTGTAGACTGGGTTGCCGATTCCATCGCGGTAACTGACTACCTAAACGATGATCAGTACTTTTTATCTGACGCGGGCGACGGAACAAGCCGCCAAATTAACTGGGCGCGGGTAAAGAAAGTGTCTCCCCTATGGAAAAGTAAGGACCAGTCTGTTCAATCGCGCTTAGCGCCCATGATTGCCATGCAGGGGACAAAACGAGTGCTGAACCCTGACGTGGTAAAGTATCGGTTTTCGTATTTGAAGGCGGGTAACGGACAGGCGGAACCCATTCATGTGGTGGACACCGTATCGGTTATGCCGGTCGAAGATATTTGGTCGAAAGACTTTCCTAATGCTCAGTTGATGTTTATGGATGCCAACTATTTCAATCATGAAACCTATGATAACCACCCGGTGGTTGGCGTTACCTGGAAGCAGGCCCGCGCTTATACCGACTGGAGAGGGAAAGAGATTATGGCATCGGTGATGAAGAATTCATATCTAAGTGGATTCCAGCTTACATTTAGTCTGCCCACCGAAGCCCAATGGCAATATGCGGCAGAAGGTAAGCTTGATCCGCGCGATACAACGGTGCAGACAAGAATGACCATAGACGGTTCGGAAAGTGACAAAAAGCAATTGGCGGTAAACTTCAAGCAAGGGGAGGGAACTTACTCACGCGACGGGGCGACCTTTACGGTTCCTGTAAAATCTTATACGCCCAACGCATTCGGTATTTATAACATGGCCGGAAACGTTGCGGAGTGGACGCTGGATGCCTTTAGCCCGTCGGCGATTGAATTCGTGAACGACCTGAATCCCGTGTTATTGTACGACGCCGATGAGAACGATAGCGATGCTTTGCAACGTAAAGTTGTTCGCGGCGGTTCGTGGAAGGATAATGGCGAATTGCTTAACAGTGAAACCCGTGGCTATGAGCTTCAGAACGCAGCTCATTCGTATGTTGGATTTCGCTGCGTGATGCCCGCCTTTGAAATGACCACACAACAAAGTAAAACCAGAAAATTCAGATAATTTATAATCGAATTTAAAATGAGATTTATAGCTATAACACTGTTTGGACTCTTGTCCATTTTCCATGCAAGTGCCCAGGTTCCGGACGCCGCAGCCGAAACCAACTCGCTCGAACCCGTGCTGTCCGATACGATTCCGACAACCGATGGCTTTTATCAGGTGAACAGTCTGAATAATGCCGTTCCTTTCGCTTATCCGGAGGTTAATTTGAAGAACGTACGCTTCTATAAGCGAATCTGGCGTGATATCGATTTAAGCCAGGAAGAGAATTACATCTTCGCAACCCCGGGTTCTTCCCTCATTGAGGCAATTATGAAAGGCATCGAGGAAGGCAAGTTAACGCCTTATAGTCCGGAAGACGACTCCTTTAAAACGAAAATGACAGCAAGGGAAGGTGTATCCCGTTTTGCTGACAGCGTGCTGGTGCCAATTTTTGACGATGAGGGAAACCAGATCGACGCGCAAATGGCATTGAACGAGTTTAATCCGGAGCGGGTCACCAAGTTCCGCATCAAGGAAGATATATTTTTTGATAAGCAACGTGGGCGTTTGGAAACACGCATTATCGGCGTTGCTCCACTGATGGATATATCCACTTCCTCTGAACTTGCCGAGTCTGTAGGGGCTACACCGGCATTCTGGTTATATTTTCCACAGTTGCGTTATACGTTGGTGAAAGTTGATGTGTCTGATCCGGACCGTGGTCTGTATGATATGAGCATGGACGATCTGTTCGTACAACGTAAGTTTGACAGCAGGATAATCAGAGAGTCATCTCCGGGTATCGGACAAGGCGATCAATACGCAGAAACGGCCGAACAGCAAAATCAGCAGGCCGAGGAAATCGAAGCGAAGATCGAAGCCTATAAGAAAAAGCTATGGGCTAATCCGAAGGGAATTAATTCCGCAGAACTGGAAGGTTATGAGGGAACTGATCCTTCCGTGCCGGGTTCAACAACACAAACCGAGCGTGATTCAGAGAATCCCTCAAACGATTAAAAACTTAACTAAATAAAAGTAGCGTCAACGTATAATATTCGACAAATGAAAAAGAGGAAAGACTATTCGGATCTGATCAACAAAGCCATCTCCTGGGGCGCCAGTGTCGTCATTATTGGTGTTCTGTTCAAGATTCTCCATATCGGTGGTTCACTGGCCAATCTTATGATTGGCGTGGGTCTGGGTGTGGAAGCCATTTTATTCTTTTTGATGGGCTTTAATCCACCTCAGAAGGATCCCGAATGGGAAAAAGTTTATCCTGAACTGGCCGACGATTACGAAGGTGCTCCGGTGCCTGCCTCTCGCCGGACTGTCGAAACTCAGCCCTCCGCCACTGCTGCTCTCGATAAAATGTTTGCCGACGCACAGATCAATCAGGCTTCTATCGAAAGCCTGGGCAGCGGACTTCGCACCTTCAACGAGCGTGTTTCAGCGATTAATAACATTTCCGATATTTCATTTGCTGCCAACGAGTTTACCGATAAGTTGCGGAATGCATCGTCCAAATTCGACAATTTGAGCCGGGCGTTTGAAAAGGCGTCTGAAAATCTTGTTGCAATGTCGAGTACCCAATCTGACTCACAGGGTTATCACCAGCAGGTGCAGCAACTAACACAAAACCTTAGTTCACTCAATGCCATGTATGAGCGTGAGTTGCGCGATTCTACCGCGCACCTTGAATCGATGAACAAATTTTATGAGCACCTGAGTTCTACCATGCAGAACTTTAACGAATCGCTCGACGACTCGAGAATGTTCAAGGAAGAAGTCAACAAATTAGCCCGCAACCTGGCATCGCTAAATGCGATATACGGAAACATGCTGACTGCCATGAATCAACCTCGTGTCTAATCTCTGTCTTAATCATAACGAAATAACGATATAATGGCCTCAAGAAGAGAAACTCCCAGGCAGCGGATGATCAATATACTGTATCTGGTATTGCTCGCCATGCTGGCCCTGAATGTGTCGGATACCATACTGGATGCTTTTAAAAACATAAACGACAGTCTTGAAACCTCAAAATCCAATGTAAACAACTCGGTAGAACAGCTTTTTACAGCCTTTGAAAGCACGAAGCTGAAGGAAGAGCCCGAGAGAGCCCAACCACTTTACGAAAAAGCCAAACAGGCAAGGGCTATCGTCGCTGAACTCGATCAGCATATCCTTAGTATCAAAAAGGAGTTCGAAGAGCAAGGTGGGGGATACAACGAAGATACCGGCGATTTGCAGAGACGTGAAAATACGGATATTGTTCAGGCCTATATGATCAATCAAAAGAAGGGTTCTGAATTAAAGGAAAAAATAAACAGCACCCGCGAAAAATTATTGTCGCTTCTGAGTTCCGAGGATCGGGCAAACGTGTCGTTCTCACTGGAAGCAAACGATGCGGAGAAGCGCGTCAATGGAAAGAAGCGGTGGGAGGATCTTAATTTCGGAGAAGGAACTCCTTTAACCGCTGCTATGACCATTCTGACTAAAATACAGACCGACGCGCAAAATGCTGAGTCGGACGTTGTCAAGTTGATTCTGGGAAAGATGGACCAGGCTGTAGTCAATCTGGATCAGTTCGCTGCGGTCGCGGTTGCGCCGACCTCCTATCTTATTCAAGGGCAGCCCTACACTGCTGAAGTGTTTCTGACCGCTTACGACTCCAAATCGGAACCGGCCATCAGCGTAAATGGCTCGCCTCTTCAGGTGGTTAACGGTAAAGGCGTCTATTCCGTTCCTACAAATTCAGAAGGCTTGTTCAGCTGGTCAGGAACCATCCAGGTGAAACAGACCGATGGAACGGTGAAAGAATATAAAACGCCGGAACAACGCTATCAGGTTGCAAGACCCTCGGCGGTGGTATCGCCCGACAAAATGAACGTGCTGTATATTGGCGTAAATAATCCTATTTCGGTTTCGGCACCAGGAACTCCGACAGATAAAATCAAAGTTAGTATGAGCGGTGGAAGTATTTCGGGGTCAGGCGGAAAATACAATGTTCGGGTAACTTCTCCCGGAAGTGCGCGGATCTCTGTATCAGCAGAAGTGGCCCCCGGAAAGGTGCAGACCTTGAGTTCAACTGAATTCAGGGTGAAACGTATTCCTGATCCGGTCGCCAAGTTTGCCGGCAAGACGGGCGGAACCATGAGTACCGTTGCGCTGAAAGCACAAAACGCGGTGTTCGCCATGCTGGAAAATTTCGATTTTGATGCTAGCTTTAAAGTCACAAAATTCAGCATGATCATCGCTAAACCACGTGCCGATGCCATTGTGCTCTCAACAAACGGCAATCAATTGAGCGGCAGCATGAAATCGGCTCTTAACGGTATTACACCCGGCACGCGTGTTATCTTCGATAACATCGTCGCGGTTGGGCCAGACGGATCGCCTCGTGCCTTGAATTCAGTGGCACTAACAGCAAATTAGTTCCGAAGGCAGCCTTTTTTGCCAAACAAGCGCAGGTCATTCGGGTTATATGGGGGAAAGTTGATCCGATATGATTGAATTCCGACCCGAAGGAATATACTGTCCCCCTGCTGATGTATACATTGATCCCTGGCTTCCCGTGGCCAGGGCTCTTATCACCCATGCACATAGCGACCATGCCCGCATGGGCCATGGAAAATACCTTTGTCATACGCTCTCTGAAGAAGTACTTCGGCTACGCCTCGGTCAAGACATTGTGGTGCAAACGCTCCGGTATAGCGAAACCCTAACAATAAACGGGGTCACCATCAGCTTTCATCCCGCAGGTCATATAATCGGGTCGGCGCAAATTCGCCTTGAATACAGAGGGGAGGTGTGGGTAATCTCCGGCGATTATAAAGTATTTTCCGATGGGGTGTCGACCCCTTTCGAACCAGTAAAGTGCCACAGTTTTATCACCGAGAGCACTTTTGGGCTTCCTGTATACGACTTTGTTCCATTCTCTGAGATCTATCAGGACATGAACAACTGGTGGTCGTCAAACGTCCGTGACGGTTTCAATAGTGTAATTATCGGCTACTCACTCGGGAAAGCCCAAAATATTTTGCGGCACCTGGATACTTCTATCGGCGATATATACCTCCATGGGGCGGTTGCAAATATTAACGATGCGCTGGGCCGCTCAGGGATTCAGTTTCCCGGGAACCGAATTCCCGAGATCAGCGCCTTGAAGAAATTGGCCGGAGCCGTTATTGTGGCACCCATGAGCGCTTTGGGTTCGCCCTGGCTCCGGCGATTCAAACCTTTCCGCATAGCAGTGTGCAGCGGCTGGATGGCCCTTCGCGGTGCGCGCAGACGCTATGGGGTCGACAAAGGATTTGTGTTGTCGGATCATTGCGATTTCAAGCAGCTTAATCAGGCAATTCTGGCAACCGGAGCAGAAAATATCTACGTCACGCATGGGTATCAGCCACAATACAGCAAGTGGTTACGCGAAGCCTACAAGCTCAATGCGGTGGAAGTGAAAACTCTCTTCGAAGCTCAGCTCAACGAGGAAATACAGGAGGACGCATGAGGATATTTACCGAGCTATTCCAGGCAATCGATTCATCCACTAAAACGAATGATAAAGTGGCGGCCTTGGTTGATTATTTTAATCGAGCCGACGACACAGATAAGGTATGGGCCATTGCCCTTCTTACGGGAAATAAACCAAAGAGGCCGGTAAAAACCACCGATTTGAGACTTTGGGCAGCCGAGATCGCGGCGTTGCCGCTTTGGATACTTGAGGAATCGTACTACGTCGTTGGCGATCTTGCGGAGACGCTCGCGTTGATTGTAGGCGATCCAAAAGATGACAGCACTGCAGATATTCCCCTCCATCAGGTAATCCTTCAGCTAAAAAAGCTAAACCAGCAAAGCGTTGAGGAAAAAAAGGAAGTGATCACTGCTTTTTGGAAAGGTAAAACCAAGGCAGAAAACTTTGTTTTTAATAAACTCATTACAGGCAATTTCCGTATGGGACTCAGCAAACAGCTGGTTATAAAGTCGCTCGCCCTATATCTGGAGAAAGACGAGAAAGAGATTGCGCATCGGCTGATGGGGAAATGGGACCCTGAGACCGAGAGTATGGAATCACTTTTTTCGGACGCCTCTGCCGAGGCGAAGGACTTCCTTCCTTATCCTTTTTTTCTGGCATATCCGCTTGAAGAAGAGCCTTCTGAATTTCTGGGAGATATTGGCGACTGGTTTTTGGAAAAGAAGTACGACGGCATCCGTGGACAAATCATTGTACGCAATGATCAAGTGTTTGTGTGGAGCAGGGGGGAGGAATTGCTAACGGATAAATTCCCTGAATTCACGAAATTGAGTGAACTTCTTGAAAACGGGACCGTCATCGACGGGGAGATTATTCCCTGGCAAAGTGGTTCTCCGCTTCCATTTTCGATCATGCAAACCCGTATAGGTAGAAAGAATCTGAGCGCTAAATCGCTAGCAGCTGCTCCGCTCGTGATGATTTGTTACGACTTGCTTGAATATAAGGGTGAAGATATCCGGCATCTTTCCCTTGAAAAAAGAAGATCTAGGCTGGCCGATGTACTCAGCGACGAATCGCTAACGAATTTGCTGTTGCTTTCGCCGCTGGTCGACTTGAAAAACTGGGATGAAGTGGCTGATTTCCGGGCTAGTGCACGAGAATCATTCTGCGAGGGCCTCATGATTAAGCGGAAAAGCAGCGTTTATGAAACCGGGAGGAGGCGCGGCAACTGGTGGAAATGGAAAACAGATCCGATGACCATCGACGGGGTGCTTATCTACGCACAAAGCGGTTCGGGTCGGCGGGCAAACCTGCTGACCGACTACACTTTTGCAGTGTGGGACGGCGGAGAGCTGGTACCATTTGCCAAAGCATACTCGGGACTTACCGATAAGGAAATTCTCAAGGTAGACCGGTGGATCCGTCGTAATACCTTGGAGAAATTCGGGCCCGTACGCAGCGTCAAGCCCGAACTGGTTTTTGAAATTGCATTCGAAGGAATCAACCGTAGCCCCCGACACAAATCGGGCGTAGCCCTCCGGTTTCCACGCATTGCCCGGCAACGGACCGACAAACCGGTGGAGGAAGCGAATACGAAAGACGATTTACTGGCCATGTTAAATGCGTTTTCTCCATGAGTAATTTAGGCGAGCAGTGGTTTGAGCAAAAGGAATGGAAACCATTTTCATTTCAAAGGAAAACCTGGGAGGCCGTGGAAAAAGGCAAATCAGGCTTATTGAATGCCCCGACCGGTTTCGGTAAGACAATGGCATTGTGGTTTGGCGTTCTCGAACACTACTATCTGAAAGTTGAGCCAAAGCGAACCGACAAACGCCGGAAAGTGAAACTGCATTGTTTGTGGATCACCCCGCTCAGGGCGCTTTCCAGAGAAATCCTGCATGCAACGGAGAATGTCAGTGCCGATCTGGGTATCGATTATCGAATTGGGCTCCGTACGGGCGACACCCTGGCTAAAGAGCGAAAGCTGCAGAAGAGCAGTCCCCCGCACGCGCTTATCACCACGCCTGAAAGTGTGCACGTTATGCTGGCGACAAAGGGTTACACTGAATATTTTGATGAGTTATCGTTTGTAATCATCGATGAGTGGCACGAACTCATGGGCAGCAAACGCGGCGTTCTGGTAGAGCTCGCATTGAGTCGCCTCAAAGCGATCTGCCCGAAGCTTATTATCTGGGGAATCTCCGCCACCATCGGGAATCTGAAGGAGGCCAGCACCATTCTGCTGGGAAACCGGAACGCGGGTACGCTTATCCGGGCCGAGCTCGATAAGAAAATTGATATTCATACCATTCTGCCTGACGTGCTTGATAACTTCCCCTGGGCCGGGCATATGGGCCTCACGCTGGGCGAGAAGGTGTTGCCCTTGATCCGTGAAGGAAAAAGTACCTTGCTATTTACCAATACGCGTGCGCAAGCTGAAATCTGGTATCATCATCTATTGGGAATTGCTCCCGAACTGGCGGGGGTGATGGCCTTGCATCACGGCAGCTTAAGCCAGGACCTCAGAAACTGGGTTGAGAATGCTTTGCACGAAGGCAGTCTGAAAGTAGTTGTCTGCACCAGCAGCCTGGATCTTGGGGTTGATTTCCGTCCGGTAGATACCGTTATTCAGGTCGGTTCGCCCAAAGGAGTTGCCCGATTTCTGCAACGCGCGGGCCGGAGTGGCCACCAGCCCGGGGCGGTGAGCACCATCTATTTCCTGCCGACCCATTCGCTTGAAATTATGGAAGGAGCGAGTTTGAAATACGGGGTTGAAAATGGCCTCGTCGAAAGTCGCATTCCCTTTATCCGATCGTTCGATGTGTTGATTCAATACCTGGTTACCCTGGCCGTTTCAGAAGGGTTCAATGCCGATCAAATCTTTGAAGAGGTTTGTCAGACCCATTGTTTTGAAAGTATTAGTCGTGAAGAATTCGACGATTGCCTTCAGCTTATTACCAAAGGGGGGCGAACGCTCGACGCCTACGAGGAGTTCCATAAAGTTGAATTGAAAGAAGGCTTATACCATGTAACCGATAAGAAGATAGCGCTCCGCCATTTGATGTCTATTGGAACCATTGTGAACGATGCGATGATGCAGGTAAAGTTTATTAGTGGGAAGTATCTAGGGTCAATTGAGGAATGGTTTGTGTCGCGATTAAACCCTGGCGATACCTTCTGGTTTTCCGGGCGGAGTCTGGAGCTGGTTGCCGTAAAGCATATGCAGGTACTGGTGCGGGCTTCGACGAAGAAAAAAGGAAAAATACCGTCGTGGATGGGTGGTCGGTTTCCTATATCCGTTAAACTCGGTACGTCTCTGCGGCACACCTTTCGTGAAGTGCATGCGCGCAATTCTTCCGGAAAGTCAGTAGAGGTTAAATTTCTTGAGCCTCTTTTCAATGAGCAGAGCCGGCGGAGTTATCTGCCCCGTGAGAACGAGCTTCTGTTGGAGTATGTGAAGACCAAATATGGACATCACCTCTTTTTATATCCTTTTGAAGGGAAATTCGTTCACGAGGGAATGGCAGCGGTTTTGGCCTATCGTTTATCCAAGCTAAAGAAGTCGACTTTCAGTATTGCTACCAACGAGTATGGGATCGAATTGCTTAGTGATGAGGCCTTTCCGGTTTCGGATGAAATGCTCGACGATCTGTTTTCAACAAAAGAACTATATTTGGACATTCAGAAAGGCATTAACACCACCGAAATGGCCCGGCGGCAATTCCGGGAAATAGCAGGCATTTCGGGATTGGTGTTTAAAGGATTTCCGGGAAAACAGGTAAAGGCCAAGCATTTACAAGCGAATTCGGGATTGTTTTTCTCCGTATTCGAAGATTACGATCCGGAGAATTTACTGCTCAGGCAGGCGTACGACGAAGTGTTTACATTTCAGCTTGAAATTGCCCGCATGACTGCCGCTTTTCAGCGAATTGAGTCTCATAAAAAGATTTTAAAGAGGCTGGACAAGCTTACGCCCTTTTCCTTTCCGCTTTTCACCGAGTCGTTTCGCGAGAAATATTCGAATGAAGACTGGCTCTCAAAAATCGAGAAAATAAAACAACAGCTGGAAAGCTTATGACCATCCATATCCGTAATACATCCATCCAACTTCTTCCCGAAAGGGCTATTTATTTTCCTGGAGAACAGATGCTGGTCATGTCAGATCTCCACCTGGGCAAGCTTGTTCATTTCAGGAGAAAGGGTTTATTCGTTCCGAAAAGTCAGGCAAATGAAGATCTCGATCTTTTAGAACGTCTGATTGAGGAGTACCAACCCAAAAAAGTAGTTTTTTTAGGCGATCTGTTCCATAGCGAAACCAATAGCGACTATCAATTGTTCGCAAACACCATATCCCGCTTCCCTGAGATTGGATTTACACTTACAAAAGGGAATCATGATATTATTCCTTCCAGCCTGTTCACGCAAATCAATATGCAGGTGGTTGAGGAACTCGTGCTGTCTGATAACATCGTCCTTTGCCATCAGGTACCAAAGAATTTCGACGAAGATTATTTTTATATAACGGGGCATATTCACCCCGGCTATCTCTTTCATGGAAAAGCACGGCAAACGTTTCGTCTGCCGTGCTTTCACCAAAATCAAACAGGCCTTACACTGCCCGCTTTCGGAAAGCATACAGGGCTGTATTTCCCCGAATATCAGGCGGGCGACCTATGTTTTGTGATCGTGGGTGATAAAGTGCTTGAAGTGAAGATTTAGACGTCGAGCTTGCCTTCAACGCCGCCTTCTTTGTGGGTATTGCCGGTCAGCGTCGAAGTAGCGATTTTAAGCAAGGTTACGAATTTTCCATCCTGCGTATCCCAGTATTTGCTGTCGGTGGGCTGTACCCGGATGATGGTTACCCGCTCGTCGTCTTTGCCATGAAACCAGGCATTGGCCATGGGGCTCCATTTATCTTCAATGGTATTTCGGTCGGTATAGATATAGGCCCGACCATATACGGAGAGGTATTCTGAAGCATCGTTATTGGAGAAAAATAACTGAACGGTCGGATCATCGGTAATTTCAAAGTTTTTGTTCGAGTCGGCTCCGCTGATAAACCAAAGATTGCCCTCTTCGTCTACTTCTTTTACACTCATTGGGCGGGCGGCTATCGGCACGGTGGCCAAATCGGTACAAAACATGCAGATCCGGGCATCCTCCGCTAATTCTTTTAATTTTTTTACAGCATCGGCGTTGTTTAGATTTTCAATGGTTCCCATCTATCGTTATTTTAAGATTTAACATTCAATTCATCCTTACAACCGGATAATCCAGAAAAAGTTTCGAATCTTGGCCCGTGGGCGATTAAAGAGCGGCTTCGTAAACCCGAAGCGCTCGCTTCCGCGCATAATCGTGTTCGATCATTTTAGGCATATAATCGGACGCATAGTTCTCAATCCATCTGCGAACATAGATTAGCTCCGGGTCGAACTTTTTTAGTTGTATATCGGGGTTGAATATTCGAAAATAAGGGGCCGAGTCGCATCCCGAACCCGCTACCCATTGCCAGTTGCCATTATTAGACGCCAACTCATAATCGATAAGTTTTTCGGCAAAGTAAGCTTCGCCCCAGCGCCAGTCGATCAATAAGTGTTTGCAAAGAAAACTGGCTGTCAGCATCCTCACCCGGTTATGCATCCAACCGGTTTGGTTTAGCTGACGCATGCCGGCGTCGACCAGCGGATAGCCCGTCTCGCCCTTGGACCAGCGTTCAAAATTATTTTCATCGTTTAGCCAGCCAATTTGGTCGTACTTGGGTTTGAAACTTTGACGCGTCACTTCCGGAAAATGATAAAGGATCATCATAAAGAATTCCCTCCAGATCAACTCGTTCAGCCAGGTCTCACTATGAGAAGAAGCGATTCGAACCATTTCCCGCACACTTATGGTTCCGAACCGAAGGTGTACGCCTATCTTACTGGTGCTATCCTTTCCAGGAAAGTTGCGTTCTTCCTGGTAGATCTCCAGACTTTCTGGTTCCAGAAGGGGAGAGCCTATGCCCGATTTCTCTTTTTTAAATCCGATGTCTTCCAATACAGGAAATGGAAAAGGACTGAGCTCAACGAGCGATCGTAAGTGAGCTTCGCTAGGAAAATGTTGTATTCCCTCGAGCTCCAGGCGGTGCTTCCAGGTGCGCGCATAGGCTGTGAAAACCGTGTATGGATTTCCCTGTCCGTTGAGGATTTCGGACTTTTCAAACAATACCTGGTCTTTAAACGTGCTGAAAAGAATTCCCCGGTCGCCCAAATACCGCCCGATCTGCTGGTCGCGCTCGCGGGCATAGGGTTCATAATCGTGATTCGCAAATACCGACTCTACCGTATAGCGTTCGCACAGAGTTTCAAAAGCGCCTGCCGGTGTATCATGAAGAATTAGGAGGGATGAGTGAAATCGGTTCAACTCTTTCTCAAGGGCCTTCAGTCGCTCATAGATAAAGTTTACCCGCCGATCTTTCCTGTCGGATAGCGACTCAAGAATGGAGGAATCAAAAATAAACAGACAAAGTACCGGATTGCCACTTCTGAGTGCATGATAAAGCGCGGCATTGTCGTGCAGCCGCAGATCTCTGCGAAGCCAGCAAATGCTGATTTTTTCGTTCATGCCCTAAAGCTAATCATTTCAGAAAACTGTGACGATTTCTGTAGCCGTGTATCGCTACGGAAATGAATATAAGAAAGGCCATCAGCAGGGCCGCATAACTGATAGTTTGCTCTTGCGTCCAGTTCGCCACCGCCACGGCGGTCAGACCCCATACGCCAACCAACGCGAATTCCCGCATATTCCGTTTCCAGACGACCAAAAGATTGATGATGCCGGCTACACCAATCACGATTATCGTCCAGGCTACTTCCGACAAACCAAAACCGTCCCAACCTATCTTGGTAAGGTACGCTGCCGTGTTGGCGATGTAGGCTACGGTAATCCATCCGGCGTAAAGACAGAACGGCCACCATACGAAGATAATTTTTTTCGTCCCCGGCGAATAAAGCTCCATTCGGGTATTGATCACTATTTTTAATAGTGAAAAGAGAATGACGGTCATGATTATAAGCGAAAGACCGGTGTACTCATACAGCCAGCTGACTACCCAAAGACAATTCGCTATACAGGATACAATAAACCACCACCCAATTTCCGCTGTCGTTTCGTAGTTCTTCTCCCGGGCCTGATACACCACGAATCCGGCTAGCGCCAGATAGATAAGTCCCCATATCGAAAAAGCATAACCAGCCGGCGTGAAATAATTTTCATATTGCTCTGAGACGCTTCCCATTGTCTCGCCGTTGAAAAAACCGGTGTTGGATAAATAGTTGACAAAAATGGTAATTATGAGGAAGGCAATATTGAGTATGGCTTTCGTTTTCATGCGATTTTTTTAAATACAGTTTTGATTATTAACTTTTTAATGACAAGAATGTTCTGTATAGTCAGGATTAGTGCACGAATCTTTTTAACTTAGGTCATACACTTAGAAAAACCAATAGCTCTTTATTATGACAAACAAACCTCTGAATGTTGCCATTGTTGGATTAGGCTTCGGTGCCGAATTTATTCCCATTTATCAGAAACATCCCCACGCGAATATGTACGCCATTTGTCAGCGCGACAATCAAAAACTGAATGAAATCGGGGATGCCTATCGAATTGACGTACGCTACAACGATTACGATAAACTGTTGCGCGATCCGCAGGTCGACGCTGTTCACATCAATACGCCCATTCCCAATCACGCTGAACAAACCATCAAAGCCCTGAAAGCAGGTAAGCATGTAGCCTGCACGGTTCCGATGGCAACCAGCGTTGAGGATTGCCGGCAGATTGTAGCGCTCGTAGAAGAAACCGGGCTCACATACATGATGATGGAAACGGTTATTTACGCAAGAG
>DAIRDA010000009.1:0-29881 GCA_036796375.1 Albibacterium sp.
ATGGACGAACCGAAAGCGCTGATGCCGACAACCTCTACAGGGTGCTGAGACCGACCAATCAGGTTGATCTGGAAGTCGACCGTTTCACCCGCAACAGCTTCCTCGCGGTTGCTGATCACTTCTCCCATAAAGCCGCTGGCACTAAGGATGATCCGGTCGATCGCCTGCAGTTTCTCCCGCTGCCGGAGCGGGTCGTTAAGGGTGCTGAGCAACTTTCGAACACGTATTAAGTCGGGGAGGCTTGCACTGGGGTTTGTAAATTGGAAGTTTGTTAAAATTCGGTCGATCGCCTGATCAATCTCGGGTTTGCCGATGGCTGTCCAGTTCATGGGGATTCCGTCGAAGAGGCTTTCGCCGATTGGTTCACCCAGCACATGCTCGAAGTATTCTGTCGAGAGACCGGCCCGCGAGGGGGTACCGGCTCCCTGGCTCTGGTGTCGGCTTCGGCTGATTCCAGCCAGCTCGCCGTAGCCCAAGCCCCGTAAAGGATCGTATTGTCCGGATTCCACCTTGAACTGGTCGTCGCGAGTGGTGTTAACACTTCCGAACCGGAAGGTGTTCCATAATAATCTTCGCGGTGCCCACGTTTCATGGCTGACTGCCCGGAATGCCTTTTCAGCAATTACAGCCGAGGCTGCATGTTGGCCATGCCCCGCTGCTGCGGTAGGCGGAAAGCGGGTGATAATAATGTCGGGCCGGAATTCCCGGATCACTTTAACGACATCGGCCGTGATGCCGTCGGCATCCCATTGGCTGAAAGTATCGTGGGTGTTTTTAGAGAAACCGAAATCGACCGCCCGGCTGAAATATTGCTTAGCGCCGTCGAGTTTTCGCGCCTCGAGTAATTCATAGGTGCGTATGAGTCCCAGCGAAGCGCCTTGTTCACTCCCGATCAGGTTTTGACCCCCATCGCCCCGGGTTAGGGAGAGGTAGGCGGTATGGATGTGTTGCTGATTGACAAGCCAGGAAAGAAGTGCCGTATTTTCATCGTCGGGATGTGCTGCCAGGTAAAGAACTTTCGGCAGGGTTTTAAGTGCTTTGATTTGATGGTACATCTCCGGCGAGGGATCCGGGCGAAGCTGCTGGGGGAAAGCTGTTAGAAAGGAAAAAAAGAATATCGTCAGAAGAATGTACTTAACCATGCTTGTCTGTAAGGTTCAGGCAATCGATTGTGTGAAATTGAGCAATCGGTTGCGTTAAAAAATACTTTGAAAAAGGTTTGGAAGTTTCCTTGCTTAGTGTTACTTTTACACTATCAAAAAACAAGAGCTGTTTTTGGTTTATTAATGTCTTTTCATAATTAGGTTTATAATTGGTTAGATAAGAGCCCCTGCCCCACAGGGGCTTTATCTTTTGCATGTTTTTTCTGCTTAAAGTTTACTCACAATATCTAGCGAAAGGGGCTTCACGTCTGAACGGTAGCGGTTTATCAGCTTTCCATTCTCGTCGATCAGGAACTTCTCAAAGTTCCATTTGACTTCCCCGGTAAAGTTAGGATTCTCGGCTTGTGTCAGGTAGTCGAACAATGGATTGATGTCTTCGCCTTTTACGCTTACCTTCTCGGTGAGAAGGAATGTAACTCCGAAATTTTTCTCGCAGAAAGCCTTGATGTCTTCGGCTTCCCCGGGCTCCTGATTGCCGAAATTATTGGCAGGCAGTCCGATAACCACCAGCTTATTTTTGTACTTTTTGGACAGTTCTTCGAGTTCTTTGTATTGGGGAGTAAAGCCACATTTGGAAGCGGTATTGACGAGCAGGATTTTCTTCCCTTTGAAGTCGGCCAGATTGATGGGCTCACCATCAATGCTGTTAATTTTAAATTGATAGATGCTGTCGGGTGAAGCGCCCATCATCAGGCTAAAAAGAATCATAAGTGTTTTCATAATGGTTTCTTGAATTGTTTAAATAATAATATTGCGTTCCTTGCTTTCACGCTCCACTACATAGTCGTAAAGGTCCTGAATCGGCTGGCGGATAATCTTCCCAACTTTAATGCCGTTATTCTCGCAAACAGCATATAAGGGTTGACTATAAAAATAGGCGATGGACCCCACAAAATGACAAATATGTTCCTGAAAGTCAGGATAACTGAAAATATTTGTTTTGACAAATTCCTCAAAGCCGTTATAGAGCAAACTGCTAATGTAGGGATGCTCGGCGTGCTCTGACATAAAAGGGGCGAAAGATGCCAGGTATGTATTCGGATGTGCTTCCTGGTAGACGTGCCGGATGACGTTTTCGCGGGTAACGTCGTGCCGGGCGCCGAAGTCGTCACTCAGCTCCGGGGGTAGTAGCCCGTAAAGGTAGTCGGTCAGCAATTTCTTGCCGAACCACGCGCCGGAACCCAGGTCGCCCAGGATGAAGCCGGTACCGTGCTTGCTGGGCTGCACGGTCTCTCCGTCGAAGAAGGAGATATTCGATCCCGTACCCATGGTGCAGATAATTCCGGGCCTGTCGCCACAGGTTGCATAGGTGGATCCGATCAAATCGGTGTCGACCGAAACAAAGGCATTTTTAAAGACGGCGGAAACCGCATTCGACACCATTTCACGCCGGTCGGGTGATGTGCACCCGCTTCCAAAAAAATAGATTTCGGTAGCTTCTTCAATATAGGGTTTGATAGCTTTAAAGTGCTGGATGATCCGCACGATTTCTTTTTCAGGTGTAAAGAAGGGATTGATTCCGGCAGTCCGAAAGGTTAATGCCTGGCCGCCAGCCGGGGTAAACATCCAATCGGATTTATAAGATCCGCTATCTACAACTATAATCATATCTTTATCAAATCGGTTTACTCAGTCTCAAAAATACGGATTAATTTTTAAGAATAATTTTTCCCCTGATAAAAGTAATTTATCTAAGTTTGAGCTTAATTATCCTCCTTTCTACCACCAAAAGACATTGAATATGATTAAAAAGATTTGTTTCACCTTATTATTACTTAGCATAATGACGACTGTATCAGTGGCCACAGCCCAGGAAAAAGTTTCTTTCGAACTCTCATTTAAAGAGCCTCAGGCTCATTACGTAGAAGTCAAAATGGAGCTTAAGGGCTTGAAAAAGGGTTATGTGGACTTGAAAATGCCGGTTTGGTCGCCCGGATCTTATTTGATCCGCGAGTACCCAAAGAATGTGGAAGACTTTGGCGCAACATCCGGCAATAAAACGCTTGTTTCTGAAAAAGTAAGTAAGAATACCTGGCGCGTTCATACCGGAGGAGCATCCGATGTGGTTGTCAACTACCGGGTATACGGATTTGAGATTTCGGTACGGACGAGCATGATCGACGAAAACCACGCCTTCTTATCGCCTACCGGCACCTTTATGTATGTAGACGGGATGCTCGATCTTCCGGCCGAAGTAAGCGTGATTCCTCATGCCCGCTGGTCGAAAATATCTACTGGTCTGGAGCCAGTTGCCGGGAAGAAAAATACGTTTTATGCCGAAGATTTTGACATTTTATTTGATGCGCCCATTGAAGTGGGTAATCAGGAAGTTTTTGAATTTACCGCTGCGGGTGTAAAGCATGAAGTGGCGATGGTGGGCTATGCCGATTACGACCCGGAATTGCTTAAGCGCGATATGGCCAGAATAGTAGAAGAGCAGACACGCATGTTTGGGGTAAATCCGAATAAGCGCTATGTGTTTATCATTCATCATTATGCCGCAGGCGGGGGTGGACTGGAGCATTTAAACTCGACGGTTTTGGGGGTATCCCGCAACGCCTATAAGAGTTACAGCGGCTACCTGGGCTTCTTAGGGCTGGTGGCGCACGAATATTTCCACGTATGGAATGTCAAACGTCTGCGCCCGGAGGCTTTGGGACCCTTCAATTACGACGAGGAAAATTATACGACCAACCTGTGGGTCTCGGAAGGTTTCACGGCCTATTACGACAACCTCACCCTTCAGCGCACTGGTTTCACGGATGAGACCTCATATCTGAAGCTGATAGCGAACGATATTGAAACGGTTGAAAACCGACCAGGCAACCTGGTTCAACCGCTAAGCCTTTCAAGTTTCGATGCCTGGATCAAGCAATACCGTCCGGATGAAAATTCGGCCAATACAACGATTTCTTATTACAATAAGGGTGCTCTCATTGGAATGCTGGTCGATTTGAAGACCCTGCATGCCACCAAGGGGGAGAAGCGGCTCGATGATATCCTGAAAGCCATGTACGAGCGATTCTACGTAAAGGAGGACCGCGGTTTTAAGGATGCGGAATTCAAGGCCATGGCTGAAAAAGTTGCCGGCGTTTCGATGGACGACATATATGTATATGTAAACCAGGCCAGGCCGATCGACTATAATGCTTACTTAAATTCTGTTGGATACGAATTGGTAGACCAGCTGGAAGGCGCGTCGATACCTGATTTTGGGGTAAGATTGTCGGACGGTAAAGTGATGAGCGTAGGCCGTGGAAGTGGCGCCTGGGATGGAGGAATCAATGTGAACGACGAACTGATTGCTGTAAACGGATTTCGGATCGATCCGGCAGGCCGGGAACTGGACAGGGTGCTGGCCCAGTCGAAAGTAGGCGAAGAGCTTAAGGTTTTACTATCACGCGATGGGATGATGCGTGAGGTGAAAATCAGCTTGCCGCGTTCCACCAGAGGTGATTATGTGATACAGCCACTGACCAATGCTACGGCGGAGCAGCTTGCACTGCGGAAAATTTGGCTTTCATTGAACTAGCCAGAATTAATAGACACAAAAAAAGCGGGTTGTTTCAAAAACAACCCGCTTTTTTTGTGATTCATCGTGCTTAGAAAGCAAAACGAATGGATAAACCAAAGCCTTCGGCATCGAAACCAGTATCCGGTGTTAGCTCAAGAGCGGGTTTCCAATCGAGTGCGATGTTAATAGGGGCGCCGTTGAATTTATAATCCAGACCCAATACGCCGTCAAGGCTAAGAGCAACATCTGACTGGTCGTGACGTTTATCTTCCCATACACCAATTCCGGCACCACCACCATAGTACCAGGACAGTCCTGCCGCATTGCGGATCGGGTTATGGATCTCGTATAACGCTACAAGACGAAAGGTCGAGTACTCATTTTTTTTGCTTCTGAAGTTTACAATGAAATCGATTGCGTCATTGCTGTTCACGAAGTGCTTGAAGGTGATACCATTAGCGACTCCGAACCGTCCGCCGATTGCATTGCGATAATCACTTCCTAAAGCTTGTGCTTTTGCTTCCTGTTGAAACAGGCCCAGAAAGCCTGTCATTAATGCTAGTAAAAGAAATTTTCTCATGTTTGAATGTTTAATTTAATGCACACCTAACCAATTTTGATGCCAAGCAGCCTTCAATGGCCGGGATTATTCGATTCCGGCGAAATTTTATAACAGTACGCCTTATGATTGTATAAATAAATGCTTAAATTGTGGCTATCTGATCAACCACATCCTGAGATATGAACGAAATAAAACGCGTATTTGACCTGCTTGAAAACTACGAAAGAAACTTTTCAAAAAAAGTAATGGTCGCCGGAAAGTTTTCCGGCGAATGGAAAAGTTATAGTACAGAAGAGTTCATCAGTATCGTGAACGATTTCAGTCGGGCTCTGGTTCACCAGGGGGTTAAGAAAAGCGATAAAGTTGCCTTGATGTCGGCAAACCGGCCTGAATGGAACTTCTGCGATTTTGCAACCATGCAGGTGGGTGCGGCGGTAGTTCCCTTATATCCGACCTTGTCGGTAACCGACCTGAAACATATTCTGGAGGATGCAGGCGTGAAGCTGATATTT
Organism: Albibacterium sp.; assembly: GCA_036796375.1. Taxonomy (GTDB): domain Bacteria; phylum Bacteroidota; class Bacteroidia; order Sphingobacteriales; family Sphingobacteriaceae; genus Albibacterium. Next base: position 5,752 of record DAIRDA010000009.1, read on the forward strand.
GTATCGACGGAAGAGCTTTATCAGAAATTACAGACAGCGCTTGCTGACGCTGGCAGCGATATTACCATTATTTCTTTCGAGAAAATTGCAGGAGTAGAGTACTGGCTTGATTTCCTTGAGTCGGGTAAGTCGCGGGGAATCCGCCTGGACGATTATCGCCGGGAGGTGGGAGAGGATGATTTGTTAACCCTGATCTATACATCGGGCACTACCGGGAAACCCAAGGGAGTATGCCTGACCCATAAAAATTTGATAAGCAACGTGATGGCGTCGAAGACGCTCTTTCCAGACGACTATAAAACGGCGGTGAGCTTTCTGCCACTGTCGCACGTGTTCGAGCGGATGGTCGTATATATGTATTTTTCTTTGGGCATTTCGGTTTATTATGCGGAAAGTATGGATACAATTATTCAGGATATCAACGAAGTAAAGCCTAACGGGTTTACAACGGTTCCTCGTGTTCTGGAGAAAGTTTATGATAAAATCGTGTCGAAAGGAAAGGCATTGACCGGCCTGAAGCGGGCGATCTTCTTCTGGGCGCTCGACCTGGGGCTCCGCTACAAGGAGCCGGCGATGAACGGCATCCTCTACAATGCGCAACTGAATCTGGCTCGCAAACTGGTTTTCAAAAAGTGGCGTGAAGCCCTGGGAGGGAATGTAGTGGCATTGATCTCAGGCGGGGCTGCATTGCAGGAGCGACTTGCCCGGGTGTTCTGGGCTGCTGAAATCCCGGTGTTGGAAGGTTACGGACTTACAGAAACCTCTCCTGTTATTGCAGTAAATGGATTGAAAGATGATGAAATCCGTTTTGGAACGGTGGGTAGGGTGCTTCCCAACCTGGAGGCACGGATTGCCGAGGATGGCGAGATACTGGTGAAAGGTCCGAGTGTTTTCAGTTCGTACTACCATAATGAAGAGGCTACCCGGCAGGTGCTCGATCCGGATGGCTTCTTGCACACCGGTGATATCGGCGAGTTGAGTAAAGACGGCTTTCTGAAAATTACGGACCGAAAGAAAGAAATGTTTAAGACCTCCGGAGGCAAGTTTGTGGCTCCGCAAGTGCTGGAAAATAAACTCATGGAATCAGTGCTGATTGCTCAGGTAATGGTAATCGGCGAGGGGCGACGGTTTCCTTCAGCCTTGATAGTGCCAGCCTTTGAAGAACTGAAGGCTTGGTGTGCCTCGAAAAGTATCGCTTGGACGAGCAATAAGGAGATGATTGAACATGAGGCAGTAGTAGAGAAATACGGACGCGAGGTGGAGCGGCTGAATGCCGGTTTCGGACATTGGGAGCAAGTGAAGAAATTTATTCTGCTTCCCCGCGAATGGACCATTGACGCCAGTGAACTTACTCCAAAACTAAGTCTGAAGCGAAAAGTAATTATGCAGAACCACCATGCGCTGATCGAGACCTTATATGAAGAAGCAGGCTAATTCGTTCGTGTTGCTTCCTCCGGAGGAGGGTTTCGTCTGGAATACAGAATGAGGAGAAGGGAGCCCAGCAGAGCCGACAGGATGGAACCTATCAGGATGGAGAACTTGGCCTCTGCCATAAGTAATTCGGAGTCGGGGAAGGATAGCAAGGAAATGAAAATGGACATGGTGAAGCCGATACCGGCAATCATCCCTACCCCCAGGATGTGAATCCATGATGATCTTTCCGGCATCTTACTAAGACCAAGCTTCACGGCCACCCATGAAAACAGAAAGATTCCCAGCGGCTTGCCCACCATGAGGCCTAAGATAATTCCCAAACCAAGCGGCGTGAGCAGTCCCTCAACCATACCGTCGACAAAGGTAATGTTCGTGTTGGCCAGCGCAAATACTGGGATGATAAAAAAGTTCACCGGGCTAACAAGCATATGCTCCAGCTTTTCCAGCGGCGACTCCTTATCGTCGGTGGTAGTGGGAATGGTGAAGGCCGTAATGACCCCCGCAATGGTTGCGTGAATGCCCGAATGATGGATAAAATACCAGATGAAAGCACCGGGTATAAGGTAGAAGAGCAGGTTCTTAACACCGATCCGGTTGAACGCGATCAACAATACTACCAAACCGAAGGCATAAAGAAGATAGGTATATTCGAGCGATTTGGAATAAAAGATGGCGATCACCAAAATAGCCATCAGGTCGTCGACAATGGCCAGCGCCGCAAGAAATATTTTGAGCGAGGTCGGTACGTTTTTGCCCAGCATCGTAATAATGGCAACAGCAAAGGCAATATCAGTAGCCATGGGAATGGCCCATCCGGCGTCGGTAGGCAGGCCTGAATTGAAACTGTGGTAAATGGCGGCCGGCGCGATGACACCACCCAGGGCAGCCAGTATAGGGAGGGAGGCCTGCTTAAGGGATGCCAATTCGCCTTCCACAAGTTCACGTTTAATTTCCAGTCCGACCATCAAAAAGAACACCGCCATCAGTCCGTCGTTGATCCATGCCGAAATGCTATATTCAAGGTCGATGCTCTCCGACTTAAAGCCCACAACATGATGAAGCAGGGCAGCGAAGTGGGGGCCAAGCGGGGTATTGGCAACGATCAGGGAGATGATAACACAAAAGATTAAAATGACACCGCCCGAAGTTTCTGACTGGACAAACTTCCGAAAGCTCTCTAGGTTTATAAGTTTCGACATGCTGCAAAATTAGAAATTCCGGGTTTTATTCAATTAATTTCTTAATGTTTTCCATTTCCCCAAAAATCACGAGCAAATCGCCCGCTTCGAGGCGTGTCCCTGAGGTGGCGATTCCGGAAGCTTCTTTAATGTGTCGAACCTGTCCTTTCTCGGTGATTTCATGCGATTTGATGGTGGTTAGCACAATCACCTTATATTGATTGGTAAGGTCGGCTTCGACCAGGGTCTTGCCAACATAGGGCTCGGGTACTTTGATTTCAATGATGCTGTATTTTTCCGACACCTTAAAGGAGTCGACAATATTCAGATTTACCAGTCGCACGGCCAGTCGCTCAGCCGATTCTTCCTCTGGCATGATAAATTCTTCGATTTTCATCGCTTCCAATACAGTTTTCTGCAAGTCGGACACGGAACGGGCAATGATTCTTTTAATATTGAACTGTGTGAGCACGGCGGTAGCCATGATGGAGGCGGCTTCATCTTCTCCGATCGCGACGATGACGGCATTGGCGTCTTTGAGGGGGAGCGAGGCAACAGCTTCGCGGTCGGTTGCGTTCAGGCATACGGTATGGGTGATTTTGTCTTTAAACTGTTCAACTTTCCTCATGTCGTTATCGGCGCCGATAACTTCGTGGCCTAGCTCTGTAAGTCGGATGGCGAGCGATTTGCCAAAGTGGCCGAGCCCGAATACAATAAATTTCATAATATGAATATAACGTTCATGATTGATATTACAATAACACCGTGTCGGACGGATACTTATAAGCTCTCTGTTTGGTGTTTCTAACGAATGCGATCAGCAGGGTGAGTGCTCCGATCCTTCCCACAAACATGGCAAGTACGAGGACGATGCGACCACCCTGCGACATTTCAGGGGTGATGCCCAGGCTGAGTCCGGCAATAGCGAATGCCGACATGCTTTCAAAGAACAATGCCCTGAAATCTTTTTCTCCATCCGTGATGAGTAGCAAAAAAAAGATGATGCCAAGAAAAATGATGGAAAGCATAATAACACCCAGGGCACGGATGCTGGTATCTTTCGTTATCCGCCGTTTGAACAATTCCAGGTTCTCCATACCCCGCGCGATGCTGTAAATGTTGAGAAAAGCGACGGCGAAAGTGGTGTTCTTTATACCACCACCGTTCGACCCCGGAGATGCTCCGACCCACATCAGGAAGAGTAGCATAAGGATGGATGGCGAAGCCATGGTCTGGATATTGACCGTTGAAAAACCCGCGGAACGCGGGGTGACGGCCAGAAAGAACGACGACACTATTTTTCCCCATAGGCTTTCGTGTTCCTGTAGGCTGTGTTGGTATTCAAGTAAAAAGAAAATGAGTGTAGAGCAGCTGAGCAGGATCAATGTGGTATAGATGATGATTTGCGATGTGAATTGAAACTCGCGTGCCCGGTGGATTTGTTCTTCGTCGAAGCGAATTTTTCGATAGAGGCTGGTACCTCTCCGCTTCAGGTATTCGTAGGTATTCATCAGGATATGATATCCAAGTCCTCCGAAAATAATCAGCACGGCAAAAATCAGGTGAATGTTATAATTGAAGCGGAGGCCTGCGTTGTAAAGACCGTCTGGTATGGTTGAAAAGCCGGCGTTGCAGAATGCGGAAACCGCGTGAAATACGGAAAAATATAGTTCTTCGCTGAGGGATCCGAAAAAATCCGGTGGGAGGTTCACAAAGATCAGAAGGGCTCCGGCGGCTTCAAAGAGCAGGGTTATAAATACGATCTTGGAAAGTGTTTTAATAACCGAGCCGATTTTTTCCTCGTTGAGGAGCTCGGTATACATTAGCTGGTTTTTATAGGAGAATCCGCCGGTGAAAAAGTAGCCAAAGAAGCCGGTGAAAGTCATGATGCCAAGTCCGCCGAGTTGGATCAAAACCAGGATAACAGACTGACCGAAGGTGGAAAATTTGCTCGAGACATCGAACAGGGTGAGTCCGGTAACGCACACGGCGCTGGTGGCGGTAAAGAGGGCATCGACGAAATTCAGTCGCCCGTCGGTGGTCGAATTCGGTAAAATTAACAGGAAGGTGCCCAACAGGATCAGGACAATAAAACTAAGGACGAACAGGATGGTGGGGTTGAAATAGAATTCGTCGAAAAAAAGACTGATCTTGGAAACCGAAACGACCAAGGTCGAGAAGAGCCCCATGTAAATCCACTCCATCTCGGAAAAATCGACGAGGTTGAATGAAAGAGAAAAGGCATGGGCCGAAATGATTAATAGAAAATATAGTGCAAGCAAAAATTCTGCATATTGGCCGACCTTATGTTTGCGAAAGCAGAGAATGCTTGCGATGGCCCTGAAGAAGTGAAGGAATCCAAGAACATAAAAGCTGGTTCGCAAAGCCTGATCGAACCGGAAGATCAGTTCGGCGTTCGTATTATATCCCAGATTGAATATGATGATCGCCGAACACAGAAGGCTAAGATACAGGCTGAATTGATCTGTTCGACGAAGAAATGCGAGGATACGGTCAGCTTGTTTTTTAATCATAACTCGGGGCGGGAATGCGAATGATCGTTCTTTGTCATTTTTTCGCCGCGCTTCAGGGCGATGCGGGTTTTGTAGTTAAACCAACGATCTTTGAAAAGCCTGCGCATCGCGTTATCGAAGTGGCGGGTAATGACCAGATTCCGGAACCCACGCCACTTGTCAATCGGATTGGTTGGAAGTGCCCTCACACTGATGGAAAAACCTTCGGTGACGTATTGAATATAGTGCCAGTATCCGGAAGGCATAAATAGTGTTTCGCCGGGATTGATTTCCGCTTCCATTCCGCGGATAAATTTCATGGCGGGATATTGCTGATAGTCGGGCTCCTTGAGGTTTACCATGCCGTGAAAGTTAAAAGGTATTTTATACAGGTTGCCTGATTGACTTAGCGGGAAGAGCCAAATCCGTTTTTTTCCCTTGAATTGAGAGATAAAGACATGCGACATATCGATATCAAAGTGATTACGCGTGCTCGATCCCTCTCCGCCAAAAAAAAGGTAGGGGAGCCATTTCAAAACCTTCCCTCCGGTAACATCGTTGTAGATGATATCCTTATTAAGCTCAGGCTTCAGCTTCAACAGATTAAACAGGAAGATTCTTAAATCGGTAGGCTCTCTTTCTATCAGGTCGAGGTATTCGGCGAATTTCATCTTTGCAACCGGTGCGCTGGCTACCCGGTCGCGCGATTCCTCTTCTTTCCCGAAAAGGGAAATAATCTGATCGCCCGCAATCTCTTTGAAGTACGCGTACGACCACCGATGTAAAGCAGGACTATCCTTATGGACGAAGTCGGTTAAAATGACGGGCTTTCCCGGTTTCAGAAAATTCGCAATAAAATCTTCACTGCTGATTCCTGAGACTCTTTCAACTTTTTCTAAATGCACAGCCTTTTCCTTTATGTGTTCTACACAAAAATAGTCAATCCACTCCATTAATAGCCAAATGATTATTTAATAAAAAAAGCTATATTACTTGCATACTAACTTTTGAAAACTTAAATTTGATATGCAAGCATAGTAAATAAAAAAAGCAGGCATAGTAAAATGAGAAAACCGGATACCATTGACTATTTCTTGAAAACCGCCTGGCAGTCGGTTGCCAATTCCTATAATCACGCTGCGTCTAAAGTGGGGCTTACACAGGCTTCCGGCTATGTGCTGATTAATATCAGAAAGGAGGGTACTGCCGTTTCGCAGATTGCCAGTTTGCTGGGCGTTCGCTCTACCAGTTTGTCGCGGATGCTGAGCGCCATGGAGGCGCAGGGTTTTATATACCGGCAAGCCAGCCCGCAAGACAAACGTTCAGTCAAGGTGTTTTTGACTCCGCTCGGTCTGGAGAAGCGGGAGTTAGCTAAAACAATTGTTCGGGATTTCAACGAATACTTAACCACGGAAATGTCGGAGTCGGAGAGAATGCGACTTGAAGGTTCTTTGGTTAAAATAAACCAGTTGGCCCAGAAATATTTGCAGGACAAAATCAGAAGTAACGCTGAATCAAAAATTTAAAACATGAAAAGAAGGATTAAAAAAGTAGCAGTTCTTGGCTCGGGGGTAATGGGCTCGAGGATCGCTTGCCATTTTGCCAATATTGGAGTGGAGGTTCTGCTCCTGGATATCGTTCCCCGTGAGCTGCTTTCGGCGGAGGAGAAAAAAGGATTGACGCTTGAACATCCGGCGGTACGCAACCGGATTGCAGAGGAGCACCTGAAGTCGGTTGTGCAATCGAACCCCTCTCCTGTCTTTAGTAAATCGGTGCTTCGGCTCATTCAGACTGGCAATTTTGAAGATCATATGGAGCGTATTTCAGAAGCCGATTGGGTGATCGAGGTGGTCGTTGAAAGGCTTGATATTAAAAAGCAGATTTTCGACCAGGTGGAGAAATACCGGAAGGCAGGGACACTGGTGAGTTCGAATACTTCGGGAATTCCTATTCATCTGATGGCTGAAGGGCGTTCAGACGATTTCCGCAGGAACTTCTGCGGCACGCACTTTTTTAACCCTCCGCGCTATCTGAGATTGCTCGAAATTATCCCGGGTGCGGGTACAGACCCCGAGGTGCTTGATTTTCTGATGCATTATGGTGACCGGTTTTTGGGTAAGACGACCGTGCTTTGTAAAGATACGCCTGCCTTTATAGGAAACCGTATAGGAGTTTATGCGATGCTGGTCGTTACGCATCTGGTAGGGAAACTTGAACTGACCGTGGAAGAGATCGACCGGTTTACCGGACCGATCCTGGGAAGGCCAAAATCTGCTACTTTCCGGACAGCCGATGTGGTTGGTCTGGATACACTGGTGAATGTAGCGAACGGGCTCCGTGATAATGCAAAGGAGGACGAAGCAAAGCAGGTATTTGAACTGCCAGATTATTTGCAGCAAATGGTCGATAATAAATGGTTTGGTGAAAAATCGGGCCAGGGATTTTACAAAAAGACGAAGGATGAAAGTGGTAAGACAGAAATCCTTTCACTCGATTTGAAGTCGCTTGAATACCGGAAACAGGAAAAAGCGAAATCGGCAACGATTGATGCGGCCAAGGCTGTGGAAGATCTTAGAAAGCGGATGAAAATATTTGAAGGAGGAGATGATAAGGCCGGACGCTTGTTTCGGGCAGCACACTATCCTTTGTTTGAATATGTGTCGCGGCGGATTCCGGAAATATCCGATGAGTTGTATCGCATCGACGATGCGCTGCGCGCTGGTTTTGGCTGGGAGCTGGGACCTTTCGAGATATGGGATGCGCTGGGTGTACGGCAAACGGTAGAAAAAATTGAGTCGGCCGAAAAATTGGTTCCCGGACAGCAGGGTAAGGTGGCAGCATGGGTATACGAGATGCTGGAGAACGGCATAGAGAGTTTCTACCGAACAGAAAACGGATTGAGAGAGTATTACGATATTTCTTCAAAATCGTACCGGCCTGTTCCAGGTGCCGAAGAACTGATTGTATTGGATCAGATCCGTCAGACGAACACCATCTGGAAAAACAGCGGAGTGAGTGTGATTGATTTGGGAGACGGAATTCTGAACGCTGAAATTCATTCCAAGATGAATACCATTGGAGGAGATGTCATTCAGGGAATCAACAAAGCAATCGAGTTAGCTGAAAAGGATTACCGGGGACTGGTGATTGCCAACGACGGTGCAAATTTCTCGGCCGGGGCAAATATCGGTATGATCTTTATGCTGGCGGTAGAGCAGGATTTTGATGAACTGAACATGGCTGTGAAGATGTTTCAGGACACCTCCATGCGCCTGCGCTATTCATCCATTCCGGTAGTGGCTGCACCTTTTAATCTGGCATTGGGCGGCGGTTGTGAATTTGCCATGCATGCCGATTATGTACAGGCTCATGCCGAGACCTACATGGGGCTCGTGGAGTTCGGTGTAGGAGTAATTCCCGGAGGGGGAGGTTCAAAGGAAATGGCTTTGCGTGCGTCCGATGAATTCCAGGAAGGCCAGATAGATCAGAACGTTTTGAAAGATAAGTTCCTGACAGTCGGACAGGCGAAGGTGTCTACTTCTGCTCAGGAAGCCTATGAGCTGGGTTATCTGCAGGCTGGCAAATTCGGCGTTACGATGAACCGGAGTCGTTTGATCGCTGACGCAAAAGCAAAAGCTATTGAGCTTGCGGAAGCCGGCTATACGCAGCCGGTGCGCCGGAAAGACATCCGGGTTCTTGGAAAGCAGGGGCTGGGCATTGTATATGCCGGTGCCAGCTCGATGTATTCCGGAAATTACATATCGGAGCATGATAAGTTTATCTCGGAAAAGCTGGGGTGGGTGATGTGTGGCGGCGACCTTTCTGAGCCAACGCTGGTTTCGGAGCAATACCTCCTCGATTTGGAGCGAAAGGAGTTTATGTCGCTGGTAGCGACGAAGAAATCCTTAGAAAGAATTCAGTTTATGTTAACCAAGGGTAAACCTTTAAGAAATTAAATCTATGGAAGCTTATATTGTAGCAGGTTACAGAACCGCGGTAGGAAAGGCGCCCAGAGGGGTTTTTCGTTTCACGCGTGCAGACGATTTGGCATCTGACGTAGTGAGGCAGCTGGTGGCGTCTGTTCCGAATTTAAATAAAGAAGATATCGACGATGTTATTGTAGGAAATGCAACACCAGAGGCGGAACAGGGCTTGAATGTCGGGCGGATGATCTCCCTGATGGGGCTCGACACGGATAAGGTTCCGGGGATGACAGTGAACAGGTATTGTGCCTCGGGCCTGGAGACCATTGCAATGGCTACGGCCAAGATACGCGCTGGAATGGCCGATGTTATTATTGCCGGCGGGGTGGAAGTGATGTCGGGGATGCCTTTTGGTGGCTGGAAGCTGGTTCCGAATGCAAAAGTTGCAAAGAATCATCCCGATTGGTATTGGGGCATGGGACTTACGGCGGAAGCGGTTGCCAAAGAATTTAAGGTGAGCCGTGAGGACCAGGACAAGTTTGCTTATGAATCGCATCAAAGAGCGATCCGGGCAATCGAGACGGGCCGGTTTAAGGATGATATTGTTCCTATCACCGTGGAGGAAAACTATCTGGAAGATGGACGAACGCCTAAAACACGACAATTTGTGGTTGAAACCGATGAAGGACCACGGCGGGATACCAGTCTGGAACGGCTGGCTGCGCTTAAACCGGTGTTTGCTGCCGGAGGGTCTGTTACTGCGGGCAATTCATCGCAGACGTCCGATGGAGCGGCGTTTGTATTGGTAGTGTCGGAGGCAAAGCTGAAAGAGCTTAATCTGACTCCGATAGCACGATTGGTAAGTTATGCCGTAGCAGGAGTGCCTCCCCGCATTATGGGGATTGGTCCCATGGAGGCGATTCCGCTGGCCTTGAAAAAGGCGAATATGAAGCTTGATGAGATGGCATTGGTGGAGCTGAATGAGGCCTTCGCCTCTCAGTCACTCGCCATTATCCGTAAAGTGGGACTGAATCCGGAGCTGGTGAATGTCAATGGTGGTGCAATTGCTATGGGTCACCCGCTAGGCTGTAGCGGTGCGAAATTATCCGTTCAGCTTTTCAATGAGCTGAAAAAACGAAATGAGCGATATGGCATGGTAACCATGTGCGTAGGAACCGGGCAAGGTGCTGCGGGAATTTTTGAAATGCTTTAGCTAAATCAGTTATTTACAATGGAAAATGAAATAAAAAATGTGATAAAAGGGGGCGAGTTTGTGATTCGTGAAACGCCCTTTCAGGAAGTCTTTATCCCGGAAGAGTTTGATGAGGAACAACTTATGATCAAACAGACTTGTGTAGATTTCATTGATGCAGAGGTCTATCCTAAGCTCGATGCAATTGATGCCCAGGAAGAAGGTCTGATGCAGCAATTGCTCGATAAAGCCGGTGATTTGGGCTTGTTAAGCGTGTCAATCCCGGAAGCGTACGGAGGCTTCGGGAAGGATTTCAATACTTCGATGCTGGTAGCCGACGCCGTTGGGGCGGGGCACTCTTTTGCGGTTGCGCTTTCCGCACATACAGGCATCGGTACGCTACCCATTCTGTACTATGGTAACGAAGAGCAAAAACAACGGTATATTCCCAAACTGGCTAGTGGTGAATATAAAGCGGCATACTGCCTGACCGAGCCGAACGCAGGTTCGGACGCGAATTCGGGTAAAACTTCTGCCCGTTTAAACGAGCAGGGGACGCATTATGTCATCAATGGGCAAAAAATGTGGATTACCAACGGTGGCTTTGCGGATATTTTCATTGTTTTTGCTAAGATCGATGATGACAAAAATCTGTCGGCTTTTATCATCGAGCGCAACTTCGGCGGGGTAACCATGAACCCGGAAGAGCATAAGATGGGAATTAAGGGCTCCTCCACTCGTCAGGTGTTTTTCAACGACTGCATGGTGCCGGTCGAAAATCTTCTTTCAGAGCGTGGAAATGGATTTAAGATTGCCGTAAATATTCTGAATATTGGTAGAATTAAACTGAGTGCGGCTGCCATTGGTTCGTCGAGGAAGGTTATCGACCACGCGACCAATTATGCCAATGAGCGTGTTCAATTTGGATTGCAGATTTCTAAGTTTGGAGCAGTACGCTATAAGCTTGCAGAGATGGCTATACGATTATTCGCTGCCGAAAGTGCAACCTACCGTGCGGGCCAAAATATTGACGATGCGTATGAGCAACTGGTGGCCAAAGGAATGGACAGCGCGCAGGCAAGATTGAAATCGACCGAACAATTTGCCGTTGAATGCGCCATCACGAAGGTTTGGGGCTCAGAAATGCTCGACTATGTGGTGGATGAAGGTGTTCAGGTGTATGGCGGAATGGGCTTTTCTGCGGATGCTCCGATGGAGCGTGCTTACCGTGATTCGAGGATCAATCGTATTTTCGAGGGTACCAACGAAGTGAACCGATTGTTGATTATCGATATGCTGTTAAAACGTGCTATGAAGGGCGAGCTCGACTTGATGGGGCCTGCACAGTCTGTCGCCGGTGAACTGATGAGCATCCCCGATTTTGCCGAGCCCGATTCAGCGCTGTTTGCTTACGAAAAGAGAGTTCTTCAAAATCTTAAAAAAGTGGGTTTGCTGGTTGCCGGAGCGGCGGTGCAAAAGCTGATGATGAGCCTCTCGAAAGAACAGGAGATTTTGATGAATATAGCGGATATTATGGGATATGTATACCTGGCAGAATCGACCCTCCTCAGAGCAGAAAAACTGGTTCATATGAGGGGTGAGGAATTGGTAAAAGGGCAAATCGACATTGCACGGGTATACCTGCACTCGGCTGCCGACCATGTATATCTGGCAGGAAAGGAAGCTTTGTATTCGTTTGCAGAGGGCGACGAGCTGAAGATGATGCTGATGGGACTGCGACGGTTTACAAAAGTGGAGCCCTTTAACAGCAAAGAAGCCCGACAGCGCATTGCGAAACAACTTATTGAAGCGAATAAGTATTGCTTTTAGTTTTTAGATTAAACATTTTCGGAAAACCGCTGTAGCTATATGACAGCGGTTTTCGTATTTATATGAGTTAGCATTCTGCAACGCTGTTAAAAAATGTTAATTAAGGGATAAAATCAATTAAATAAATAACTTTGCACTTACGAAAATGAAAAACACGTTTAAAAAAATCAACTTTCTTGTTCTTGGCCTGGTCGTGGCTGTGGGCTTTTCTGCCTGTATGAAAGATGACATTGAAGTATACGACTATCAGAAATTTCTGGACCTGGAGGCGCCTATGTTAGAAGCTTATGTGAAAACAGAGCCTGGTTTGGAAAATGCAGTACGGGATAGTGCCTCCGGTATATGGTATAAAATCATTGAACCGGGATTGCAGGACACCACCGATGAAGCTAATTTTTATAAGTATAACATCAACAGTGCAAACGCTATTGAGGCTCCGCGCGTACGAGTAAATTACGAAGGTAAGCTGGTTACGAGCGGTGTTGTGTTTGATGAGGCAGATATGGAGGCGGGAAAATACCTTTCTTTGGGCCGGGTAATATCAGGCTGGCAGATTGCTTTTTTGCCAAAGCGAATCAAAGACAGACAGGGAAACATGCGTAATGTAGGCGGATTGACCACCATCGGACTTCAGAAAGGTGCGAAGATCAGGTTTGTTCTTCCTTCACCTTACGGGTATCAGAACGTCGCTCAAGGATCCATTCCTGCAAACTCACCGCTTGATTTTTATATTGAAGTACTGGAAGTGAAGCCACCGGCTGCACCTTCCGCAAATTAATAAAACTGACTTAACCCACTTTTAATGCGTAAATTTTCAGGCCAAATTTTTATAGTCGGATTAGCAGCGATGCTTGCTTTTTCATCTTGTGAAAAGAAAGAATATCAAACCATTACGGAACTGGATGAACAGAACATTCAGCAGTATATCCGGCAAAATAACCTGAGTGTTGAGCCGTTAGGAACAACGGGCATGTATTATGAAGTGTTGGAAGAAGGCAACGGAGGAGCGTTGACATACGATTTGACAGTTCCTCTGGTCTATTCTTTCAAAACCTTGGACGGGAATTACAGCAGTGCGGATACCTTCAGCGTGTCGAACCGTTACGCCGACTACCTTGGTTATTTCCCCTACGGTTCAGCCGTTGCAGCTAATAACCCGGGTTCGCCTCTGGATAAAGAAGAGGGGATGAAAGTGGCTTTAAAACAGGCCTTGAAATTTGCCAACGGTAAGATTCGTGTTCTTGTGCCTTCGCGTTTAGCTTACGGGAAAAACGGATCCAAAGGGATAGGCTCTAACCAGTCGCTCGATTATACGATCCATGCGATCGATCCGGACCATCTGCCGGCCTATGAGGATCAGTCAATTCAACAGTACCTGGGCAAAACCGGAACACCTGCAAGCAGTTTCATGAAAACAGAATCCGGAATCTACTACCACATCGCCGAGATGGGGTCGGGTACGCAGATTACTCCTGAAGCCCGTCTTAAGGTTGGGTATACTTTAAAAACCTTGAACGGTACGATCATTGAACAATCGCCGACAGACTCTACGACGATGAATCTTGGTTCCACGATCAGTGGTTGGAAAGAAATTTTGCCGAAAGTGAAAGCGGGTGCAAAGGTTCGCATGGTAGTCCCGTCTGCGCAGGCTTACGGATTGAAAGGCAACGTTAGTACTTCAGCCGGGGTGAACAGTATTCCACCTTTTTCGGCACTTGATTTTGAAGTAACCGTAAAGAGTGTAGAGAATACGGTCAACTAGTTCACACGATTTTTACGTATTTATAATAACATCGAAAGGGTCCTATTTTAGGGCCCTTTTTACTGCGTCTTTAAACGTGAGGCTCTGGTGGGGGAACAGGTCGTGGATGCGGTTGTCTTCACAGAGTAGGTCTCCCTGGATATTTTCGCTGAATGCCTTTGCAATCATTTTGGGAAGCCCGCTATTTTTCTGCAGCCAGAACGTTGAAAAAAAGGTGTTGACGAAGGGGAGTGTGATGATGGGTTTTTTCATGGCACAGATTTCAAGAAACTGATCGATCATCTCGCGATATGAAAGAATTTCTGGTCCGCCGATATCAAAGCACTCATTAAATGCAGCCGGGTTAAAGGCAATGAAGTCGAGGTAGGTGATCGCATCGGCAAGCGCGATAGGCTGGCATTTACTGCTGGCGAGTTTCGTATTCGACACAATTGCCAGGTTGCTTGCCATTTTTTTAAATATTTGGATGAGCAGGGAGTCTTTCCCGACGATATTGCTGGTGCGTACGATGGTATAGGAAATATAACTTTCTTTCAGAAGTTTTTTAACATCCTCGTTCACGGGCGACCGTAGAGGCATAACATACACAAGATGAGCGCAATTGACCCTGCGTGCTTTCTTAATGTAATTTTGAAGGGAGAGCAATTCAAGATCCTGGTAAATATCGCCTTGTTCAGCTACGTAATAACTGAAATAGAACGCTACGTCGAGATCGTCCGGAAAGTTACGTGAGTATTTTTCGCGGATGAGATCGCCCCGTATTACAGATAAATTGTTGTTTATTTTTGCTTCTCCCAGAAGCAATGTTTCACTCCTTACTAAACACGTTACTGAATATCCTTTATCTAAAAAATATAATGTTAGTTCCTTCCCCAGATAATTGTTGATGCCCGTTAAAAGTACATTCATTTTGTAAATATAGTTATGCTGACTATACTACAATCCAAAAAATGTAATGTTTCTACATTTTTCACAGCGACTGCCGGCTCCTATGTAAATCGATTGTAATAACATCCGCTTATTCTGCCTCTGGTCGGCTGCCTTGGGCATTAATTGCTATATTTGTTAGGCTTTAAAGTTTTTTTGATGAATAAAAGAACCATACTCATTTGGTTTAGAAATGATTTAAGGATCAACGATAATGAAATGCTAAGCCTGGCAACCGATAAGTCGGTCACGATGGTTCCGGTATATATATTCGATCCGAGGATCTTTTCTGATACGGAGTTTGGGACGAAAAAAACCGGAGTCCTCCGAGCACGTTTCCTGTTGGATAGCGTGCGTGACCTCCAGAATGCGATTCGCCAGCTCGACGGTGAGCTGATTGTCCGGTCGGGGTTGCCTGAAGAACTTCTTCCTGAACTCGCAGAGCGTTATGGAGTGGACGAAGTGTATCACCATCGCGAGGTTGCCCATGAGGAGACACTGGTTTCTGCGCAGGTTGAAGCGGCCCTTTGGAAATTAAAACTTAATCTCCGCCATTTTATCGGACATACCTTGTTTCATAAAGAGGATCTTCCCTTTCCGATAAAGGATATTCCTGATGAATTTAATGTGTTTAAGAAAAAGACGGCCCGCGAGAGCGTCATCAGGCCGTGTATCCATTATGCGAACGAGTTCACGTTCCTCCACGACATAGAGCCCTGTGATCTGCCTTCGCTGGAGGAATTAGGATACAGCCAACTGGAGATTAGCCGGTCAGAAAAGAGTGAGATCAGGGGTGGAGCACGGGAGGCTGAAAGGCAATTAAACCGGGTGCTTAAAGGTGCATTGCTGTCAGAGTCGGACACAGGTTTGTCTCCGTGGCTTTCCCTCGGTTGCCTGTCGGTTCATACCCTTTATCATGCGCTCAACGGTGAGTCATCGCTTCCTAAAGCGATTACGAATGCCTATATGGATGAGTTGTGGTGGCACGACTACTATCGCTTTATGTTTAAGAAATATGGAAACCGCTTTTTTAAAGTTCAGGGATTCGCTTCCATAGCGCCGGACTATAAAGGGAGCGATGAACACTTTATGCAGTGGAAAACAGGTAATACGCCGAACGAGCAGGTGAATGAGCTGATGCTTCGCCTGTATAATACCGGCTATATTGATTGCATCGAGCAAATGGAAGCGGCGACTTACCTGGTTCACGAGCTGAAGGTGGGATGGCTGCGCGGGGCAGCCTATTTCGAAGAAGCGCTGTTGGGGTATAGTCCTGCTACGACTTACGGCAGGTGGGCTCATTTTGCCGGTGTCGGGAGTAGCCACAAGCATAACCGTATGAAATTTGTTAAGTCGTCGTCAAAGCGCTCAGCCAGCCTATAAAGTGTGGATAATCCGTACAATATTGTCATTTAATTTATAACTTTGCCCTTATACGTATATAAAATGGATAAGCTTACTTTTTTGAGCAACGCAGACTCACGTTATATCGATTCAATGTATGAATCGTACAAAAACGACCCGGAATCAGTTGATTTCGGATGGCAGAAATTTTTTGAGGGATTTGAATTCGGGGCTCAGAGTGACAAGGTTACACCGGCGGAGACTCCGGAGCACATATTAAAGGAAATCAACGTTTTAAATATGATAAATGGCTACCGTGAGCGGGGGCATTTATTTACGAAAACGAACCCTGTCAGAGAAAGACGACAATATTACCCGGGCAAAGAACTTGCAACATTCGGCCTCAGCGAAGAGGATATGGACACCGTATTCAATGCCGGGATCGAAGTTGGCCTGGGGCCGGCAACGCTTCGTGAGATTCGTCAGCTGATAGAGGATACCTATTGCGATACGATCGGCGCGGAATTTAAATATATCCGTAACCCTGAGAAAATTGCCTGGTTGCAGACGCGGATGGAAAGCGAGCGCAATGAACCGAACTTTGATATCGTCACTAAAAAGCGTATTCTCCAGAAACTGAATGAAGCGGTGGTGTTTGAAAACTTTTTGGGTACGAAGTTCTTAGGGCAAAAGCGTTTTTCGCTTGAAGGAGCAGAGAGCTTGATCCCCGGACTTGATTCGGTTGTCCAAAAAGGCGCTGATTTAGGGATTGAGGAATTTGTAATCGGAATGGCTCACCGCGGGCGTCTGAATGTTCTGGCGAATGTCATGGGCAAAACCTATGAAACGTTGTTCAGTGAATTTGAAGGCAAGACGACCGACGACGTGGAATTTGGCGGGGATGTGAAATATCACCTTGGGTTCTCGTCTGATGTGGTGACTGCAAATGATAAGAAAGTACATTTAAGTCTTTGTCCGAATCCCTCTCACCTTGAGACCGTAAATCCGGTTGTTGAAGGGTTGGTTCGTTCGAAGATAGATATGAAGTATGACGGTGACCCGTCACGGATTGCACCGATTTTGATTCACGGGGATGCGGCTGTAGCCGGTCAGGGAATTGTCTACGAGGTGATTCAAATGTCGAAGCTGGACGGTTATCGTACTGGTGGGACGATTCACATTGTGATCAACAATCAGGTTGGTTTTACCACAAATTATAAGGATGCACGTTCGTCGACGTATTGTACTGATATTGCTAAAGTGACGCTTTCGCCTGTGTTTCATGTGAATGGGGACGATGTGGAGGCTTTGGTATATGCCATAAATATGGCTGTAGAATACCGTCAGAAGTATCATACCGATGTGTTTATCGATATGTTATGTTATCGCCGATATGGTCATAATGAGGCGGACGAGCCTAAGTTTACCCAGCCTTTGCTGTATAAGGCAATTGAAAAGCACTTAAATCCGCGGGAAGTATATAATAAAAAGCTACTTGAACAGGGAAGTGTGGATGCGAATTTGGCCAAGGAGATGGAGAAAGACTTCCGCGCGCTTTTACAGGCTCGATTGGATGAATCGAAAGAGGATGAAGTTATTGTGGACGTAAATCCTATGTACTCCGGTGCATGGCAAGGATTGCGCAAGGCAAAATATGAGGATATTTTCGTGTCAGCCAATACAGCTGTAGCGGAAAATGATTTTCTAATGATAGCGGAGTCGATCACGAAGCTACCAAAAGAAAAGAAGTTTTTCAGAAAGATCGAGAGGCTTTTTGAGGATCGTAATAAGATGATTAAGAACCGGACGTTCGACTGGGCTATGGCAGAATTACTGGCTTATGGCACCTTGTTGAATGAAGGTAAGCGAGTGAGGATTTCGGGACAGGATGTCGAGCGGGGGACTTTCTCGCATCGCCATGCGGTTATCACACTCGAAGACTCGGAAGAAGAGTACATCCCGCTTGCGCAGCTGAACGAGGGGAATGTGAAATTTGACATTTATAATTCCCACTTGTCGGAATACGGCGTGCTGGGCTTTGAGTATGGGTATGCTCTTGCCAACCCGCATTCTCTTACAATTTGGGAAGCACAGTTTGGTGATTTTGTGAACGGTGCGCAAATTATCATTGACCAGTATATCACCAGCTCTGAAGCTAAATGGAAGCGTTCGAATGGTTTGGTTATGCTGTTGCCTCACGGTTACGAAGGACAAGGCCCGGAACATTCCTCGGCTCGTTTAGAAAGGATGCTTGAGTTGTGCGCAGAGAATAATATTCAGGTAGCAAATTGTACGACTCCTGCGAATTTCTTCCATATTTTGAGACGTCAGCTTCATCGGGAGTTCAGAAAGCCGTTAATTATTTTTACACCAAAATCGTTGCTTCGTCATCCGAAGGTGGTTTCGAAGGTAGAAGAATTTACAGAAGGGAAGTTTCAGGAAGTAATTGATGATAATTATGTGAAATCGGCAGATGTGAGAAGGGTGTTATTCTGTTCCGGTAAAATCTACTACGATTTATTGGAGAAGCAGCAGGATGCTAAAGTCAAGGATGTTGCGATTGTTCGGATTGAGCAGATGTATCCGACACCGATGGATCGCCTGAGGAGTATCAAGACGAAGTATAAAAATGCGGAAGACTTTATATGGGTTCAGGAAGAGCCTGAGAACATGGGTGCGTGGCCATACATTTGCCGGAAGCTTCGCCGCTCAAGGATTGAGCTTGATGTTATTTGCCGTAAAGAAAGCAGCAGTCCGGCTACCGGCTATCAAAAACAGCATATCGCTCAGCAATTGAACATTGTTGAAAAGGCATTTGAAACCAACGCGGGCAAAGAAACCAAGGAGACAATTAAAAAAACAACTAAAGAGGCTGCAAAGGTCGATTAATATTTAGAGCATATGAGTTTAGAAATGAAAGTGCCTACCGTAGGCGAATCTATTACTGAAGTTACTGTAGCGCAATGGCTGAAAAACGACGGCGATTATGTAGAAATGGACGAAATTGTTGCTGAACTTGAATCTGACAAGGCCACTTTTGAGCTTCCAGCTGAAAAGGCTGGTATTCTCCGGCATGTGGCTGCCGAGGGCGATACGATCGACATTGGTTCGGTAATCTGTACTATCGAAGAGGGTGGAAAAGCTGATGGCGGATCCGCTGAAGCAAAGCCTGCCGCGGCGGCCGATAAAAAAGAAGATGCTCGTGCAGAGGCTTCTGCTACTTCTGAAGATGAATCGCCTGAAAGCTATGCCGCCGGGACGGCTTCACCAGCAGCAGCTAAAATATTAAAGGAAAAAGGGATCGACAGCAGTCAGATTACCGGAACCGGAAAAGACGGGCGTATCACCAAAGAAGATGCGCTGAAAGCTTCTCTTCCTGCTAAAGCAGAAAAGCCAAAGGAAGAAAAGCCTGCAGCAGCTACGGCGCCAGTTCAGACGGGCGGAACGCGCGATGAGAAACGCGAAAAGATGTCTTCGCTAAGAAAGACAATCGCTAAGCGTTTGGTAACGGTGAAAAATGAGACCGCGATGTTAACTACTTTTAACGAGGTAGATATGAAGCCGATCATGGATCTACGTTCGAAATACAAGGATAAGTTTAAAGAGAAGCATGGTATCGGCCTGGGCTTTATGTCGTTCTTTACAAAGGCAGTTTGTATGGCGCTTCAAGAGTGGCCATCGGTAAATGCACGAATCGAAGAGAATGAAATTGTGTACAGCAATTTTGTTGATGTTTCTATCGCTGTTTCTGCACCGAAAGGATTAGTAGTGCCTGTTATCAGGAATGCAGAGTCGTTATCTTTGCAGGGGATCGAGCGTGCAGTTGCTGATCTAGCCGGAAAAGCTAAAAACAGTAAGCTGACCATTGAAGAGATGACAGGTGGAACATTCACAATTACCAACGGAGGTGTATTTGGTTCCATGATGTCGACACCTATTATCAATGCTCCGCAATCGGCTATTTTGGGGATGCATAATATTATTCAAAGACCCGTTGCGATCAACGGAGAAGTAGTTATTCGCCCGATGATGTATGTAGCGCTTTCTTACGACCACCGGATTATCGATGGACGAGAGTCGGTAAGCTTCCTGGTTCGGGTGAAAGAGTTACTGGAAGATCCAACCCGTCTACTTTTGGATGTTTAAATAGTATAAAGGGATTGCCTGAATGGTAATCCCTTTTTTAATTGTACCGCGACCTATTAAAACCTTGTACAAGTTACTGCTATTTTTTTTATTGATATGCTCGCTGGAAGTTCAGGCGCAAGAGCTTGAGTGGAATATCAATTTCTTTGCCTTCGCCGATAATCGTGAGTATAGTGGATCCGATCGGGAGTCGCCCACGTATATGGGTTTGCAACTGGCTCCGGAGGTAGGTCTTTTGATGGATAGCACTCATCGGCTCCGGGTGGGTATGAATTTGCTTAAAGAGTTCGGAACAAACAATTTTAGAAGAATCGAGCCGACCATATATTACCAATATGAACAACGTGCCGTTGATTTTTATATCGGTGTGTTTCCCCGAGCCGGACTGACCGACGATTTTTCAAACGCTCTTCTGAGCGACACGGTTCGTTATTATCGCCCCAACTTGAATGGTATCTTATTCCGATACAAAAAGTCTCATTTTTTTCAGCAGGTGTGGATCGACTGGCGATCGAAGCAGACTGAATACCAGCGCGAACAGTTTATTGTAGGAGTTTCAGGTAAATTCCGTCGGGGATTGTTTTCCGTTGAGCACGAGGCGATATTATGGCATAATGCACTTCCAAGTAGAAAGGAGGCGGGCGTTCACGTGGAAGATAACGCAGCATTGAAACTTCAATTAGGCGTCGATTTCTCATCTAAAACGCCTTTGGATTCGCTTGCCTTGAGGGCCGGTGGGTTGTTCTCGTTCGACCGTGACCGTGCGATTGATAAGTGGCACGCGCCTAAGGGATTGATTATCGAGGCCGATCTGGCCTATCGTTCGTTTTACATGAAGAATACGCTCTATTGGGGCGATCCGCAGGTTATTGCACTTGGCGATGATTTCTTCTCAGAAAATCGTTATAATCGGCTTGATCTGGGCTGGATGCCTTTTCGTGGAACCGGCCTGACTGCACGTATGGAAGTTAGTCTTCATTTTACACCAGGGGCAATTGACAATCAGCAGACTCTTATCCTTCGTTATCCACTGGGGGCTACTTACGGTCTGAAAAAGGAACGATTCCGATAATAATTCTTATTTTCATTTCAGCTATGAAGATTATAGAGGTACAGAACGCAGAGCATGCAGCGATATTTATACGGCTGGCTCTGCAATTTTATAAAAATGACAACCGTTATATACGGCCCTTAAATACAGATATAGAAGAAGTATTTGACCCGAAAAGGAACAGCTCTTTTGAGCGCGGTGAATGTACACGCTGGGTGCTTCAGGACGGCAGCGGTAACTGGATTGGCCGCATAGCAGCTTTCTATACCAAAGATTCTATCGAGAATTTTGAGCAGCCTACCGGAGGATGCGGATTTTTCGAGTGTATCGATGATTTAGAAGCCGCTAGCTTGCTTTTTGATACTGCTAAAACCTGGTTACTTTCAAAGGGTATGGAGGCAATGGATGGGCCGATTAACTTCGGGGAAAGGCACAAATGGTGGGGACTGCTGACGGACGGGTTTCATGAGCCATGTTACACCTGTAACTATAATCCGCGTTACTATCAGAAGTTGTTTGAAGACTATGGTTTTCAACTCTATTATAAACAATTTACTTACTGGCGGAAGGTGAACGATCCGCTTGATACCCGCTATGCCGACCGCGCGAAACGTGTACTTTCGGATCGGGGCTATACCTTCCGACACGTTTCAAAATCGGCGCTGGAGAAGGCCGCTTCAGATTTCAGAACCGTGTATAACCAGGCATGGGCGCGCCATGCAGGAATTGGTGAGATATCGGAGTCGCATGCAAAGGACCTTTTAAAATCAATGCGGCCCATACTGGATCCGAAGCTTCTGTGGTTTGCTTATTATAAAGAAGAGCCAGTGGCATTCTGGATATCTGTGCCGGACTTAAATCAGTTAATTGTTAAAAAGCTCGATGGCGAGATCACCGCCTGGGGAAAGCTGCTGTTTTTGTGGAGAAAACTGACGAACCGTTGCAAAACCATGTTTGGTGTTATTTTCGGTGTTGTACCGGAACATCAGCGTCGGGGGCTTGAAATTGCGTTGATTGTGGAGTCGGCAAAGTTGGTTCAGCGGAAGGACGTTCCTTATGAGGAACTTCAGATGAATTGGATTGGAGATTTCAATCCGAAGATGATGCGTGTCGCCGAACAAATTGGCGCGAAGGTTTACAAGACTCATTACACGTACCGTTATCTTTTCGATAGGACGAAGGAATTTAAGCGACATCCGATTCTTTAATTCACAGTTATGTCAAAAATGTATTGGGGCCAGATTTTGAGGGGCAAACATTTTACAATTACGTATGTTTGTACTATCAATACTAAATTTAAAAATAAACAAACAAAAAGATGAGAAAGTTATTTTTAGCACCTGCAGCTGCTGTTGTTTTATTCCTTGCGTCATGCGGAGGTAGTACAGACACTGCCAATGATTCGGCCACTACAAGCGGCGAAACAACCACCGAGGCAGCAGCAAGTAATACTGCGAATGCGAACCTTGAACCAGCAGTTTTCGAAATTGAAGGTAATGATCAAATGAAATTTGACAAGGAGTCATTCACTGTGAAAGCCGGACAGGAAATTCAGGTTACCCTTAAAAACGTGGGTTCCCTTCCAAAGGAATCAATGGGACATAACTTTGTGGTGCTGGCTCCTGGTACGGATGTAGCAGCTTTCGGTGGCGAAGCTTTTAAAGCAAAGGATTCTGATTATATTCCTGCTACCTACGCTTCTTCGATCATTGCTCATACAAAGTTGTTAGGACCTGGAGAAACAGATACCATTACCTTCACCATTGATGAAGCTGGTGAATATGAATTTGTTTGTAGCTTTCCTGGCCACTGGGGAACTATGAAAGGTAAAATCATCGTTGAATAATTTCGGTGATTCTATTAAATTTTAGAAAGAAGGCAGTCAAATTTGGCTGCCTTCTTTCTTGCATAGCTTTTTTTAATCCGTAACTTTGACAACCAATATCACACATAAGATGGAATTCGACGTAGTAATTATAGGGAGTGGCCCCGGCGGGTATGTTGCCGCTATTCGCGCTGCACAATTAGGTTTGAAAACAGCCGTAGTAGAGAAATACAATAGTTTTGGTGGAACGTGTCTGAACGTTGGTTGTATTCCATCGAAGGCTTTGCTTGATTCAAGTGAGCATTTTCATAATGCGGCACATCAGTTTGAAGCTCATGGAATAAAGCTTGATAATCTGTCGATCGATCTTGAGCAGATGATTAATCGGAAAAATGAAGTAGTTCAGCAGACAACGGGCGGTATTTCGTTTCTCTTCAAGAAAAATAAAGTGGTTTCCTATCAGGGTGTAGGATCCTTTGTTGATAAAAATACAATTAAGATCAGTAAAGAAAACGGCGAGTCGGAAACCATTACGGCTAAAAACGTGATTATTGCTACGGGTTCGAAACCCTTTACATTGCCATCCATTGAATTGGATAGGAAGCGGATCATTACCTCGACGGAGGCGTTGAATCTTAAAGAAGTGCCGAAGCACCTAGTGTTAATTGGCGGGGGGGTTATCGGACTGGAACTTGGTTCGGTGTATGCTCGTTTGGGAGCGAAGGTGACGGTTCTTGAATTTGCAGATTCCATTATCCCTACCATGGACAAAGGGCTAGGAAAGGAGCTTCAGAAATCGCTCAAAGATCTTGGCTTTGAATTCTTACTTGGTCACAAAGTTACAGGCGCCACCGCCGAGGGGGATAAAGTAACAGTAACGGCTGAAAATAAAAAGGGAGAAGGCATAACCATTGAAGGCGATTATTGCCTGGTTGCCATCGGACGAGTTGCCTACACGGAGCAGCTTGGCCTGGAAAACATAGGGATTGCACTTGAGGAGCGCGG
>DAIRDA010000010.1:0-1226 GCA_036796375.1 Albibacterium sp.
GGGGTTTACCACTGGTATCCAAAAATGTACGGCCGTTTGATGGATGATCGTCTGGGGTATCTTCATTTCTGGCTAACGTTTATAGGCGCTTATTTCGTGTTCGTTCCGATGCACTTTATGGGTATTGATGGGGTTCCTCGTCGTTACTATGCCTTTACCACATTTGAATTTATGGACAAATGGCTTTCGGTAAATATATTTATTACGTGGTCGGCCATTATTGCCGGACTTGCCCAGGTGGCATTTGCGTGGAATTTCTTCTACTCCATGAAGCACGGTAGATTGGCTACGCAAAACCCATGGGGATCAAACACACTTGAGTGGACGACACCTGTTGAGCATATTCACGGTAACTGGCCGGGCGAACTTCCGGTTGTTCATCGTTGGCCATATGACTATAGCAAACCGGGTCACTTTGAAGATTTTATTCCGCAAACAGTACCATTCTCTGAAACGATGAGTTCAAATCTGCCATACGATTTCGAAGGTAATCCGGAAGCTGAACGTATTCAGCGGGAGTGGGAAGAGCAGCAGGCTGCGACTGTAAACGATAACGATCGGTTTAACAGTTAAATTGCAGGAGAAAGAGAGATGTATTTAGCCGCAGAAAAGAGGTTTATAATGGTGAATAAAATCACCATTATACTCCTCTACGTGGTCATTCTTGCCGGTGGAGTGGTGAGGAGCACAGGGTCGGGGATGGGTTGTCCTGACTGGCCGAAATGCTTCAACCGGATTATTCCTCCGACACATATCTCTCAGCTGCCGGCCGATTACGAGCAACACTATATAGATGGCCGCGCAAAGAAGAACGAACGCTTTGCAAACATGCTCGATAGATTCGGATTCAATGAACTGGCTCATCAGCTCAGAACCGATGATACTATCCTGGAACACGAAGAGTTCAACGCTTCGAAAACCTGGACCGAGTATATTAATCGCTTAGCAGGCGCAACACTGGGAATCTTTATTATCCTGTGTGTAGTGTTCGCCCCGGCCTTTTGGCGTTTTCGAAAGCGGATTTTCTTCCTGAGTTTGCTGAATCTTTTTATCGTCGGCTTTCAGGGTTGGCTCGGTTCGATTGTGGTGTCTACGAACCTGACCCCTTGGGTGATCACCGTCCATATGTTGCTAGCCCTGGTTATTCTGGCAATATCGATATACACCTATTTTCAAGCGAGGGTTGCCCGCGACCGGAGTATCCTGCTGAATCAGTCGTCGTTCCT
>DAIRDA010000010.1:1326-25659 GCA_036796375.1 Albibacterium sp.
TAAGCGGTTTGGTACTGGCTTATTTTGGAATGCCCGCATATATGCAGACTGTTCATTTATTGTTGGCCGCATTTGCGTTTGGAGCGCAGTATTATCTCCTTTTGTTATTAAGTAAAACCAGCCATTATATTGGGCTTTAGGATAGGAAGTGAAAAGTTTTATAGAGGATTTTAAGAAGCTGGTAAAGCTTAGGTTGACTTTAACCGTAGTATTTTCGGCTTCGGTGGCTTTTCTTATCGGGAGTCAGGTGCAGGGCGAGATCAACTGGATGAACTGGCTGATCTTAACGGTTAGCGGTTTTCTTGTGACAGGATCGGCAAATGGTTTCAATGAAATATTGGAGCGCGACCTTGATAAGCTGATGGCACGTACGGCTGACAGGCCATTGCCATCGGGTCGGATGAAGACCGGACAGGCTTTGATTCTGAGTTTGTTTATGGGGCTTATCGGTACGATTATGCTCTTTAACCTGAATTTCGTGACGGGCGCACTTTCTGTTTTTTCCATTATTCTGTATGCTTTTGTTTATACACCATCGAAGCGGATGTCGCCTATTGCGGTATTTTTAGGCGCGATACCCGGAGCATTACCACCACTTATCGGATATTTTGCTGCTTTTGAACAGCCGGTGATATCCTGGATACCCATCATCCTGTTCACGATCCAGTTTGTCTGGCAATTTCCGCATTTCTGGGCGATTGCCTGGGTGCTCGACGAAGATTATAAGAAAGCTGGGTTCAGATTGTTACCCACCACCCGAAGAGATAAGATCAGTGCCTTTATGGTTCTGTTCTCGACGATATTGCTCATACCGGTAGGATTGCTGCCAACCCTGATGGGCTTTGGCGGCATCGTTGTAGCCGTAGTTTCTGTATTAAGCACCCTGTTGTTTATCTGGTATGGCTGGCAGTTATATGTAAAGCTCGATATTCCATCGGCAAGGAAAGTGATGTTTACCAGCTTTTTCTATTTGCCGCTTATTCAATTGACATTATTATTTGATTTTATTCCATAATGAAGACGCATTCTGAAGAAATCCGGAAGGACAGTGAAGATGTGGCGATGTTTAAAGCAAAGAAGTTCTCTCTATGGCTTTTTATCATTGCTTCATTTATGATTTTCGCCGCTTTGAGCAGCGGATATATCGTATATACGGCCAGTGGTATTGACAAGGGCATCAAGATTTTGCTTCCGCAGGCTTTCATTACCAGTACGATTCTGATCGTGATCAGCAGTGTCACGGTGCACATGGCGTATAAGGCTACCTTAAAACGGGAGGATGCCAAACGAAAGATTCTGCTGATACTTACGATATTGCTAGGGATTGGTTTTTTCTTTTCTCAATACCACTCGTGGCAGGTTTTAATTGAACAGGGAGCTTTTTTTATTAATAACAATGCCTCTCAATCTTTTATCTATGTGTTCACGGGATTCCACCTGGTGCATATTCTGGGAGGTATTATTGTACTCCTTGTTGCCTTGTTTAGAAACCTAAACAAACATAGCGATGTTAAGAATGGAAACAGCATGGAGCTTACGGCGATGTTCTGGCATTTTCTAGATATTTTATGGATATATATATATGTTTTCTTACTTTTGAATCAATAAATCTTTTATAATGAGCGCAACTATATCGAAGTTAGATGAAGTAAAAACCGGCCCTTGGTCGGGAGGAACCTCACCTTTTAAGGTTGAATATGGTAAAATCATGATGTGGCTGTTTTTGCTATCAGATGTGTTTACCTTTACCGGATTTTTGGTGCTGTACGGAGCCCAGCGAATGTTTATTCAGGACACCTGGCCAAACCCCGACGTTGTGTTTCAGTCGATACCGGGCATCACCGATACCGGCGCGCCGCTTGTCTTTGTCGGTATCATGACTTTTATCCTCATCGTGAGTTCGGTGACGATGGTGCTTGCGGTAGAAGCTGGTCATAGAAACTCAAAAAAGGAGGTGGTAACCTGGATGATTCTGACGATTATAGGAGGTTTGACGTTCCTGGGATGTCAGGCGTTGGAGTGGTCGCATTTGCATCATGCCGGATTCTGGTTCGGTGCTATACCTGATGCCTATCAGGGCGAGCAGGCCATGGGCGCAACCCAGTTTTCCAGTTATTTCTTTGCCATAACAGGTTTCCACGGTTTTCACGTTACGATTGGGAT
This sequence comes from Albibacterium sp., assembly GCA_036796375.1. Taxonomy (GTDB): domain Bacteria; phylum Bacteroidota; class Bacteroidia; order Sphingobacteriales; family Sphingobacteriaceae; genus Albibacterium. The sequence continues at coordinate 3,490 of DAIRDA010000010.1, forward strand.
TATCTTAAATATCATTATTTTACTGATGACTATCAATGGTGTCTTCGAAAGAAGAGGTACCTATCTGATGGTGGAGAAAGTTGGTCTTTACTGGCACTTCGTGGATTTAGTTTGGGTGTTCGTGTTTACATTCTTCTATTTGGTTTAATCTATTTAATTCTTGATTTATGAATACTGACAATAATATATCGGAAGCCCATCGTTATGCGCATGCGGAGGCAGACATGACCAAAGGCAAAATATGGCGGGTTTTCTTCTATCTTCTTGGCTTAACTGCGCTTGAGTTTTTAATTGCATTAGGTTTCGTTGAAACAGGTATTCTCGAAAAAGGTACTTTCGTGATAGCCGTTTATATCATATTGACAATCTTAAAGGCCTTCTACATTGTCGCTTATTTTATGCATTTAAAATTTGAAAAGAAGGGGATGATGATCATGCTCGGAATGCCGCTGGCATTGCTGGTTTATCTCATTATTCTGGTCTTTATCGAAGGACAGTATATAGGCCAATGGCTGTATAAATAGCATGAACAAGATTTTTTCTTAAACGAATGGTTAAAGGCAAGAAATTTAGCTCGTTCGGACGTATAATAACCCTGGTATTAATATTAGTAATACCGGGGTTATTGCATTATTATTTACGTCAAACCGGGCAGAATGTATATATCGAACTTCCCTATCCCGGCAGTCCTGAAGCAGGCTCTGTGACACGCGTTGCGCCTTTCAAACTGCTAAACGAAAAGGCGGAGCCCGTTTTGTTTCCGGTACGCCCGTCGGTTAAAGTGATTCACTTTATGCACGGCGACTGCGATGCATTTGGGGGATTGATGCTAGAATCGATGGATGTAATGGCTAAAAAATTTGGAAAGCATCCCTTTATTGATCTTTACAGCATATCGCTTGATACGAACGATGCTTCGGAGGCTTTGACTGCATTAGCCGACAAATACCAGACAGATCAAACGAACTGGCAGTTCCTGTGGGGCGACGCTGATTCAACCTCCAGGATTGCCAGAGAGCATTTTCTGGTTGATGGTTACCACGACAGGATATCTAATGAGATTATTCATACACCTTATTTTATCTTGGTGGATTCTAAACAGCAGATCCGCGGTTACTATGAGTTTCATACGAAAGATGAGATGGAACGCCTCATTGGGGAGGTTATTCTCCTGGTGACGGAAGAGTATCGCCGACCTGAAAATATTTAATCTTTATGACAGACAAATTTGTTTTTCGCCTGGTGGGGATCGTCTCCATGATTGTTTTACTTGCGGTAATCGTGTTGCAGAGTAATATGGTGAATTTATTCTCACATCATGAGGTGCTTCCGAAGTGGGTACAGTTTCTGCCCAGGTTGAACGCGATGATCAATGCTACCTGTACGGTATTGCTGCTGGTGTCGTATTATTTTATACGGAGGAAGCAAGTCCGGATTCACAAGATACTTAACATTACTACCCTGATACTTTCATCCTGTTTTCTGGTATCTTATCTGATTTTTCATTCAGCTGGTTTAGAAACCAAATACGGGGGCGTGGGCCCGATCCGCTACATTTATTTTTTTATACTGATTACACACATCGTCCTTGCAGCAATTGTATTGCCGCTGGTACTGCTTAGCTTCTACCGGGGAATGAAAATGCAGGTGGAGCGTCACCGAAGGCTGGTCCGCTGGACTTTCCCGATATGGTTGTACGTGACGATCACGGGTGTGTTGGTATACATCATGGTATCACCCTATTATGCTTTTTAAATTATTATACCGAACTTTATACTATGAAAAGGTTAGCAATTAAACTCGCATTGGTATTGATGCTGCTTTTTACGGGCGCAGGGGTAGGTTTGGAAAGAGCCCAGGCACAATGTGCGATGTGTTCGCTGACAGCGGATGCTTCGGTGAAGAATGGGAACAAACAGGGTGAAACGTTAAACAAAGGTATTTATGTATTGCTTTCAGCCCCTTACCTTGCTGTTGGTGTGGTTGGGTTTATCTGGTATAAGCGATTCAGAAAAAATAAAGCTACCGAACCTTTCAGTTAGCGATCAGAACATGGCAATGTAGGCCATTTTACTTTCAAAGATAAATACTTTATTATTCCACACCTTTTCGATTTGTTGACTGAGACGAGGTATGTACTCGGTCTTCAATAGCGCTACTTCGTCGGTTCCTTTCGCAATCACCTGAATACAAAAGGTTTCGCCTTCATTCGGGGAGTCCATAACTTTCAAAAGCGATTGTGACTTGAAGTGCCCGCTATTGGTAATTTCGAGCAAAAGAACACGGTGTACCCATTCTCGGAATTCAATTTCAATCTCTGTCTGGACCAGGGCAGTAATGTTATAAAGAATCATATTACGAAGATAAGTGATTTCGCTTGTTTAAAAGGGGCCGGCTGTATTTTAAATGTTACTAATTTGTCCATGGATACCATTGAAATTTTCATAATTTCACTATATTCCCGGCTGTGTGGTGGTTATATTTAAAGGTGCTTATGGTAAAACGTTTACTCTTTTTTGGTTTTCTCGCTTTATCACTAGTTTTCTCTTCTTGTGTGAACAGAGGGGATGCAAACTTGAGTGCCTCCAGTTTCTTTCATACCCCAAAGAAAGACAATTTTCGGATATCGCCGGACGGACGTTTGATTTCATATGTTGAAGATTATAAGGGGAAGAAGAATATCTTCGTATTGGATATCGAAAGCAGCGATATTCGCAGACTTACTTCTTTCAAAGACTACAGTATTCAGTCTGCCTTTTGGGCTAACGACAATGAGATTATTTTCATCACCGAGCGAAACCCACAGGACACGCTTCGCCTGATGGCGATAAATGTCGAGAATAAGAAGATCCGGTATTTGGTGCCGCCTACGGTTGTGCAGTTTCGCTGGGTAGGCCCGATACAGGTTATAAACAAAAATGAAATTCTGGTTTCCCTTAATGACAGGGATCCTTCTCTTTTTGATGTCTACCGTTTGAATATCTCAACAGGAAGGCGCGAGCTGGTTGGTCGGAACCCGGGGAATGTAGTCCGGTGGTTAACGGATTATGAGGGGGAGTTGCGTCTGGCAGTTGAGTCGGATGGGCTTTCCGAAACGATATTGGTCAGAAATAGTGAAGAAGAAGAATTCAGGCCGGTAATTAACAGCATCTATCGGGCGATTGTTCAACCGCTGGGGTTTTCCGCGGATAACCGGAACCGGATATTTGCACTTTCGAATCGTAACAGAGACAAGCTTGCTCTGGTGGAAATTGATCTTGCAACCGGAAACGAGATTCGGATTCTGTATCAGCATCCACAGGTGGACTTAAGCGCAGAAGGATATTCAAAACAATCGGGAACTATGGAGTTCGTGGAATTTGACGATCCATATCCGGAACGACATTTTTTTGACAGACGGACGAAAGAGATTTTTGATAAGCTGAGCGGGCATATTCCGGACAACACGTTAAAAGTTATTGGGCGAGACAGTACATTTTCCGGATTTCTTGTTCGTGCAAGCCACGACATGGATCCAGGCGGTGTTTATTATTATAACTATGAAAGGGATAGACTGATTGCCTTGACAGAGGAAAATCCTGACCTGGAAAAGAAGGCCTTGTCGGCGATGAAGCCCGTAAGCTTCCCTAGCAGTGATGGTTTGTTATTGACTGGCTATCTTACGCTTCCCAAAGGGGCACAAAACAAGGTTCCTACCATTGTAATACCACCTGAGGATGTGAACTCTCGTTGGGTATGGGGATACGACCCGGAGGTCCAGTTTTTTGCTTCCAGGGGCTATGCTGTGTTGCAGGTAAACACCCGGGGTATCAAAGGTTTTGGAAAGGAGCATTGGGTTGAGGGATTTAGAAAATGGGGAACGACTATGCAGGACGATGTGAACGATGCTACACGGTGGCTCATTAACGAGGGAGTTGCTGATCCGTCGCGAATTGGAATATACGGCCATAATATGGGAGGGTATTCAGCTTTGCATAATGCATGCTACAAAACCGACTTATATGCCTGTGCCGCATCGTATTCAGGATTTAATAATCTGTTTACCTACCTGAAGGAGGTTCCGGAGTATCTCCGGCCCTACCGGAAAATGTATCACGAGATGGTAGGCGACCCGGTTCGGGATAGCGAGTACTTCCGAAATCACTCTCCTGTATTTCATGCCGATAAAATAAAGCTCCCTGTTTTTATTGCCCAGGGAGGACGCGACAGCAGGAGCAGTGTCAGCGAAACCAATCAGTTTGTGAAAGACCTTAGAAATAAGGGCATACCTGTAACCTATATGCTCAAGAGTGATGAGGGTGGTGAATTCCGCGAGGAGACCAATAAGGTTACACTCTATAACGAGCTGGCAGCCTTTTTCGACAAGTACCTGAAGTAGCAGTAATTATGAATCGCGCTAAATTTACGGTCAACAAGAATCTTTTATTGGTTATCGCTTTCCTGGTCCTTATCACCTTATCGTATATTACTGCTTTGATTCTTGGGCGGAGCTTCACGAGGAATTATGTTGAGAATAACTTCAATACTAAGAAAGTAGAAGTGTACGATCAGACATTGGCCTCGTATAACGATTTTTTTCAAAACCGAATCGGGGAAGTTTCCTATTATCAGGGCTATCTGGATTCCCTTAGTGGAAGAAAGTATGCAGATTCGATATTGCTTAACTATCCCATCGTAGACCGGATTGTTTTTGCTGATGTTCAAATAAGTAATTTTTATCTGAACCATGGGTTCTCTGTACACGGTCTGTATCTGTCGCCCAAAGCGATCTATCAGTATGGGAACAATGTATCTTCCGACTCAACACTACTCTATAAGGCCGATGTGGATACGGCACTGTCGCTGAGCAAGGCCGACGACTTTAATAATATGGCTGTTAAATTTGCCTCGTTTATTGAGTCGTCTGATTCTTCAAAAGCCCTGAGCAGTTCGGAAATATTCAACTCGTTTTATGCAGTTAATGCAGCTAAGATTTCTTATATGACGATTCCACGGCGGGAGGAAATCCGGACGTTCAAAACGTTCATGGACAAAAGCGAACACGACCGTGCCGTATATGAGTTTGATGTAATGACGTTCTTGCTGGATCCGAGCCGACTCGAGATCATTAACACCCATCCGGAACTCTTCCAGCAGATATCTGTTCAACCGCTCTTTTTTGAGTCGTACGAAGCGGACCCCTCGGAATTGATTACTCAGATGACGCTTTCGGGGGCACTCTCCGACTTCAAACTTTATTTTCAGTCGTCAAGAGCCTTCCTTAACAAGGAGATTAACGCTTTATTTTGGCCTATAGCCCTAGGTATATCGAGCATCTATTTGATTTTGCTGGTGGTTGGCTATCTGATTTTCCGGAATCTGCGCATTAGTTTCCGCCTTTTCAAGCTTCAATATGATTTTGTAAATAATCTCTCGCACGAATTTAAGACGCCGGTGAGCGTAATCAAGATTGCGGGAAATAATATCAAGAGCAGCAAGTCACTATCCGAGGTGGAAAAAAACTTCTATGGTAAGATACTGGATGAAGAGTCGGACAAGCTGAATAACCTGTTGAACACGCTTCTGTCATTCACCCAAATTGAGAATAAGGTGTTCAAAATCAAGAAATCGGTGATTGACCTCGACGAATTCTGCCAGAATATGGTGAATACGTACAAGATAAAAAACCCGGACTTTGATATTCAATACAGCATTGAGGGGGTAAGCCATATGAAGACGGATGTAACGCTCTTAACCAGCGTATTCCATAACCTGATTGACAACGCGTATAAATATTCAAGCGCAGGTAATAAATATCTAAGAATTAAGATTTTTCGTCAAAAGAAAGAAATCTTTTTTAAATTTGAAGATAAAGGTATCGGAATTGCCAGACAGGAACAGCAGAATATTTTCAAGAAATTCTACAGAATCCAATCGCAGTATAATCAGCAGGGGAGTATCGGTTTGGGCCTGGCCTTCTGTAAGGAAGTTATTAATCTGATGAACGGAAAGATATCGGTAGAAAGTAAGCAAGAGAAAGGCTCTGTGTTCACGATTTTATTACCTTTAGGTGTAAATTAACGGAAAAGGAAAATTATGCATACAAATATCAAGATTGCTGTTATTGAGGATGATGAAAATCTCCGTTTTTTAGTAGTTCATCGCCTGGAGTCTGAGCAATTTCAGGTAATTCAGGCTTCGAACGGAAATGATGCAGAGGAGCTGATTTTGAGAGAGAAGCCGGATATTGTTTTGCTAGACTGGATGCTGCCGGGAAAGCCAGGCTCAGAGGTTTGTGAGACGGTTCGGAAAAAAGGTTTTTCCAACCTCATCATTATGATGACAGCAAAGTCGCAGGATGTTGACAAGATTGATGCTTATAGCTTTGGTGTTTCTGATTATATAACCAAACCCTTCAATATGGATGTGCTGGTGGCGATGATTGAAAACAAGGTGAAATATTTCGTTACGCAGCCGGTAGAGAACCTAACATTCGGGAATACCGAGCACCATCCTTCGGTTCATACGCTGATCCGCGATGGCAAACGGATCGAACTTACTATTTTGGAAAACCGGATACTGCTTTATTTCCTTCAGAACTTAGGGCGTGTTATTAGTCGCGATGAGCTCATGGAAGTGGTGTGGGGATATAGCTCTAATGTGAATACCCGCACGCTGGATATGCATATTGTTCGGTTGCGGAAGAAGATAGAAACGAATCCTGATAAACCTTCTTACTTAATTACGGTTCGTGGAATGGGATATAAGTTTGTAGATACCGGCGATTAGTTTTTTAAGTTTGTTAAAATAGTTATCTTTACGAGATACGGCAAGACCATACGCAATACGCATGTATGGTCTTGCCGCTTTTTGTTCAAATTTTTAAATAAAGATTATGGCAGATATAACGTACTATACCGCTGAAGGCTTGGAAAAGTTAAAGCAGGAATTGCAGTATTTGAAAACCACTGGTAGAACAGCCATCGCAAAGGCCATTGCCGAGGCACGCGACAAGGGTGATTTATCCGAGAATGCAGAATATGATGCAGCCAAGGACGCGCAGGGGCATCACGAGAGTAAAATCGCTAAACTTAGTGAAGTGCTGGCGAATGCACGACTTATAGATGAGTCTCAGCTGGACGCCTCGAAGGTGCTGGCGCTATCCATTGTGAAATTGAAAAATGTGAAAAATGGAATGGAGATGACTTACCAGTTGGTCTCGGAGACAGAGGCGGATCTGAAGGCTGGCAAAATTTCGGTAAAATCGCCAATTGCACAGGGTCTTCTCGGCAAATCGGTTGGTGAGCGTGCTGAGATAGAGGTTCCCGCAGGAAAGGTTGAGTTAGAAATTTTGGAGATTAGCCGCTAAGATCTTATGGAAACTGTTTTTTCAAAAATTATTTCCGGGGAGATTCCGGTTCATAAGGTAGCTGAAACTACCGAATTCCTGGCGTTCATGGACATAAGTCCCCTTTCTCGGGGACATGTTCTTACCATTCCGAAGACGCCCACAGATTATATTTTTGATATCGAAGACGAGGAATACATTGGTCTTTGGATGTTTTCGAAGATTGTTGCGCAAGCAATCAAGGTGGCTTTTCCTTGTGAAAAAGTTGGTGTTGCCGTAGTGGGACTTGAAGTGGCACATGCGCATATTCATTTGATTCCTGTGAATCAGGTGTCGGACATGGACTTTAGCCGGCCGAAGCTTAAGCTTAGCGAGGATGAGCTTGAGCAGGATGCGAAGTTGATTAGAGAAGCGCTGAACAACGACTAGCAGTCGAATAGGCAGCGGGCGTATTATTTGATGCGTCCTTGATTTTCTTTGACAAATGCGCCCCAACCAGAATACGACTGTAGATTGCTATTGTTGCTTGTTTTCTGAAACGAGTGGCACACGGCTGCTGCTAGTCCGTCGGTGGCATCCAGGAATTGGGGTTCCTCATCAAAGTGAAGCAGGGATTTCAGCATGGCTGCCACTTGTTCCTTACCAGCGTTTCCGTTTCCTGTAACCGACTGTTTTATTTTGCGTGGAGCATACTCGAAAATGGGAATATTAAATGCGAGTCCGGCCGCCATGGCAACCCCCTGAGCTCTTCCCAGCTTTAACATCGACTGAATGTTTTTTCCGAAAAAAGGTGCTTCCAGCGCGATACAATCGGGTTGATATGCCTTTATTATTTCGGTAGTTTTGTTAAAGATGCACTGTAATTTCAAGGCCTGGTTTTTCAGGTGGTCCATTTTTACAATGCCCAGGGTGATGAGACTGATTTCGTTTCCGCGTTCCTTTAGTAATCCATAACCCATGACCGACGTCCCGGGATCGATTCCCAATATAATACGTTCGGACCTGCTTTCTAACTTCATTTTACAATATTACGCTAAATTTGAGGATTTTTGTATTTCTTTGCCCTTCTGTCTTATTCTTTCAATAGATCGTGTTGATTAAAAATCCAAAAGCTGCCGCAGCCAACCTTCTGAAGGCAACTGTTTTTATTTTTGTCATCTGGTATTGTTATCGTTTGCTTTCCAGCAACGATGCACTAAAGGATTTCAAAATGCTGATAAGGGCTGCCGACTTGCAGGCGGTTGGGTTCTCTTTAGTCGCAGTGTTTCTTTTGATGATCGGGAACTGGTTGTTTGAAACAATCAAATGGAGATACATCTGCAGACGTTTTGAACCTATCCGTTTTAGAAGGGCGGTTGAATCGGTACTGTGTGGACTGTCGTGGGCAGTATTTACTCCAAACCGGATCGGGGAATATGGGGGGCGGGTGATGTTTCTTACGCCTCGGAAACGTGTTTTCGGCGTAATCGGCATGTTGGTGGGAGCTTTATCACAAATGGTGATCACGAATGTACTTGGAGCCATCGCGATTTGCTGGTTTGTGGGAACCTTTCTGGAGCCCGACTCTTTTCTGTTTTTGGGCATATGTTTACTGGGAATGGTTTATATCGCTGTTTTCATACTCCTTTATTTCAACATCCGGATAATAAATGTCTTTTTGCTGAAGTTTCGTTTTTTGCAACGTTACAAGCGGTTCGTGGATCTTCTGCTTCGATATGATAGAAAAGCACTATGGAGGGTATTTCTATATTCGGCCATGCGCTATCTAATTTTTACTTCACAATACTGTATTCTGATGCAAACCATGATTCCCGATCTTCCCCTGGTCCAGATGGTTTTGATGATTTTTATTCTGTTCTTTGTACAATCAGCCTTACCTTCGCTCGACCTGTTCGATGTAGGCGTGCGGAGTGTGACCGCAAGCTATTTTTTCGGATTTATAACGCCTCATGTAGTAGCGGTAATGGCAGTAGTGGCCTGTGTTTGGTTTGTTAACCTGATTCTTCCTGCTTTGATCGGATCGGTGTTTGTTTTTAAAATTAATTTCTTTGGTAGTCGCAATTCTTAATATTCTAACTATCGGCTTTACGGCCTTTTACAGTGCTGCACTTCTTTTTTTGCGAAGGGGTTGGGATGGTTTACCACTCAATGAAGCCGATGATAAGGTGCCGGTTACCTCGGTAACTGTAGTGATTGCGGCGAGAAATGAAGAAAAAAACATCGGAGCGACTATTCAAGACCTGATGGAGCAGGATTATCCCTTTGACCTGTTGGAGGTGATTATCGTGAATGATCATAGTACCGATGACACAGGCGGGGTGGTGCGGTCTTTCGAAAGTCGCGGTGTGAGGCTGATCGAATTTCAGGAATCCCAGCCGCTGAATTCTTATAAAAAGAAAGCCCTGTCAAAGGCGATTGCAGCGGCCCGAGGGGAGTTGATAGTCGCTACCGACGCGGATTGCCGGATGGGTAGGGGCTGGTTGAAAGCGATGGTAGGCGAGTACGAGGGGCGTAGCCTTTTGCTCGTTTCTGGTCCGGTTGCGTTCGACCAGGAGCGGAACCTCTTTGAGAGGCTTCAAACCTTAGAATTTCTGTATTTAATCGGACTCGGAGCGGCCAGCATCGGAAACGGAAGACCCTCGACGTGTAACGGCGCTAATCTAGCTTATCGGCGGGATGTGTTTTTCGAACTGGGAGGCTTTTCGGGAATCGACGATCTCGCCTCGGGCGACGATGAGCTGTTTCTTCATAAAGTTGCGGAAAAATATCCGGAGCGTATTGGCTTCTGTAAGAAACGGGAGGCAATCGTTACGACGCAGGCCAAAGAGACTTTGCAATCGTTTATAAGTCAGCGCACGCGCTGGGCTTCGAAAAGTACCCGCTATAAGAATAAATGGGTTGTCTTTCTTGGAGTAAGTATCTGGCTTTTTAATGTATTTTTAGTGTGTTCGTTGGTTGCTGCCCTTGCTGGTGTCGAAACAGGTAACGTGTTTATAGGATGTTTTCTGGTTAAAATAACTATTGAGTTCGTTTTTCTTCTGCCGGTTTGCCGGTTTACAAATCGCTTTTCATACCTGAAGTTGCTTCCTCTTCTTTCGGTTCTCCATGTATTTTACCTTATATATATTGGAGTAGCCGGAAATAGCGGGAAGTATCAGTGGAAAGGAAGGCAGGTGAAATAGTCAGGGTTCTATGGGTTGAGCTTCTCAAGCGTAGTGCGTATGCGTGCCTCTGCCAGACGTACGACTTCTTCTATGTCAGTTCCCCCAGGTTCGATGGGTTCTAAAACCGTCCACTTCATCGCTGTGAAGGTATTCAAAGGAAAGCTGCCATACCGTACCATCCTCCACGAATTGTTGATCGCTACCGGGACGATTAGAATATCCGGGACTTTTTTAACGATGGTGGCTATCCCCCCGACGGCAAAAGGCTTGATATTCGCTGAACGGGCCCGTGTACCTTCAGGAAAGATTACAGCCGACCAGGTGTTATCACGCATGCGTTTTGCGAGTTTGAGTATTTCGGCAACCGATTGCTTGCTGTCTTTGCGGTCAATATTTGCGCCCCCTCCGTATTTGAGATTAAAGGAGATACTCGGGATTCCCCTGGTTAATTCGATCTTCGAGATAAACTTGGCGTGATGCTTTCGAAGATGATAAATCAGGGGAGGTATGTCGTACATACTTTGATGGTTGGCAACAAAGAGAATGGAGCGATCTGTTGGCAAGCTGAATGGGTTTTCGAACCGCACGGTATTGCCGAGCAAATAGTAGGTAGACAAAAGACCCAGGTTTAGTAAATCGACTGTACGTTTATGCGCCTGGTATCCTCCCAGCTTCAGGCTTAGCCATTGGATGGGATGAAAAACCAATAATAGTATGATAAATGCGAGGTAGTGAATCGGTGTTAGTAGATACCCTAAGGCTCTTCTCATATTCCAAACGCTTTTTTGATATTATCCACATAGTCCAGAGCCTCCCAGGTGAAGAGATTTACCTCGATGGTTTTCGATTCGCCCGTGGTGTTTTCAAATGTTTTTTGAATGGTTTGGGGCGCACGACCCATATGACCGTAGGCAGCGGTTTCAGAATAAATGGGATTTCGAAGGCCCAACCGGGTCTCAATACCGTAAGGGGTCATATCAAAAAGGTTCTCAATTTTCGTTGCAATTTCACTATCGCTCAACCCTACTTTTGACGTTCCGTAGGTATTCACGTAAATTCCCATGGGGTCTTTAACGCCGATAGCATACGATACCTGAACGAGTATTTCGTCAGCTACTCCGGCTGCAACGAGATTTTTTGCGATGTGACGTGTAGCATAGGCGCCTGAGCGATCGACTTTAGAAGGATCTTTTCCTGAAAAGGCACCTCCGCCATGAGCTCCTTTGCCACCGTAAGTATCTACAATGATTTTTCGACCGGTGAGTCCGGTATCGCCGTGTGGTCCACCGATCACAAATTTGCCAGTCGGATTAATATGATATTTAATATCGTTGTTAAAAAGGGACTGAAGTTCGGGCTTCAAACCGAGCATCACACGTGGGATCAGGATACTTACAATATCCGATTTGATTTTTTCAAGCATATTCGGCTCGCTGTCGAACTCATCGTGTTGAGTGGAAATAACGATACTGTCGATGCGCAGTGGCTTGTGCTGGTCGTCGTATTCAATAGTGACTTGCGACTTGGCATCTGGTCGGAGATAGTTAATCTCCTTGCCTTCTCTACGAAGTGCAGCGAGCTCGATGAGTAGTTTGTGGGAAAGATCGAGCGCCAGAGGCATGTAGTTTTCCGTTTCATTATTGGCGTAGCCGAACATGATCCCCTGATCGCCTGCACCCTGGTCTTCCTTGTTTTCGCGTGCTACTCCCTGGTTGATATCGGCAGACTGTTCGTGGATGGCTGACAAGATACCACAGGAGTTCGCCTCAAACATATATTCCGATTTGGTGTATCCGATTCGCCTGATAACCTCGCGGGTGATTTTGGGGATATCCAGGTAGGTATTTGACTTAACTTCACCCGCCAGAACGACTTGTCCGGTTGTTACGAGCGTTTCGATCGCTACTTTGGAATCGGCGTCCCATGCCAGGAAGTTATCAATTAATGCGTCTGAGATCTGATCGGCAATTTTATCAGGATGGCCTTCTGAAACCGACTCGGATGTAAATAAATACGGCATAATGAATTTCAATAATAATTAAGATAAATAACCTATTTAATGTTGATCGCCGGACATAAAAGCAGTAAAACTAACGGAGGTAGGTTTTAGCACTTTTTTACCGTGGTTGCAATCTTGGCTTAGCAGTTAAGCAGCAAATCAATCCACATTTCATATGGCCCAAAAGTACGTACAAATTTCCAATTATTGCCTAATAATTTTGATCGGGAGAATAAGTAACCAGTCTAAAAATCAAATCCGTGAAGTTGATTTAAAAGGTTAAATTTGTATTTTAGGCATGAAATGAACAGCGCGAAAAAGAAGCTCTTATTTATTATAAACCCAATTTCAGGTGGAAAGGATAAACAGGGATTTGAGAAGGAAGCAAATAAATACCTGGATCATCAGTTATTCGATGCCCATTTTGCGTTTACACAGAAGGCGAATCATGGTGCCGAATTAGCTGCTGATGCAATTCGCAGCAACTATGACGTTATCGTGGCTGTAGGAGGTGATGGAACGGTTAACGAGATTGCCAAGACCCTGGTTGATTCGCCGGTGATATTGGGAATTATTCCCGAAGGTTCCGGAAACGGTCTGGCTCGATTTCTGGAGATTCCCAGTCACGTGAAAGATGCTATCTCGATTCTTAACAAGTTTCAGGTGAGGTCCATTGATAGCGGCCGGCTGAACGATCATTATTTCTTTAATATGGCGGGTATAGGGTTCGATGCAGTAATCAGTAGTCGTTTTGACAAGGAGAGCATTCGCGGACCTTATGGTTATATGAAAACGGTATTTTCTGAAATTACCGGCTATAAGTCGCAGATATATGAGTTGACAATAGACGGGAAGGAGTATATCAGGGAAGCCTTTATGGTTAGTCTGGCCAATTCTCCTCAGTATGGTAATAATGCCTACGTTTCTCCGAAAGCTTCCGTATGCGACGGGTTGCTGGACGTATGCATCGTCCGTCCATTTCCACTTTACCTGTTGCCTAAAATGCTATTTCATTTGTTTAATAAGACGGCTGACAAATCAGAATATGTAGAGATTATCAGCGGGAAGGAAATTATGATTAAAAGACAACAGGACGGCGAGGTGCACGTTGACGGTGAGCCTATTTTTTTAGGGAGAGACATTGAAGTAACGATATTTCCGCAATCGCTTAATGTGATATATTAAATGAACAGTTATGGCGAAAAATAAAAAAAAGGATTTTTCGGGGGTGGTTTATTCAACAGATCCGGATTATGACTACATCTCGGACGAGTCGAATGAAGGCAACGTAGATGTGCCTCCATCTAAACAAAACTTAAAAGTGCTGCTTGATAAAAAGCAGCGAGGAGGGAAGGCGGTGACATTGATCAGTGGCTTTAACGGGTCGCAGGAAGCATTGTCCGATTTGGGAAAAAGGTTGAAACAAAAATGCGGGGTAGGAGGTTCAGTGAAGGATGGTGATATTTTGATACAAGGCGACTTCAGAAATCGCGTAGTAGAACTTTTAGCGGCCGAAGGGTACCGTGTGAAGCAATCTGGAGGATAAAGGGTCAAACAGGGACCTGAGGGGAATTAAATCTTGAAAACGCCTGAAGTGATTTTTACATTATTTCGGTTACTTAAAGGGAAAATTTGCATAAACAAAAAAAAATAGCTTCTATTGTAAAAGATTGTTAAATAAAACCGCAATATTTGTATATAGATTGAATGCTATTCCGACGTTGATGCCGCTGTTGCACGTCGGAAAAAAACCGGAAAAAAGTAAGAAAAACTTTATTTGTTTTTATTTTGTAAAATCTTAAGTTTGCTTAAGCTTTAAACTGTTGGAGCGCAAAACAATTGAACTAATTAACATAAATCATTAAAACTAAAAACTAAAAATTAAAAAAATGGCAAATGCACCAAAACCAAACACAGCAAAAAAACAAGGTAGCTCTTCGGGTTCTAACCTTTTTGCTAGTTTAGCTATCATTATTTGTTTTGTTATCGGGTTTCTTGTTTGGAAATTTATAATGGGTAATCCGGTTCACTTTGAAGGCGGTGATCCGGAGTTAGGACAACCTCTGCCAGGTAACTACTTTGGAATGGTATACAAAGCAGGACTTGTTGTACCAGTTCTCTTAGGATTACTACTCATGGTAGTTGTCTTCTCATTCGAACGTTTTTTCTTCTTGAACAAAGCAACTGGTAAAGGAAATGTGGATGCTTTCGTAACGCGTATCCAGGGATTCCTTGCTACCGGAAACATTGACGCTGCTATCGTAGAATGCGACAAGCAACAAGGATCGGTTGCAAACGTAATTAAATCAGGTTTGATTAAATACAAAGACTCATCGGCTGATACCCGTGTAAATACCGAGCAAGCTACCATTGCTATCCAAAAAGAAATTGAAGAAGCGACTGCTTTGGAGATGCCGATGTTGGAGAAAAACATGACGATTATCGCTACCCTGGTATCAATCGGTACACTTACCGGTCTATTAGGAACGGTAACGGGTATGATCAAGGCCTTTGCCGCATTGGCGACAGGTGGAGCTCCTGACCAGGCTGCTCTTGCGAATGGTATTTCTGAGGCCCTAATCAATACGGCAACAGGTATCTTTACTTCTACTATTGCGATCGTAGCTTACAACGTGTTCACTTCGAAAATTGATAAACTTACTTACTCAATCGACGAAGCTGGATTCTCCATTGTACAGACTTACGCATCAACTCATAACTAAAATAAAAAAAACACAGGTGGTTTATGGAATCGCCTGTGTTTTTTCATCTTTAGTTTAAAAGAATCTTAAAAATAAACAGAAACAGCAAATGGGTAAGATAAAAGTTAAAAGAGCGAGTACGACGATTGATATGACCGCGATGTGCGACGTATC
This sequence comes from Albibacterium sp., assembly GCA_036796375.1. Lineage (GTDB taxonomy): Bacteria > Bacteroidota > Bacteroidia > Sphingobacteriales > Sphingobacteriaceae > Albibacterium. The sequence goes on from DAIRDA010000010.1 coordinate 18,856, forward strand.
GTTTCTGTTGCTGACGTTCTTTATTTTGACAGCGACTGCCCGTCAACCCGAGCCGCTTCCGGTTGATATTCCTTCATCAACAGTTCAGATTAAAGTACCTGATACTGATTTGGGAATTATAACCGTAGGGGATGACGGTAAGATGTTCTTCGGCGTAGCGGGTCCAAAAATTCGCGTGAACATGTTGAACCGTATAGGAGAAAAATACGGATTAACATTTACAGACGACGAAAAGCAGCGTTTTTCGCTGATCGACGGATTCGGTGTGCCCCTTAGCCAGTTGAAGGGCCTGATCAATATGGACAATAACCAACGACTGGAAAAAGGTGTGCAAAACGGTATTCCCTCGGATTCAACAGATAACCAGTTGAAAGAATGGATACTCGCGGCACGGCTTGCAACGGCTGAAGAAAACGATACACAAATGCGTATAGCGATCAAAGGCGACGCAGATGAGGGATATCCGGCAATAAAGCGGGTAATCGATATTTTGCAGGAGCAGGATCTGAACAAGTTTAGTTTGATTACTAACTTACGCACAGCCAATTAATTAATTATAAAGACATAAACAATGGCAGAATTAAATACCGGTAAGAAAGAGATGCCCAGGGTAGATTTGACCGCGATGGTCGACCTGGCGTTCCTGTTGATTACCTTCTTTATGTTGACAACGTCGATTTCTAAGCCGTATGCCATGGACGTGGCCATGCCGGATAAGAACGATGAACAGGATAAAGATCAGCTAGACGTTGCGGATAACCGGACCATCACCCTGCTTCTTGGAAGCGATAACAAGATTGAGTACTACATGGGGCTTTTAGAAGAACCCATTGAAGGACCGACTGTTGTTGATTACGGCAGAAATGGGATTCGGCCAATATTGCTTGAAAAAATCAAGCAGGTTCCTCAGCTAACGGGCGATCCGAAAAAAGGTCTGATTGTAATTATCCGACCGAGCGACAGATCCAACTATAAAAATTTGGTAGATATCCTGGATGAAATGAAAATTGTGGATGCCAAACAGTATATGATTGACAATAACATATCTGAAATGGAGCTGGAGTTGCTCAAGCGAGAAGGTATCTATAACGAATAAAAGAGATTTTTCACCATAAATTAGAAAATATGTTAGGGTCTAAATTAGACATTTTTAAAAAAGAGTGGCTCGACGTAGTCTTCGCCGGTCGTAATAAAGCGTATGGCGCTTATACGTTACGACAGGGTGCGGATGCCGATACCACGAAATCATTATTTATCGGTGTGATATTATTCGTTCTAGCGATCGGCAGTCCTTTGTTGGCCCAGTATATTAAAGGGGATGACGCGGATAACGAACCTGAACGAATGATCGAAACAGAGGTCGTCTTAGCGGAACCTCCACCGGTTGATGAGGCTGCACCGCCGCCGCCGCCACCAGTTGAGCCACCTCCTCCACGCGTGGATCAGGTCCGCATGCCACCCCCGGTGGTTGTGAAGGCTGAGTTGGTTCAAGAAGAGGAGCCACCTACGGTTGAAGAGTTGAAAAAAGCAGATCCGGGACCAAAAACAATCGCCGGAGATCCAACAGCAGCGATACGTATTGACCTGCCTGTAGGCGAGGGTCCAAAAGACCAGGAAGTGACTGAAGCTGTTGATGCGAATCAAATTTTCACATCGGTTGAGGTTGCTCCAACTCCACAAGGAGGTATGGATGCATTTTACAAGTTTGTGGGTAAGACCTACCAGTATCCTCCTCAAGCACAGGAACAAGGGGTGAGTGGACGAGTTCTTCTACAATTCGTTGTTGAGAAAGACGGATCTCTTACTGATATCAAAGTACTCCGTGATTTGAAGTACGGTACAGGCGAAGAAGCCGTTCGAATGCTAAAGAAAGCTCCGAAATGGAAGCCGGGTATTCAAAACGGTCGTCCTGTCCGCGTTCAGTTTACCTTACCAATTCAGTTAAATCTAGCGGCACAATAAATGCTTAACAGAAATAACATAAATCAAAACAGACAGAAATCGCCCGCAAAGCGATTTCTGTCTATTATAGGCCTATTCATGTTTGGCCTTTATTTCGTACTGGGGCTGGTCGTAATTTTTTGGAAGGATTTCCCTCTGGAAATGGATAGCACTTATAGGATACTATTCGGCGTTGTACTTATTGTATACTCATTTCTTCGGTTCGCACGCTTGTGGAAGAACCGTGTAAACGACGTTTAGTCGGTTGCGAAGTGTGGAAGTTGTTTAGGTTCTGCATCTATGTTAAGAAATGTTAATTAATTAAAATTTTTCCGGCCGCACAATGATTTTATTAAAAAATAACGCATATTTGTTAATAGCGCTGTTGTCCGCTAGTTCTTTTTTTATTTCTTGTAAAGATAAAAGTTCGAAGGATCCACAAACCATCACCTCAGGGAATATATCAATCGTTGTAGACGAAACACTTGCTCCTATCATTCAGGATCAGCTCGCGATTTTCGAAAGTACATATTCAGATGCGTCGATCGAATTAATTGAAAGACCTGAGAAACTGGCAATAAACCATTTGCTTTCAGATTCGTCTAAAGTTGCAGTGCTCTCGAGGAAATTGACGCCAGAAGAAGAGAAGTTCTTTGAATCTAAAAAAATTGTCCCGCGTACAACTCGTTTCGCTATTGATGGAATAGCTGTCATTACAAATAAAAGCAATCCGCGATCTGAAATCCATATTGAAGAGCTCTTTAAAGTTCTTCGGGGGGAGCCGTCTTCTGTGACGTCGCTAGTTTTTGACAATCCCAATTCAAGCTCGATTCGTTTGCTGAAGGAGCTGGCAGGTGTAGATAGTCTTCCTCAATCTGGTGTATACGCGTTGAAAACAAACACGGACATTATTGAATATGTGCATGAAAATTCTCAGGCGATCGGTGTGATTGGTATCAATTGGTTGGTTCAGCCAGCGAAGGAATTTTCGGACATGGTAGAGGAAATAAAGGTGTTGGGTGTTAAAAATTTGGCGGGGCGGAATGGTGATGATGGTTTTTACTATCCATCGCAGGACAATTTGGCATTAGGTCAGTATCCGTTGGCTCGAGAATTGTATATTGTGAATGTCACAGGTGCTCGGGGACTGGGATTCGGTTTTGCCTCCTTTGTCGGTGGTGAGCGGGGTCAGCGCCTCGTATTAAAATCGGGTCTTTTGCCCGATAGTATTCCACCAAGAGAAATTATAATTAGAAAATAAATCAATTAAATAAATAAATGAAGATGATGAAGAAAGCAATAAACATGAGTTTAGCCTTGTCTTTTGTTGTTTCGGGCGCTTTTGCTCAGAGTTTAGGCGATGCTAAGGTTGCTATTAATCAGGAACAGTATGATAAAGCAAAAGGTATTCTTAAGAACTTGGTTAAGAACGAAGCTAAAGAGGGCGATAACTACTATTATTTAGGAGACGTATATCTGACAACCGGTTACCCTGACTCTGCGAAAATGTTTTTCCAACAGGGGAATACGGCCGATCCTAAGAATGCCCTTAACCAGGTGGGACTAGGTGCGGTTGAACTCGTTTCAGGAAACGCCTCGGCAGCACAAAATTTGTTCACTGAAGCAACTGCTAAGCTTAAAAAGAAGGATTACGAAGAACTGCTGGAAGCTGGAAAGGCCTATTTGAGAGGTGATGAGCCTGATTATAATAAGGCTCTTGAATATCTATTAAAAGCCAAAGAAAAGAACACGAAAGATGCGCAAATCCTGTTGCAGATTGGTAATGCTTATTTCGGTTTAGGCAACAACAGTGAAGCTTATACCGCTTATCGGGACGCCTTCGATTTGGATAACTCCCTGTTGAATGCTCAAGTACAATTAGCGGTGATTAGCAAAGAGGCTTACGCCTTTCCGGAGGCATCTGAAGCATTGAAAGCTATTGTCGCATCCAATCCGGATTTCGCTCCTACGTACCGTGAGTTAGCAGAAACATATTATTTATGGTCGAGAAGGTCTACCACAACCGAGGATTATGATGCGAAGCTTCAGGAGGCCTTGAACTATTACAAACAGTATATGGATCGCACTGACTATTCGTTGGATTCCCGTATGCGTTATGCTGATTTCTTGATTTTAGCCAAAGATTATCAGACGCTTGAAGTTCAGGCGAATGAGATGGCCAAGCAAGATAAGATGAACCCGAGAATTCTGCGCTACCTCGGTTATGCAGCTTACGAAAATGGAAACTTCCAGGAGAGTAAACAAGCTTTGACAGATTTCATGAGTAAGGTTGAGCCTGAGCGTTTAATTGCGCGTGACTTTATGTTCTTAGGAATGGCTGACCTGCGTCTAGCTGTAAATCCTGAGACAAAAGTTCTTGATATGGCTGCGGTTGACGCTGCAGTGGGTAATCTTACCAAAGCTGTTCAGCAAGATTCTTCTATCGCTGAAGATCTTAGTGAAGTTGGAATGCAATTTTTCCAGGATCAGCAGTACGGAGCAGCAGCGAAGGTTTTTGAAGTCTCTATTCAAAATCCGGAATCTAAAAATTACTTCTATGATCATTACTATCTAGGTCTGGCTCATTATTTTGATTATGCGCTTAAGATGAACGATGAGGTGAAACCAGACAAAGCAGTTCTACAAAAGGGCGTGTCGGCTTTCAGTAAACTTATTGAGTTAGCTCCTGAGACGGATGCCGCTTATCTATATCGTGCGAAAACCTATCGTCTGATTGATGACGCTGAAACTCCGGAAGGTCAGTTTGTACAGGATTATGCTAAGTTCATTGAAATGGTAACTGTTAAAGGTGCAGAGGCCATTACAAAGAACAAAGCGAATCTGGTTGAAGCTTATAACGTAAATGGCGCATTCTATTCGATGAATGGAGAGTATGAAAAAGCTCGCGAACACTTCCAGGGAGCGTTGGAGGTTGATCCGGCAAACGAATATGCACAATCCGCATTGACGAATCTGAAACCAGCCCAATAATTTAACAATAATTGGATGAACGCCAATAGCCTAGGCTATTGGCGTTTTTTTTTGAATAAAAATATTATCTTTGGAAAGAACTAAATTATAAATTATGGAAACCGAGGTCGTAAATTCCTCAGTCAATTATCTCCCAATATTATTCCAGATTATTGTTGCAGCAGGATTCGGAATAACAACGATCATAGCTACTCACCTGATAGGCCCTAAAGTGAGGACAGAGAATAAATTGACATCTTTCGAGTCGGGTATAGAGGTGATTGGAAATGCGAGGCAGCCCTTTTCAATTAAGTATTTTATGGTGGCCATATTGTTCGTCATCTTCGATGTTGAGGTGATATTTATGTACCCTTGGGCAGTGAACTTTCGAGAGTTTGGTCTGAATGGGTTGATTGAAATGTTTATCTTCATGGGCCTTTTGCTGCTAGGGTTTATTTATGTGATTAAGAAAAAAGCTCTCGATTGGGATGAGTAGATATTAAAGGGTGAAAGAGATGAGTAATATAAAATTAGATGCGGCTCCGCCAGGAGTAGAGGGGGCGGGATTTTTCGCTACATCTTTTGACAAGGTTATCGGCCTTGCACGAGCAAATTCTTTGTGGCCACTTCCATTCGCAACCTCTTGCTGTGGAATCGAATTTATGGCTACTATGGGTGCCGATTATGATTTGGCCAGATTTGGAGCGGAAAGACCCAGTTTTTCACCCAGGCAATCTGACATGCTTCTTGTGATGGGTACTATAGCTAAAAAGATGGCGCCAGTACTAAAACAGGTTTATATTCAGATGGCAGAACCGCGTTGGGTAATAGCGGTTGGTGCATGCGCGAGTAGTGGCGGAATTTTCGACACGTATTCGGTGTTGCAAGGGATCGACGAGATCATCCCGGTAGATGTTTATGTACCTGGTTGCCCTCCGCGTCCTGAAGCTATTCTTGACGGGATCATGCATCTCCAGGATATAGTAAAAAATGAGGCGCTGAATCGCCGGAATACTCCAGAATATAAGGCGCTACTAGAACAATATGGAATTGTAACAGATAATGGATAAGCTTGATAACAATTCGTTGCTACAGCGACTACAGGAGCGTTTCGGGGAAATTATTGTATTTCCCGAGCAGCCTTATGGTTTACTTACGGTAGAAACTCAAAAAGAAAATATCATCGAAGTTCTTGAATTTCTAAAGAAGGATGAAGAGCTGCAATTTATATACTTAACTGATATTACAGCGGTTCATTATCCCGATAACGAACTCGCCTATACCGTGGTATACCACCTCCACAGCTTTGTTCATAACCTTAGACTACGAATTAAGGTTCCAATTTCGGATGTTCAGCCCTCCATCCCCTCTGCAACGGTCCTCTGGAAGGGGGCAAACTGGATGGAACGTGAAACATACGACTTTTTTGGAATTCGTTTTCAAGGTCACCCCGATTTGAGCCGTATTTTGAACGTGGATGATATGGAAGCGTTTCCGATGCGAAAAGAATACCCGTTGGAAGATCCAAACCGGGTAGATAAGAAAGATTATTTTTTCGGACGATAAGATGGCAGAATCTATTACCAAAATATCACCTAACAAACCGGTTTATAGGGATAACGATGCTCAGGATGATTTGATCACCCTGAACCTAGGGCCGACACACCCGGCTACTCATGGGGTCTTTCAGAATGTGCTCCAGATGGACGGAGAACGCATAGTAAGTGGAATTTCCACCATTGGCTATATTCACAGAGCGTTTGAGAAAATTGCCGAACATCGGCCGTTCTATCAAATTACCCCCTTAACTGATCGCTTGAATTATTGTTCATCCCCGATTAACAATATGGGGTGGCACATGACGGTTGAAAAATTGCTCAATATTGAGATTCC
>DAIRDA010000010.1:25759-27831 GCA_036796375.1 Albibacterium sp.
GTTTTACAAGAATTCACTGAGTTATTTGATCGAAATCGCATCTTTATAGAGCGGACCTCAGGGGTTGCTGCGGTTGATACGGCCACGGCACTTGAGTATAGCTGGAGCGGTCCGATACTTCGTGCGACGGGGCTGGATTATGACGTTCGGGTAAACGAACCTTACAGCTCGTACGAAGAATTCGATTTTGAAATTCCTGTGGGTACTAACGGCGACGTGTACGACCGTTACATGGTTAGGAACGAAGAGATGAGACAGAGCATGAGAATTATTCAGCAGGCATTAGTAAAGCTTAAGAAGGAGCCGAAAGGTGTTTTCCATGCGGATGTGCCCGAGTTCTATTTGCCTCCGAAAGAGAAGGTATATAACAACATGGAAGCGTTAATTTATCACTTCAAGATTGTGATGGGCGAGATAGAAACGCCAAAGTCAGAAGTATATCATGCTGTTGAAGGGGCGAATGGTGAACTTGGCTTCTATTTAATCAATGATGGAGGGCGAGCTCCCTATCGTCTTCATTTCCGAAGACCTTCCTTTATCAATTATTCGATGTACGCGCCCATGAGTAGAGGTATGCTGTTATCGGATGCCATAATTAACATGAGTAGTTTGAATGTTATAGCAGGAGAGTTAGATGCTTAAGGTACAGAACACCGAAACGAAAGAGTTTTCACCGGAACTATTAAATAAATTCCAGATAATTGTAGACCGCTATCCACAAGACAGACAAAAATCTGCTTTGTTGCCAATACTCCACGAAGTTCAGGCAGAACAAGGGTGGTTGAGCCCTGATGCGATGGATCGGGTTGCATCTTTTTTATCGATTGAACCCATTGAGGTTTACGAAGTAGCAACGTTCTACACCATGTATTTTCTGAAACCTCAGGGAAAATACGTTTTGGAAATATGCCGGACAGGTCCATGCTGTCTGGTCGGAGCGGAAAAGATAATGAAACACATTGAGCAGACACTCGGGATTAAGGAAGGTGAGGTCAGCAGTGACGGAATGTTCAGTTGGCGGGGTGTAGAATGTATTGCCGCTTGCGGTTTCGGACCGGTTTTACAGATTGGCCCAGAATATACCTTTTACGAGAATCTGACTGAAAGCAGTGTTAGCCAGTTGATTGCAGAATTGAGAAACAAAAACTAAGGGTAGAAAATGGCTCATCAGTTATTACTTGAGAATATACAGGTCCCCGGTATTAATACATTCGAAGTGTATCGCCGTCAAGGAGGGTATCGGGGCGTCGAGAAAGCGATCGGTACCATGGGGGCTGAGGCGGTTGTTGAGGAAGTGAAGACCTCTGGTTTACGTGGACGCGGAGGAGCTGGCTTTCCAACCGGAATGAAATGGAGTTTTCTAGCGAAGCCGGAGGGTGTGCCCCGTTATCTGGTTTGCAATGCTGATGAATCAGAGCCAGGTACTTTTAAAGACCGATATTTAATGACATATATTCCCCATCTTTTAATAGAGGGGATGATTATATCCAGTTTCGCACTTGGAGCGAATACTTCCTATATATATGTTCGCGGTGAAATGATGCCTCAAATCCGCATTCTGGAAAAGGCAATTGCGGAAGCGAAAGCAAATGGTTTTTTAGGTAAAAATATATTAGGAAGCGGATATGATCTTGAATTATATGTGCACCCGGGAGCAGGCGCCTACATTTGCGGGGAAGAAACCGCTTTGTTGGAATCGTTGGAAGGTAAGCGTGGAAATCCCCGTTTGAAACCTCCCTTTCCTGCGGTCTCTGGCTTATACAATTGCCCAACCGTCGTTAACAATGTTGAAACCATAGCAGCCACCGTCCCTATCATTACTCACGGAGGCGAGGAGTATTCAAAAATCGGGATTGGCCGCAGCACCGGAACTAAACTTATTTCCGCAGGTGGAAACCTGAAAAAACCGGGAGTTTATGAAATAGACCTTGGCCTTTCGGTAGAAGAATTTCTCTATTCTGACGAATACTGTGGCGGAATTGCCAACGGCAAGCGATTGAAGGCAGTAGTAGCCGGGGGCTCTTCTGTTCCGATTCTTCCTGCCAATCTTATATTAAAGACCGCCAACGGTG
>DAIRDA010000011.1:0-27415 GCA_036796375.1 Albibacterium sp.
TTAAAAAACCAGGAAAAGGGCTGGCAAGCGGCTACTCCCCTACCCCGGGCCATGTCGCATACCGTGGCTGTGGCGCCGGCAGAAGGAAGCAAGACGTTTTTTGTGGCAGGCGGAAGGGCGCGGCAGCCTGACGGGGTGAGCGAGCTTTACCATACCTTGCTGCAATACGATACTGAAAAAGAAACCTGGACGGAAAAGGCGAAGATTATGGACGGAACGGCCCACCTTCCTGCGCTGTCGGCTGCCATGGCGGTCGGCTACCAGGGCACTATCTACCTGATGGGGGGCGACGACGGGTCGATCTTTCACCAAATAGAAACCTTTGCGAGCCGCGCAAAAAATGCAGGCTCAGAGGCAGAACGAAGTGAATGGCAGGCGAAGCAGTTCGCATTGGCTGAAAATCACCCGGGATTTAGTCGGCAGGTATATGCTTACAATGTAGCGAACGATCAGTGGACGCGCCTGAAACCATTGCCCTATGCACCGGTGACCAGCACCGCGGTTATATGGAATCATGAAATTTTTATACCCAGCGGAGAGATACATCCGGGTATCCGCACAGACGATATATTACGAGCCCCTTTAAACCCTTTGACGAAATGAATCGCCTTGGTCTTCTTCTGATTCTTTTATTATCCCTGCCACTTGCATTGCACGCGCAGAAGGACAAGATTAAAATAGCAGCCATCGGCAATTCGGTGACCTTTGGTGCAGGGATCGAGAATCCTGCGGTTAACTCCTATCCCGCACAGTTGCAGAAACTGTTGGGAGCGAATTATGAGGTCGGAAATTTTGGGCGCAGCGGTGCCACCTTATTAAGGAAGGGGCACAATCCGTATTGGAAAACACCGGAGTTTCAAAACGCACTGTCGTTTGGAGCCGATATCGCGATCGTTCACCTGGGTTTAAACGATACGGATCCGAGGAACTGGCCGGATTATCGCGACGAGTTTAAGGCCGACTACAGCTGGCTGATTGATACGCTGAGAGCCCGGAACCCGGACATTAAAATATGGATTGCACGATTGAGTCCTATTTTTCCGGCTCACCCGCGTTTCCTTTCGGGAACGCACGATTGGTTCTGGCAAATTCAGGAGGAGATCCCTGCAATTGTCCGGGCAAACCAGGTGGAATTGGTTGATTTCCACAGCCCTTTGTATAACCGGCCCGATCTATTGCCCGACGCGCTTCATCCTAACAGAGAGGGCGCGGAAATATTGGCAACGATGCTTTTCCAACGGATTACCGGCGAATACGGAGGGATGCGCGTGGCGGATATTTTTCAGGACCATATGGTGCTGCAGCGTAACCAGGTGTTGCCGGTGTGGGGAACAGCCAATACGGGCACTGCTGTCGATGTAGAACTGAACGGCCTGAAGCGATCGGCGAAGACCGGACCAGACGGTCAATGGAAAGTAGAATTTCCGGCAATGAAAGCGGGCGGCCCCTACCGACTGTCGCTTAGCTCCCCGGATGCAAGCATCATACTTAACGATATATGGATCGGCGACGTTTGGCTGGCTTCCGGTCAATCGAATATGTACTTTCCTTTAGGGCAGTCGGAAGGCGGACAGGAAGAAAGCAAGAAAGCTTTACGGCATCCGAACATACGCCTCTTGAAATACAAGCCGCAGGTTGAAACGCAGGATATTGCCTGGGACAGTTCAACACTCGCGAAGATCAACCAGCTGGATTATTTTTCGGGTACATGGAAAGAGAACAACCAGCAAAGTTCGTTAGAATTTTCAGCCATCGCCTATCACTTCGGAAAGACCATCCAGCTGGAAGAGGATGTTGCGGTGGGGCTGATCGAGATAGCCGTGGGTGGGTCGCCACTGGTATCGTGGATTGACCGCCATCGTCTGGAAAGCGACCCCTTGCTGGTGAATGTTTTTCGCGACTGGCGGGATTCTGATTTTATACAGGCATGGTGCCGGCAACGGGCCAACCGGAATCTGGAAAAGGCCGATAGCAAATTACAGCGGCACCCTTACGAGCCGGCTTATAATTTTGAAAGCGGTATCGCAAAACTTGGCGGCTTTCCGATCGCGGGCGTTTTGTGGTACCAGGGCGAAAGCGATGCTCACAATGCCGAATTCCATGAGAAGGCCTTCGAAGCCTTCGTAGAAAGCTGGCGGAATAACTGGGGCTGGGAAGTACCTGTCTACTTCGTTCAGCTTTCGAGCATCAACCGGCCCTCCTGGCCTTCCTTCCGTGATTCCCAAAGGCGGCTGGCAGCCCGCATGCCCGCCGTTTATATGGCAGTGAGCAGCGACCTGGGGCATCCAACCGATGTTCATCCGACACGGAAGGAAGCGATTGGCGTGCGACTGGCCAAGCTGGCATTGAAATTCAGTTATGGAAGGCGGCTGGAAGCCGAGGGTCCGGAAGCGCGGAAGGCGCACCGAACGAAGAATAGGGTGCTGATTGAATTTGACCACGGAAAGGGCCTCCGTGCGCATGGCGGTGGTGCAGTGCGCGGCTTCCAACTGAAAACCGATCGGGGCCTGATACTGGACGCGACGCCTCAGGTGGAGGGTTCCAACGTGATATTGGAGGTACCGGAAGGCCTGGTCGTAACCGAAGTGCTTTATGGCTGGAAGGCCTATTCAGACGCAAACCTGGTTAACGGAGCGGGCTTGCCTGCTTCTACCTTTAAAATTAACATAAGCGATTAGAAAATATGAAAACGCCTGATTATTCTTACCTGAGGTCGCAGGGCGACTTCTACCGAAAACAGTTACTCGAAAGTACCATCCCTTTCTGGTTTCCCAGAAGTTACGATACCGAGCATGGCGGTTACCTGCTGATGCGCGATCGGGACGGGTCGCTGATCGACGATGATAAGGCTGTTTGGATACAGGGCCGTGCATCCTGGATGCTGTCTACCCTCTACAATACCGTAGAAGCCCGTCCTGAATGGCTCGATGGTGCGCGTTTGGGCATCGACTTTCTGCTGAAGCATTGTTTCGATACCGACGGCCAAATGTTTTTTCACATGACGCGCGAGGGTCTTCCCCTTCGCAAACGACGTTATTTTTTTTCGGAAACCTTTGCCGTCATTGCCCTGGCGGCCTACGCGAAAGCAACGGACGACAGTGAAATGGCCGATAAAGCACGGACCTTGTTCGGTGAATGCCTGAAATATGCGAGCGGAGAAAAAGCGCTTCCTAAGAAATTTACGGATACGCGGCCCAGCAAGGGAATCGGGGTGCCGATGATTATGATGAATACGGCCCAGCAGCTGCGGGAAACCATTGGTGATGAGCGTTGCGATGCATATATTAAGCAATGGATCGACGACATTCGAACGAATTTTGTCAAGGATGATATCCGCTGCGTGATGGAGCAGGTGGCACCCGACGGAAGTATTATTGATCATATTGATGGTAGAACCCTGAACCCGGGACACGCCATTGAGGGTGCATGGTTTATTCTGCACGAGGCGAAATACCGCAACAACGATCCGGAACTGATTGACCTGGGCTGCCGCATGCTCGATTATATGTGGGAACGGGGATGGGACAAGGAATTTGGCGGCATTTACTATTTCCGGGATGTGTATAACAAACCGGTACAGGAGTATTGGCAGGACATGAAATTCTGGTGGCCGCAGAACGAAACCATTATTGCTACCTTGCTGGCCTACACCCTGACGGGCGACGAAAAATACAAGAACTGGCACCGCATGATAAAGGATTATGCCTACAGTCATTTTTATGATAAGAACCATGGAGAATGGTTCGGCTACCTGCACCGCGACGGTACAGTAGCGCAGGGGGCGAAAGGGAATCTATTTAAAGGCCCTTTCCACCTTCCACGCCAGGAATGGTACTGCGATCAGTTAACGAAACATGTAAAATAATATCAATCACCTATAAAAAGAACAATTATGAGAAAGTTAATTTCAAGCCTGTGCCTTCTGTTGCTAATGGCACATACGGCATGGGCACAAGAAGCGGTATCGGTATTCCGATCGGGCGATGATGGCTATAAATCGTATCGGATACCTGCCCTCGTAGCCTTTTCAGAAAAGAAAATTATTGCTATTGCGGAAGGGCGGGTACACAATGCCGGTGATTTCGGCGATATCGATATTGTGATGAAAAGCAGTGAAGATGGAGGAAAGACCTGGAGCATCCTGAGCAAGGTGGTGGATGTGGGCGATCTGCAGGCGGGAAACCCGGCTCCGGTAATCGACCTGCAGGATCCGCGTTATCCGAAGGGGCGACTGTTTATCTTTTACAACGTAGGGAATAACCACGAGGGGGAAGTTCGGAAAGGAAATGGTAACCGCACGGTATGGTATGTGGCATCAACCGATCAGGGTAAGACCTGGGGAGCACCGGTAGAGATCACGACGCAAGTGCATCGCCCCAATAAACCGGAACTAAATCCGGAGTGGAATTTTGCTGACGACTGGCGCTCGTATGCCAACACACCGGGACATGCCATGCAGTTTGAAAGCGGACCGCATAAAGGAAGAATTTTCGTGGCTGCCAACCATAGTGCCGGCGATCCGAAACCGGCTGCGAAAGACTATCAGGCGCATGGATTCTTTACCGACGACCATGGCGATAGTTTTCAATTGGGTGAGACGGTGAGTTACCTTGGCTCGAATGAGAGTTCCGCCGCTGAATTATCCGGTGGCCGCCTGATGATGAACAGCCGTAACCAACAGGGCAACGAACGCGCACGGATTATTTCGATCAGCAGCGATGGCGGAGCAAGTTGGGACACAACATTCGTTGATCATAACCTTCCGGATCCGGTTAACCAGGGCAGTATTCTAACCCTCGGAAGCAGGAAAGGGAAAAACATCCTGGCGTTCAGCAATGCCGCAGACAAAAATAACCGCGACAACCTGACGCTTCGGATCAGCTACGACGATGGTGCGACCTGGGAAAAATCTATTTTGGTTGATAAAAGCCAGGAGGGATACAAGGGATCGTGGACGGCTTATTCCGATATTGTAAAGCTTTCGAAAAAGAGTGTTGGCATTCTTTACGAAAAAGATAACTACAGCGATATCGTATTTAAGACAATCCGGTGGAAATAAGAAACCAGAAAATGTTTGGCCCCCAGTGGCGCGGGTATCTGCTGATACTCCTTTGTTTATTCACGGCAGTTCCTTTCGTGGCGCTGGCGACTGAAGACTCGGGGAAACCTTCCCTGATTCCGCTGCCGCATAGGCTGAACTGGACCAGCGAGACTTATCCGCTGGCGTCCACGGTAGCAATCGTGATCAGCAACGATTCGCTCAGCCGCCTGGCGGGCTCGCTACAGGAAATGCTAAACGACAGAGGAGTATCGGTGCCTGTGAAAAACGGGAAGGCTGGTCGCAAACCTACGATCGAATTGATGATCGGACCGGTGACCGAGACTAACCGTACGGCTGAAGCGTATGAGCTTACAGTAACCTCAAAGCGGATTTCGATCCGGTCAAGCAGCCTGCACGGGATATTCAACGGCATTCAGACGCTAAGGCAACTGATGCGAAACGATAGCCGTATTCAAGGGGTTGAAATAAGCGACTATCCGGCTTTCGCATGGCGTGGCTATATGGTTGATGTGGGAAGGAACTATCAGTCGATGGAACTGCTGAAACAACAAATCGACCAGATCAGTCGCATGAAATTGAATATTTTTCATTTTCATTTAACGGAAGATGTGGCCTGGCGGTTGCAAATAAAGCGCTATCCCCAGCTCACCCGTCCGGAAACGATGACCCGATTTGCGGGGCAGTCGTATTCGGAAGAAGAGCTGAAAGAGCTGATTCAATATTGTAAAGACCGTTTTATTACGTTGATTCCGGAAATCGATATGCCGGGTCATAGTGCGGCATTTACACGCGCTATGGGTTATAATATGCAAAGCGATTCGGGACTGATAACGGTAAAACAGATACTGGAAGATTTCTGTGATACCTACGACGTTCCTTACGTGCATATCGGGGCCGATGAAGTGGAAATTACCAACGAGGCTTTTCTTCCGGCCATGATTGAAACGATCGAGAAAAAAGGGAAGAAAGTAATGGGTTGGGAACCAGGAGGGAATTTTACAAATTCGGTGATCAGGCAGCTGTGGATGGATAATCTGGGTAAGCTTCCGAATATTAATTTGCTGGAGCTGGTTGACTCGAGAAACCTCTACATCAACCATATGGATGCTCAGGAGAGCGTGGTGTCTATCTTAAACCATGCCATGCTTGACCGGCAGGAAGGCGACCAGAATTACCGGGGTGCTATTTTGTGTTTGTGGAACGATCGACGATTGGAAAGCGGAGAGGACAATTTCGTGTACAATCCGGTGTACCCGTCCATTCTGGCTTTCTCGGAACGGATTTGGCGCGGTGGAGGCGAAACCGGAAACCCGGTATCTATCACCAGCGATAACCTGGAAGCTTTCACTGAATTTGAAAACCGTTTGATTGATATTAAGAAAACATTCTTCCGTCATCTCCCCTTCAACTATGTTGCCCAGGCACATCTTCGCTGGGAACTTGCGGGGCCTTATCCGAACGAAGGGAATCTGGCCCGTACTTTTGCGCCGGAGCGGGGCGACTTTGACTTTTCGACGGCCAGCAACGTAATTCCGGCTTACGGTGGCACGGTTATACTCCGGCATTTCTGGGATCCGGTGGTGAAGGGTTTTCTGAAGGAGCCACAGGAAAACAGTACCTACTATGCCCGTTCCCGATATTACAGTGAAGCAGATACGACCGCGCTGATGTGGATAGGCTTCTACGACTTTTCAAGATCAACCAAATCTGCCACCCCCGCGAAAGGTACCTGGAACGATATGCAGAGTAAAATCTGGCTGAACGGCCAGCTGATTGATCCGCCCCTCTGGGCAAGGGCCGGTCAGGATGGTGATCTGGAGATACCTTACATCGATGAGAACTATTATTCACGCCCTCCTACCCCTGTGAAGCTGAAGAAGGGATGGAACGAGATTGTGATCAAAGCACCGGTGGGTAGTTTCAATTCAGGAATATGGTATTCGCCAGTGAAATGGATGTTCAGCGCGATGATTGTTGAACCTGCCGATTCGCCGGAAAAGCAGCCGGCAAAAAGCGGCCGCCACCTGGATATCGGAAAAGGTTACGTGGGCTCCGGTCGGTAATCGTCGTTAAAATCGTCGACTTTCGGGCGTAGAAAGTACAGCTGGATGGCGAGGGCAACGAGCACCACACCGGCCAGCATGGCAAAATCGCGTCCGAGTTGTCCTTCATCCGACGAACGGCCCAACAGATCGGTAATATAAGCCCCCGAAAACACACCGGTCATGTTCATCAGTCCGTAGGCCGTGGCACGGTAACGGGCCGACACAAACTGACAAAGGATGGGCATATTGTTGGCATCGAACATTCCGAAGCCTAAACCAAAGCAGAGCGCGGCAGCAACCACATGGAAAAGGGAATGACCGAAACCGAGCAATAGCAAAGAAGGGATGGTCATTCCTAATCCGATAGCGCTGGTATAGATACGGCCTTTGATATTTTTCTTCACCCAGCGATCGGACAAGATGCCGCCAAAGATAACGCCTACAAAAGAAGAGACGGCAATGGTAATGGTGGATAATGGTCCTGCTGTCGACATCGGAATATCGAGGTTTTGTGCGAATAAGGTAGGAAGCCAGTTTTTCGTTGCCCAGCCTGGTAAGCTCGGAACGGCAAAATAAAACAGGATAACCCAAAACGACATATTAGATAGCAGCAGACCGATTCCCTTGAAGGCAAAGGTTCGCTTTTTAACCAATTGCTGCTGCACGCTTTTCAGCACAGTGGAAGGCACCTTGATTTCACGCAGGAAAAACATCAGAATCAGGGAGTAAACAATTCCGATCAGTCCGAATAACTGAAACGCTGTATGCCAGGTAAAGGATTCAGCAACGGTGGCCCCAAAGCCGCCGAGTGCCTGACCCATGTAGAGTCCGGTCATATGGATGCCGATAGCCAGGGAGCGACTCCGATCTTTGTGGTAGTCGGCAATCAGCGAGAGTGCTGCCGGGATATATAGGGCCTCGCTTACCCCCATCAGGGCACGCAGCCAGTAGAGCTGGCTGAATGTTTCGGCATAACCCATGGCGAAGGTGACGGCCGACCACACGAAGAGGCTGCCAACAATGAGTCGTTTGCGGTTAAAGCGATCAGCAATGGCTCCGGCCACCGGACTCATCAGTCCGTAGATCCAGAGAAACACTGCCATGAGCCGGCCGAAATTGGTAGCGGAGGTTAGCTCGGCGATGTCGATTTGCATACTTGGCCGCATGGTCGACAACATTTGCCGGTCCATATAGTTCAATAAGGCAACCACCCAAAGCAGCCCCACCACTACCCAGGGATAGTACCTGGAATCTTTCACTGGCGTAAATTTCATCATGTATTGGTTTTATTGGTCAGTTATTCAATGATGGAAACCGATGCTTCCACAAATAATGTCCGGACTTCGCTTTCCAGGCCGCGTTTCCCCGGAGGGAATAAGCAGCTCGTGGCCCCACAAACTTGCCGACGTGCATACCGGAACGGGATAGGGAGATTCAGCTATCCTGGTCCAGCGATTTACAAAGGTATCATAATGCAGAATACCTTTATAGAAGCCGGGATGCTTCGTCACCAATTGATTTTTTTCCTCCGTTAAAGTTGCTTTTTCCCCGGCATCCGCCGCGGATGCGATCCGGGCGAAATAGGTTTCAATCTGATGAAAGACAGTGCCATCGTCGCCACCCAGCAGCACGATACTCCTCGTCCCCAGGGCAAGCGCTGCACCTGCCGAGAGGCTGATCCGGCGTCCTTCGTCGCTGATGGGCTGCAGTTCCGTCCAGCGCTTTGTTTCCGGGTGATAGGCAAGCGTATCGGAATACAATTCGCTGATTCCGGAAGTTGTTTTCGCCCGGCCGCCGATGGCGTACAACTGAAAACCGGCAGGACTGTCCTGCGCCAGTGCAGCCATGTACGCAGCGGGCCGTGGCATATCGGGAAGACGCTCCCACACGCGGATCGGCAGCGATAAATTAATGCTGAACAAGGCTGCGGAACTTTCCCGTATACCATCACCACCCAATGCATAGACGACAGGACCGATCCGTGTAAGCGAAACTCCGGCCAGCGCCAGCGGCAAGGGTGGCAGGGTCTTGACTTCCATCTTCCGGGCTGAGATGTCCCAAGACAGTATAAAAGCGTTGCTTGACAAGCCCTGTTCGCTTTCGCCACCCGCATATACGATTCCGTATTCGGTTGAAACCGACCCGCAATAGGCGATGGGTTCGGGAAGGTTCATCGTTGTTTCCTTTGCTTCGATGAGCTCCCTGCCAGATCGTTCAAAAACAAAAATTCGGTCAGAATAGGCTTTTTTACCCCCTTCCCAAGGCATGCGGTCGAGGAAATTGGCGCCGCCGGCGATTATATAAGCTTCATTACTTATTCCGCTGATGGCGCCGGCGAAACCCGGCGACTCGGAGCCGTCGGCATTTTGTAAGCTTGCACCCACCCTGAAATGGATGGACGCAAGCTCGGGCATGGATAGGCAATCAGTCATGGTGTAGATGGTAGCAATATTATAAAATCTGTATGCTGCAAAACTTGATATAGGAGATTAAGGGCCTCAGGGTTTCACCGATTGGAAGTTCGAAAAACCAACGCTTTCGGCATCCTGAGCGAAGGCTGCATAAGCTTCATCGGTCATGTTTTTCACCGGCAGGCGGAATTTTCCACAATCTACTCCGACCAGTCGCATAAAGGCCTTGCCAGTCGCGATTCCTCCATATTTGCCCAAAAGCCGGATCATATCGATGGAGTCTTGCTGCAACTTCTGCGCCTCCGACAAATCTCCGCGCTGAAAGGCCTTGATAAGGTCGTTGTAGAGCGGGGCAGCGTAGTTATAGGTACTTCCCACGGCTCCTTTGGCACCTAATACCAGGGCCGACAGCATATTTTCATCCCTTCCCCAAAGCATATCGTATTTCCCTCCCTGAAAGCGAAGGCATGACAGATAATCCATAAAATCTTCGTGGGTGAATTTAATTCCGGCAAAATTCGGAATCTTTCCATCGATGGCAGAAAGGAGGTCGATCATATTGAACGCAACGCCGGTAAGTACCGGAATATGGTAGTAATAGAACGGCATGTCGGGAACTTCGGCAGCAATTTCGGCACAAATATCGCCCAGTGTCTGCACATCGGCTGGCTTGAAATAAAAGGGAGCCGTAAAGGAAATGCCGTAAAGACCAATTTCACGCGCGTGTTTAGCCAAAACTTTGCAATCGGCAACACAGGTACCGCCGAGCAGTGTCATGACGGAGAATTCGGCATCGCCCTTGGTGCATTCGGCCCAGGCCTCTGCAACAGCCTTACGCTCTTCGATGGTGAGCGACACGCCCTCTCCGGTGGATCCGCAAATAAAGGCCCCGGTCACCTTGTTGTGTTTAAGGAACTGATAATAGGTTGGAATGAGCGATAGGTTCAGACTGCCATCGCTGTGCATGGGTGTAAACGGAGCGGCAATTAAGCCGTTAAGGTGTTTTGTCATCGTGTAAAAAATTATTCTTTAAAATTCTGGATAGCCGGGGGTTTGTTTTAATTCCCGGTTGTTGGTAAGGGTTGTACGATCGATCGGCCAAAGTAGTTTATAAGCGTCGGCTGACGTCAGGGTGGTATGCTCATAGACATACGAATCGCCGAAACGACGTAAATCGTACCATCTTTTTCCTTCGCCCACGAACTCGAGGAAGCGCTCCTGCAAGATCGCATCATAAGGGTCGGAATCAATGGCCTGATTCGGATATGCAAAACGGGCCGGATCGTAATTGGCTCCGAAAGCACGGGCACGTATCTGGTTGATTTCGGCGGCCGGATTTTCGCCCAAAATTGCCTTGGCTTCTGCCAGTAGCAACAGCAAATCGGCATATCGGTAGATGGGAAAATCGTTCGTATAGGCCCGTGAGCCGGCATCTTGCTGACCCTGATACTTTTTCAGAAATGCCCCGGCGATTTTAAAGTCGCCATCGGCCTCTTTCTCATAGGCAGCCTGAATGCTTGTATTTTTACGGCTGTCGAGATCGTGGTATTGGCGATAGGTGGCGATTTTCGTGGGAATCCGGAGCAGTCCGCCGTAGTTTTCCTGTGTGACTGTAAACTTTCGATTGTCGAGTGAATCGTAATAGTTGGCAATCAGTCCTGCCTGCGGAACAAAATCGCCTATAAAACCCAGCGTTGCTTCATTCAGCTGATGCCGGACGGCAAAAATAATTTCGTTGCTGCCTTTGTTATTATAGGCGAAAACCTGCGAGAACGGTTCTATCAGACTAAGGGCCGTGTTCGACTGGATTTCTGTCAGCGCATTTTTGGCAATGGCTGCATCGCCCGCACCGCCTGCACGGTGGGCCGTCCATAGGTACACTTCAGCCTTTAGCATAAGCGATGCGGCTTTCGACCAAAACGATCTGCCTTTTCGGAAACTGTAGTCGCCGGCGAAGCTGTTGAGCGACTGGTCGATATCTTGTTTGACCAGTGCCAGTACTTCCTCACCGCTGGAGGCAGCTTTGGCCAAGTTGGAAATATCGATATCGGCAATGGCTTCGGTTTGGATAATGGCTTTGTCCCAGCTGCGGTAAAGATGAAAATAGTAAAAGGCCCGCATTCCGTGAGCAACGCCCAGGTAATAGTTTTTGTCGGTCTCGCTCACAATGGCCGTGGTATTTAGCTTATTGATAAGGAGATTCAGCTGATTGATATTGGAATAAAATCCGCCATAATTGCCGACGCCCGGGTTATCCATATCAAGGGTTTGAAGCCACATCCGCTCCAAGCCCTGCGGTGCTTCGCCGGTGAATGATCCGGTGGTGCCGGGGTCGTTGCCAAAGGCGTCGGCGCGAAGTTCGCCAAGGTGCACAAATGCTCGTTCGTGACCGCGGAAGCTGGAGTGGACGCCGTTAACAAAGGCATCGAACTGATCGGCGGTTTTCCAATAGTTGGCATCGCTGATGGAGCTTATGGGTGCCAGATCCAGATTTTTATTGCAGGATGGCAGTCCGACAAGACTGAATCCGAGTGCTATGAGGATGATTATATTCTTTTTCATGGTAAAATCGTTATATCTTCTTAAAATGAGACCTGCAAACCCAATACAAAAGAGCGCGGCGTAGGATAGGTTCCCAGGTAAATTCCGGTCATTACATTATTAGCGTTGGCAGGAGGTTCAGGTGTTGGTCCGCTAAAGTCTGTAATATAAAACAGGTTGTTGCCGCTGACGTAAACACGTGCACGCGATAACAAGCGCGTTTTCGACATAAAGTCGGCCGGAAGATCGTACGAGAGGGTTACTTCACGCAGGGCCAGGTAATCGCCCTTCTCGTAGAACCGTGAGTTATTGCTGTTTACAACTGTTGCGGCATTGTTTCCGCGAGTATAATTTTGTTTGGATCCTGGAACCTGATCGGCATAGTAGACCTTCGGGATGTCGGTAACCGTATTGGTTGGCGACCAGGCTTTCTTCTGCAAGTCGATATAGTTGAATGTTCCCTGATAGTTTCCAAGGGTACGCGCTACCAGATCGTTGTAAATCGTATGGCCCAGCGCAAATTCCCAGTTGCTGAAGAAGCTGAAATCTTTGTAGCTAAGATTGGTGGTAAATCCGCCTGTCCATTTCGGGTTCACGTTCCCGATATAAACCTGGTCGCGCGAGTCGATGATATCGTTGCCATCTACGTCGAGCCAGTTGACATCGCCCGGCGTGATGCGTCCGTTCTGACCGGCCGGTAGGTTCGGACCGGTAATACCGGCGATGTTATCGGTGCGGTTGCCAGCGATGCGGGCTACTTCGTCGTCATCTTTGAAGATCGAGACTTGCTTGTAGGCATAGACATCGCCCAGTGACTGACCTTCCTGGTAGCCGCCTACCCATATTACTTCGTTGCTCGACGGATCAAAAACTTGAAGTCCCCCCTGGCGGTTGTTGTCATTCCCGTTGAAAGGAAGTTCTAGAATTTTGTTTTTCACGAGCGCGGCGTTGGCCCCAACGTTGAGGTTGAACCCGTCAGGATTTCGCAACACCTGTGCATTCAGCGAGAACTCATATCCACGATTCTGAAGGGTACCCAGATTGGTGGTGATGGAAGAGAATCCGACATAACTCGGCAGCGAAAGCGCAGTTAGCAGGTTGCTCGTGCGGCGGTCAAAATAATCAAACAACAAGGTAAGCTTGCTATCAAAAAGTCCCAAATCTAAACCGACACCGGTCGTCTTACTTTTTTCCCAAAGCAGGTTACTATTAACCGGCTCGGTATTCAGGTATCCTGCTTCGCCGTTGTAGCTGGTTTGCAATCCGTAGCTTCCCTGCACCTGATAGCGGCCCAATCCGGAAATGTTACCGTTTTCTCCATAACTCACCCTTGGCTTGAAGGTGCTGATGTAGCGCGACAATGCCGAGTTCTGGAAAAAGTCTTCACGATGCAAATTCCATCCGGCCGATACTCCCGGGAAAAAACCGGTACGATTGTTCGCTGCCAGGCTTGATACACCATCGACGCGGTATACAGCATTAACGAGGTACTTCTGATCGAAATCGTAGGCAAGTCGACCCATCGAAGAAATGATCCGATATTCGGAGACGGTACTGTTGTTCAGCTCTGCAGGGAAGATGGTTGAA
This sequence comes from Albibacterium sp., assembly GCA_036796375.1. Classification (GTDB taxonomy): domain Bacteria; phylum Bacteroidota; class Bacteroidia; order Sphingobacteriales; family Sphingobacteriaceae; genus Albibacterium. Next base: position 13,647 of record DAIRDA010000011.1, read on the forward strand.
GCGTTGACGGTTGGAATATCGTCCGTTGGTGCATTTCTTCCGTACACCTGCATATAGTCGGTTTTCACGTTATAGTACTCAGCACCCACCATGGCGTTGAGGTTATGCCGTTCGCCGAACGTGGTGCTGTAGTTGAATATTCCGTTAAACTGAGTCTGGAAATCACGGGTCATGTTGCGGAATGCATCTCTGCTTGTATTGCCAATAGAGACGGGAGTGGAGAACACGTTGGCATACGTTTGAGTCGATTTCTGGAAGGACTCGTTGATCCGCTCAAGCAAATACGCATTGGCGGTGGCTTTAAAGTAAAGTCCTTCAAGGATGTCCCATTTGACCGACCCGTTAGCAATGATCCGGTTGGTTTCGTTGTTCCGATCGACACGGCCCAGCCAGTAGAGCGGATTTCCATCGTTGGCTCCATTACCAGGATTGGGCAAGGTTTTTTCTTCGTCAATCCAGGGGTTGAAGGTGGGCCAAATGGCCAGATTCCGGTAAAGAGCATTTACTTCCGAACCTGTGACACCAATGGAAGAAGCCGTTGAAAGTGTAACGGCCGTCGAGACCTCCAAACTTGGATTGATTTTGTACGAACCGTTTACATCGGCCGAATAGCGCTGATACTCCGACCCGACAATGACCCCTTCTTCGTCGAAAGCATTAAAAGAGGCAAAATATTTTCCGCGGTCGTTTCCCCCCATCACATTTACGTAATGATCATTGGTGCGACTGTTTCTGAAAAGCAGGTCCTCAACTTCTCCTCCGTGGTCCTTGTAGATGATCTTTCCACCATAGGGGTCGTCTACGAGTTCCCAGCCTTTATCTAAAAGGTGATCCAGATCGGTGGTATACCGACGGATATCGAAGGTGGCAAGATTAGCCGCATCGGTGAGCAAGCCCAGCCCCCTCGAGCTGTTTACCTGTGCTTCTGACCGGTTCGCGTTGAGATAACCAAGCCGGGTATAATGAATATAATCACCGGCATTTAGGTAATTGTAGCCTTCCCTTCTTTGGTTGAAGCCTCCGGTATATTTATAAGATACTTCTGCACTGCCGGTCTTCCCCGTTTTGGTGGTAACCAGCACTACGCCGTTATTGGCCCGCGCACCATAAATGGCGGTTGCCGAAGCGTCTTTCAATAATTCGATGGAGGCTATATTCTCAGCGGAAATATCACCAAGGTCGCGAATCACGCCGTCGACAATCACCAAAGGCCCTCCTGGACTATTGATGGATGCGCCGCCGCGGAGTAAAAGCATGGGTGCTGCACCGGGCTGACCGGTTTTGTTTACTACCTGAAGACCGGGTACGGTTCCTTGCAGCGCAGTCGCCACATTCGATCGTGGTGAATTCGCTAACACTTCCGTATCGAGCCTGGCTATTGAGCCAGTAATACTGCTTCGGCTTTGAGTGCCGTAACCTACGACCACCACTTCATTCAGGCTGGCCACATTGGGTTTCATGACGACGCTCAGGTTTCTTTGCTGCCCAACCGGAACTTCCTGCGGGTTGAAACTAACATAGCTGAAGACAAGAATGTCGTCGGTGGATGCATTTAGCGAAAATCGCCCTTGGGCATCCGTTTGTGTTCCTTCAGTAGTTCCTTTAACGGTCACTGTGACGCCGATCAAGGGTTGCTGATCATCTTCTGAAACGACCACTCCTGTGACAGGCGACTGGCTGTAAAGGGTTTGCGCTAGCAAAAGAAAGATGAAAAGGAATAATCCGGGTAGAGATTGTTTTTTCATAATGGGTAATTGGTTTGCTGGTGATTGTAATAAGCTATTATGTATAACTTAATACAAGTATAACTAAAACGAAATTATTATCAAACAAAATTTTAAGAAAAGAAAAATAATTTATCAGTAGCATTAGCGCTTAGCGCCTGATATTGAGCAGTCTTAATTCACCATTCGCATGCGCGTAGGGGTGCGCTCCTGGTTTTCTTGTGTAACCGGTGTGATATTTAATCCAATTGCATCAATCTCATTACGCAATCGGTTGCTTGCACTTAGCCCCTTTGGCTGAGACTGATAAACAAGTAATATTGGGGAAACATTGACTTAACCCTAACACTTAATGAAGAAAAGAATTCTTAAATCTACACTGAAATCAGCATCGTTACCGCTGATTTATTATTTAATGCTGGGGCCAGCGGTATCGTTTGCATCACCCGCGAAAGTCCCGTTCGAAAATGCTGCGATACGCTCGGGCTTACAAACCACGGTGACGGGTAAAGTAACAGCAGACGGAGAAAGTTTACCGGGCGTAACGGTTTATCTGAAGGACAACCCGACGCAAGCCACGGCAACCGATCTGGAAGGAAAGTTTAGCCTCCGGGCAGAACATGGAAAAGTTTTGGTTTTTCAGATGGTCGGCTTTCAGAATGCAGAGCAAACAGCGGGCCCGCAGCCAATGAATATTCAGCTGATCCCTTCTGTGACCTCTCTTGACGAGATTGTGGTAACCGGATACTCGACACAGAAAAAAGAAAACATAACGGCATCTATCACGACGGTCGACGGCGATGACCTGCGGGACGCGTCGTCGCCAAGCGTTGGCAACCTGCTTCAGGGTAAGGTGGCCGGTGTGGATGTAACAGCCTCGACCGGCCGTCCGGGTGATAACCCGACCATTCGCATACGTGGACGAAGCTCCATTTACTCCAATATTGATCCTCTTTGGGTGGTTGATGGGGTGATCCAACATGGCGTCCCTAATATCAATCCCAACGATGTAGCCAGTATGTCGGTTTTGAAAGACGCTGCAGCCACTACGCAATATGGTTCCAGGGGAACCAACGGTGTTATTGTGATTACCACAAAACGGGCTCGCAGTGGCGAAGGAACCCTTACAGCGAATCTGAAAACAGGAAGTTCCAGGTTCAACCATGGAAATTTCAAACTGATGAACAGTCAGCAGATTTACGATTCATTCCGCCAGTATAAAAATCAGTCGGCCATCCCCGCCGATATTACAGACGCGGTGCTCCAGAATGATTTTAACTGGATCGAGAATGGAACCCAGGCCGGAAAGATGAACGACTTGAGTCTTTCATATGTTGGCAATACGGAAAAGACATCGGTGTATTTCGGTGGAAATTACTTTTCGGAGGAAGGTTCGGTAAAGGGCTATCAGTACGACCGGTGGTCGGGACGTCTTAACCTGGATTACCGTATCAGCGAACGCATAACCTTTAAACCCAAGGTAAACGCTACCTACACAACGAATGATAACCGGCAGCATGGTTTGTACGATATCTATCTGAGCCTTCCATGGGACCGGGCCTATGATGATGCCGGCGCGATTATTAATCCGCAGGCAGGCAACGTTACATGGTATGGCCGCGATAACCGCAACTATCTGCACGATCTGCAATACAATTACAGCAACGGTGAAATTTTCGACATTCAGGCGAACGCAGATTTCGAGGTAAAGATCAATAATGATTTTACATTCGTTTCGACGAACAACCTGGCGTACTATAACGACAACTCTTTTTCATATGTAGATCCGAAGTCGACTTCCGGAGAGGCTGATAAAGGTTCGATCTATAATTTTAACGCTCGCAGAAACGTACGATTTACCAACCAGATGCTGAAGTTCGACCGACTCTTCGATAAGCATCAGTTCAATGCCTTTGTGGCATATGAATACATGGATTATATGTATAAGAGCATGAACGCTACGGGCATGGGTATTGTAGCCGGCTCGGAAATACTTGGCAACACCTCGGAAGCAAAGAACATTGGCGGTGGCAAGAACGCTTATGCGGCGCAGTCAGGAATTATCAATGCGCAATATAATTATGACGACCGATACAATGCGCAAGCCTCTTATCGATACGACGGTTCGTCGAGATTTGGAAGTGAAAAGCAGTATGGAAATTTCTACTCATTGAGTGCTGCATGGAATATCCACCGGGAGTCGTTCTTCCAAATCCAGCAAATGGATTATCTGCGTCTGAAGGCTTCGTATGGTTTGGTAGGAAACGTACCCACCGCACTATACGGGTCGTACGATCTGTTTAACCTGAATGCTCAGTATAACGGATCTCCGGCGGCCTATCCCGGTCAATTGGGTAATTCTTTCCTTACCTGGGAAACCTCGAAGGATTTCAATTTGGGACTGGAATTCGGACTCTGGAATCGTATCAACCTGACGGCCGATTTCTATCATAAAAATACAGACGGATTGCTTCACTTTGTGGCCCTGCCTTCCACCGCAGGCTACTCGGGCTTTTACGAGAATATCGGTGCCGTTAGCAACCGGGGAATAGAGCTTACCCTTGGGGCCAACATCTTTGCGGCGGACAAGGACTTCCAGTGGCGCCTGGATCTGAACTTTGCTAAAAACAGAAACCGGATTGAAGAACTTGCCGATGGAAAGGATCAACCCAATGGGAATAAACGATTCTCGGAAGGCCGCGATATCGACTCCTGGTATATGCGCAGATGGGCTGGTGTAGACCCTGCCAACGGCGATCCGCTCTGGGAGGTGCTTGATCCGGCAACCGGACAAACCACTACTACGAACAATTACAATGCAGCAAGCCTTCAGTTTGTAGGTACTTCGACGCCTGATTTTGTGGGAGGTATCGCCTCGGCCATGCAGTATAAAGACTTCACGTTAAACGCTAGCTTTGCCTTCAATAAAGGTGCTTACGCCTACAATGCCGGACGTGAATTATTTGATAGTGACGGCGCTTACCCTTACTATAACCAAATGGTGCTGCAGGATGGCTGGTCGCGGTGGTCGGAAGATAACCCCAATGCCACTCACCCGGCATCATCCTACAACGGAGGAACGAATTCAAATAAAACATCCTCACGTTACCTCGAAGATGCCTCTTTCATTCGCCTGCGCAATATAACATTGGGCTACCGCTTGCCGGTGTCGCTTACAGAATCGCTTAAAGTGAAGGGAATCGACATCTTTGTTTCGGGAGACAACCTGTGGACGTCGACAAAATTCTCGGGAATCGATCCGGAGGCCGCTCTTTATGGAGATGCTACCTCGCAATATCCATCGCCTAAGCGCTATACGTTCGGACTTAATGTATCCTTCTAATCCATAACCTACCATGAGAACAAAAATATCACTATATCTGCTGTCGGCCACCGTCTTTGCGGCCTCTTGCAGTCTCGACCGCACCCCATACGACGCATTGCCTTCCACCGATCTGGAAAAAATTGAGGGCAGTGTGGAGGCCATCAGCCTCGGAAATTACAGTCGCCTTAAAGCGTGGACCAACAACTGGCACCGGGTAACAGAATATCCGGGCGATAACGTTGCGTTGAGCGGAACGACAACCGACAACCTGTTTTATTCCTACAATTACCAGCGTTTGGTAACCAATTCCCGCGTAAACGATTTTTGGGAACAGTCGTACAAGAATATCGTGGGAACCAATATCGTGCTTGAAAAGCTTGAGGAAGGAAGCAGCGTCGAAAACGATCAGCTGATTGCCGAAAACCTGTATCTGCGCTCAATGCTTTATTTTTACCTGACCAATGTCTTCGGCCGTCCATATACGCAGGGTACCGAAAACCTGGCAGTTCCGCTGAAGCTATCCAGTGATGTGAATGAGAATCCACCACGCGCTACAGTTGGCGAGGTGTATGCACAGATTGAATCGGATTTACTGAAGGCGGAGTCCTTGTTCACGGCCGAAAAAAGCAATGTTTATGCTTCCAAAGAAGCTGCTCAAGCCCTTCTTGCACGCGTTTATCTCTATAAGAATCAAAACGAAGAGGCAATTGCCTACGCCAATAAGGTGATTAACTCAGGCAAGTACAACCTGCTCAGCACGTCAGACCTGCCCAACCTTTCCGCCAAGATGCCGGAAGATAACAGCGAGACGATCTTTGCCATCAAGTTCGTTAAAGACACCGACTACACCGATCCCTGGTATAGTGTAGGATCGATGTATGCAACCATTCAGGGTACCGGATGGGGTGAAATGTACGCCTCCCGCTCGTATCTGGAGATGGTCAGAGCGTACCCGACCGACAAACGAAACTCGTTCATTCTCCCGGTCGTTGAAGACGCTGGCGTTACCATGGCCTACTATGTAGACGACAATTTCACCTATCAGGGTGTTCCGGTTACCAAAAACGGAGACGACTATCGCTATTCCGATAATGGAACCACCAAAACGCTCGGCAAGCGTTCCAACGGAGCGGGCGACTTCATCTATTCCATCGAAATCGGAGGAAAGACACGCTCGGTCTTGATCGACAAGAAACTGGCAGCACGTAATGGACATCTGAAGTACTTTATCACCAAAACCTCTGGTCAGGAAGGTCAGCCGCAACTCTGGTCGCCGATCATTTCCAGACTGGCTGAACTTTATCTGATCCGCGCTGAAGCGAATGCCAAGCTGGGCAACCAGCAAAGCGCAATCGATGATGTGAACCTGATTCGCAAACGTGCCGGCATTCCGGAAGCAGGGCTTTACAGTCTTGCCACGCTTGGAAATATGTCTGTTTTGGATGTGGTGATGAAGGAAAGACAGCTAGAGCTCGCCTGGGAAGGCCATCGTAAGTTTGATATCTTCAGAAACCAGCGGCCAATGGATCGCCGGTATCCGGGCACACACCTTACCGGAGCGAATCCGAAATCGCTTATCGAACCGGGTTCGGCCGATATCATTGAATACATCCCTGAGAACCAAATCACCATCTCAGGAGGAGTATTGGTTCAAAATCCATAAATAGAGACCCTTTTCATTCAGGAAGCAGTTGCGTTTAACACCGCAGCTGCTTCTTTTTTTTGCTTGGTCGGTGGCCTTTCCTAGATTTCCCTAATCGCTGGCCTTTCCTAAAATTTCCACCCGTATTCCGTCGCTGTGTGACCTGAGTTCCGGCGCATACACACTCTGCAATACCGTATACCCGTTCGAAAAAGAACCGGCATTATTTGCCCTTACATCGTACTCGAACACATAGGTACCTTTTGGCAATCGGTCGAAGAAGAAGTTCGTCGCCGCATCGCGCGTGCTCTCGTAGTAGCCTAGTCCCCCCTGCCACTTGTAAGTCGACAATACATTTACGGGTTCAAAACCGCTTGCACGTAAATCTTTCAGGTGCATAAACTGCATATCGCGATCCGATCGAATAATTAGGCGCACCGTAACCAGGTCGCCCAGTGCCACCGGAGTGTGCTCGGCAATTCGCAATAACTGCGGCCCCTCTGCACTGTTCCTTTTCAAATACAGCTCCTTCTCAAGCTGGACACCGTTTGCCGAAGATTTAATTTTATCGAGCGATTCAAAATATTGCCAGTATAAAGCGCCCCAGGCCAATCCCGCACTCTGCTTACGAATCTCAACATCAGCCAACCCTGGAGTAATTTCTGAACCCTTCCAGACCGTTTTGCTGTAACCTGCACCAGCACTTCGCCCCGAAAGATCCACTTCTTTGCCTCCGACGCGAACTTCCACTCCGCCGCCAGGTTCAAGCACCGCTTTCTCATCAACCAGTAGGGCAAATATAGCCTCGGTGGTAGCCTTGCTGCTTGGCCAATGGTTCGCCTGCTTATTTTTCAACAACCAAAGCTTCATTTGTGCTAGGCTTTCCTGATCGGAAGCAACTTCGTGAAAGGCTTCAATAAGCAGCGCCTGTGTCTCGATCGGACTCTCCCACCAATTCCAGCCACTTACATTGTCTTTCCAGTACATCCCCATATCGGCCGATTGAACAGCATACTCTTTTAAGGATCGAATGATCGCCTTCGCCTTCTCTGGCTGCCCCAGACGATGGTAAATGATCGCGAGCATCGCCCGGGAGTGCAGGTTTCCCTTAAACTGACTTCCCTCAACGCGCTGCAGAATGGAAGCGACTTGCTTAGCATCGATCGATTTCGAGTCGAGGAAATAACTCCTTGCATAGAGATAGAATAAGTCGTTATACCCAGCGGTGTATCGCTTATCAGCAGCCGAAGCCAGGCGCTCGTTCATCTGCGCGTCGAGGTACGTTATTGCACGGTTAACGACCAAGTTATAATCAATCGCCAGATCGCCACTGCCCTGTATACCCAGATTTTTCAAGTGACCAAAGCCCGCCAGGATATGTAGCGTGATCGATTCGCTCGGACCTGCCCCTTCAAACCAGGGGAATGCCCCGGACGACAACTGCATTCTTTTCAATCGCTGAAGCGAAGATGCGCTTTGCTGTCTCAAGTTGTTGAGATCCAACAGCAGCGCCAGTCGACGCATACGTGTTTCCTCATTCTCCGCCTGTCGCACCCAGGGCGTCTCTTCCAATAGAATCATTTTAATTTCCTCATTCCTTTCGAGCGGGGATTGAAAATCTTGCGCGCTACTCCATTGATTCAGAACGGATCGGATCGTAGGCGTCGAGTTGATCAGATGGGCGCCAATCAGCATGCTATATGTTCGGGCAAAATGCTGTTCCGAGCTTTCGTAGAACGACTCATTCAGGTAAGGAAGGGCCTGTAGAGCATACCAAAACGGGTTGGTAGCGATCTCCAGGCTTAAGCTAACGTGTTCTTTCGAACCCGCCTCCGCCAATCCGGGAAGTCGATACGTCTTGGTTTGGCCCTCGCCAGCTTGTATGGAAATCGCCTCGGTAACCAGCTGTTTATTGCTCAGGATCGGCAACATCGATTCTTCCCCATCAGAGAAATCGTCCGCAACAGCCAGCACCCGGTAAATCACCGCATCCAAGCCTACGGGAACCTTCAATCGCCAGGCCACATCAGTACTTCCCGACTGCCCGGTCTGAAATGTATGTCTCGGAGTTGTCAGCTTAAACAAGTGATCGGCCGGCTGCATATTTGCGTCGAAAAATTGGAGGCGAACCGAACCCGCTAAGGGCGATCCCGACATATTTACGATTTTAGCGCTCAACACAAGCTCGTCTCCTTCCCGTAAAAAGCGAGGGGAATTTGGAACCACCATTAAACTTTTACTTGTCCGAATCGTGCGCTCCAGAGCGCCCGTTTGCAATTCGGGCGTATGCGCAAAGGCCAGAAACTTCCACTCGGTGAGGCGTTCCGGACTCGTGAAGCGGATTTTCAGATTCCCGTGTTCGTCTGTCCTCAAATCCGGATAGAAAAATGCGGTTTCCTTCAAATCTTTTCTGATCGGAACCTGATTCAGCAGTTCAGTTTCTGCCGCCGCCGCTTTGGTTGTGATCTTGATTGCACCTTTGCTTCCCTGCTCACCGTACAATGCGGTTGCAGTGGCCGCATCCAGCGCTTCCATCGAGGCAATCTCTTCCATAGAAACCGGCGGCTTTGCTGCCATTTGAGGCACATCGTCAACAATATACAGAATCTCAGCGCCGTCCCCGGAATCCGCACTTCCACGAAGGGTAATTCCGGAAACCTTTCCTTGCAGCTGCCGCTTTGCCTGCGAGCCATAGCCAACTACCACTTCGTTGAGACTGCCCGATGATGCAAACACATCGATTGGTTGAACCGTCTTTGTCACCTTCAAAAGAAAGCGATGTTGCGCAGCAGAAGGGCTCACAAAACTAAAACCGAAATCGTTCAGATCCTCCATTTCCCTGAAACGCCTGTCGAAAAAATCGTCGCCGAAGCGCATTGAATTAGCGTATGACCGTCCGTATGATGGACTATTGTTCCAAGCACTTATTCGCGAAGGACGGTAGGTTGAAACCGGAGGAAAGTAAACGTTGTTAGCGGCGAACTGATCGAGCGAAGCATCGTACATAAAAGCCATAACCTCGGGAAGCATTTTATCTTTTTCAGTCCCCGAAATGCTAAGCTCCCAGGTTTCCTCCTGACCGGGCTGCAGCTTATCACGGAATGTACGGGTACTAATGGTTATATTATTAGCGGGTTTCACTACCGGAATCACGAGGCTGCCACTTTTCACTGCATTGTATCGAGCCAACTGGTAGTGGACATAAAGCGGTCCGGCATCAGCAGCCGGAATATCGATCGCCAGCCTTTTAACGCTCTTGTTTAGCTTAACCTGCTCCCTGCGAATGATTTTCCCATCCTGTTCCACTTCCACCAGTACCAAAGCATGTCCGGCACCCGAAGAAAGAATCAGCTCGGCCCTTTCGCCCGGCGCGTAGGAAGCTTTCGCCAAAAATACATTCAGAAATTCATGGTCGACCGGCTTCTTAGGCACCGAGCGATGCAGATGCAGCATGCGACTCGTACGCAAGGTATCCGCGCCATCAACTATATAAGCTTCCAGCAAATAGCCCCCCTCTTCCCAACGTGCCGCTTTCAATTGCAGGGACAGGTTACCGCCCGAAACGAAGTCTTCCGACAACACCGTCTTTTCACGGATCACCTGATCAGGGTTTCGCTCATCCAGGTAAGGAATATGCGGGAACTTTCTGATGAAGGCAAGGCTATCTTCCAGCGTATAATCGATTGACTCGAATAAACTTGGGATGAGCACTCGCCCCGGGCCTTTCAGCTTCGTCAACCGAATGTTGCCTCTCGCTGAAACGGGCATCCCGTTCAGGTTTTCGGTCCGAATCGGAATGGAGTCAACCAAATCGAGGTTCACTCGTTCTGGCAACGCAATGCTAAGTACCACCGATTTATCTCCGATGGCAAGACGCTGACTTACTTCCTGGGTTTCCCCCTGCCGGTCGGTCGCACTCACCTGAATTTCATAATCATAAAATCGGAAGCCCTCCTCCTGACTGCTATCCGCTTCAGCGATAAAAGTCAAAGCAAAGCGCCCTTTATCGTCCGTCGATGCCGTTCCTTCTGCTACCTGTACCGGTGGACTATAGGCACGCCTGAATCGGGTTGCAAAGCTATGGTACAAGAACCTTGAACGCCGGGTCACCGTAAAGCGGATGTCGGCCCCGTCAATCCATGCACCAGAAAACGCTTGGGCAGCCCCCCGCACCGTCACTTCCTGCCCAAGCTTATAAGCCTCCTTCAGCGAATCAATCATTACCTCAAATGTCGGTCTCTTATATTCTTCCACCCGAAAATCATGATATCCCCTATCTTTAGAAACACGAAGGTGGTAGGTGCCTAATGTACCGCCCTGCGGCAAAATAAAGTTCCCGAACACCGATCCATATTCATTACTCTTTAGCTTCAATACCGCTATCTCGCTGTCATTCACATCATACAACTCCACAACTACTTCCCGGTTCGTTAGCACCTGACGGTTTTCTCCTTTCACCTCATAAACAATTCCTTTGAAGAATACGGTTTGTCCGGGGCGATAAATGGCCCGATCGGTAAAAAGCTGCACCCGCCGTTGGGTCGCCTGCTCCGCATGTGCACGCGGCGTATTGTACTGTGTCTCAAAATAAACCGGCTCACTCATCACCTGATACATTACCGGATGGTAGCGTAGATCTTTCAAATCACCCTCCGGCTCTATCGTCAAGGTTCCATCCGCGTCGGTGCGCAGTTTTCGCCACGCCGCCTTCTTTTGCCATTCGTAGTCGTTCTGACCAGCCCGCAATCTTTTGAGCATCGCAATTTCTGTATGAGGCATCAGCTCCCCCGTTTCCCGGTCGATCAGCAGCAGCTCGTTTGCACGTGTAGCGAGTGCATAGCGACTAACACTCAACGATTGAATCGCCAGGACCCGATTCTTCTGGGGAAGAAAAGATTCGTTATCCGACAGCAATATCAGATATTCGCCCGTTTGCAGCGGATCGAAACTCAGCATCGTGGAATGGTCCTGATAGTCGTCAAAAGGCTTTAAATCCCTGGAAAATTCCTGAACCACCGGATACAAGGCGATGAGCGAATCAAGATCCGCTTGCGAATGAATGTCGCCGGGAACGGAAAAACTGCTGCCTTCGACGCTGCTGAAATCGCGTTTATATGCCAATATCCGTACAAATATTTTATTCACATTCTTATGCGATATCCATACGGGAATGGTCTTGCCTGGCGGATTATAGCGCTGCGCCTGGACGCTGACAGAGGAAGAAAGGATGGAACGCACAAGCGATTCCTGCAAATCCACGTTCGCCGTAGTGGTATCATAGCGCGACTCCACCAGCTGCCCTATCGCCAAAACGCTGTCCAGATGCGCCTTCTTCTCTTCATTACTTGCCAATTGAAACACCTGATTCCGATACTTCGATGCCAGTTTAAGCAGCACTTCCGAAGTATACCAGGCTTCCGGGAAAAGCTTCGCCATGGCTTTCAGCTCGGCTATCTGCGCTGCGTAGCTCATTCGCTTTAACTCGACCTGCAATAAGCGGTTATACAGATATGCATTCTTATTTCCACTGTCCTGATGAAAGGATTGCAGGTTCACCAGTAAGCTTGCAGCCTTGTCCAACTTATTTGATGCATGAAAGTACTCATAAGCCCGATGCGTCAGCAAGTCGTATAAAGTCGGCCGCAATTCCCTGTATTTCGTAGCCGTGTCGAGCAAGAATTTCCATTCGTCTACTCTTTCTTGCTGCAATAATGCAGCCTCACTCAGCGAACGTTCAAAAAGTCCCTCAATTTCTTCCTGCATCGCTGTACCCGTCCAAGCCAGAAAATCGTCCCCTTTCGCTGTATCAGCCATGTCCGTACGCCCATCCATCCGATACCGATACTGCTGATAATACTCATTTAAGAAACCAGCCAGCAAGGACTGCATCAGGTGCTTCTCTACCGGTCTGGCCTTCGCAATTTCCGATTTAAACCTTGCGTACAACACCGCCTCCTGCCGGCCCGAATCCTGTGTTATGAGGTTTATTTTAGCTTGGTAAAGGAGCGACCGGATCCGCTGCTCACTTTCATTTTCCTTCACAGCCCGGTCGTACACCAGATTTACCCAGGGCAGAGTACTTTTGAGCATACCTTGCTGCTCGTACTCTTCAATTTGCTCCCACAAATGGTCGTAATAAGCAGTCTGAGCCATTGACGATCCTGGTGAAAACAGAAACATGAGAACAAGGAGTTTGACATACGCCTGGGGTGAAGAAAGGAAGAAGCATGTTTTCATAACAGGAATAAAACTGGTGGTTCATCCAAGATAGCTAAAAAAAAAGCAGATTAAACCTTATCTTTCCTTCTTTGTTTCCCCATTACAAAAATTATAAACCAATAAAAATGACTGATTTCCACCTAAATCGCAGAAAATTTATTCAGGGAGCCGGTGCCATTCTCAGCCTTTCGGCCCTCCATGCAAATGGCTTCGAACTCGACCCATCGTTGAAACCACTTCGTGTCGGCCTTATCGGTGCGGGTTGGTATGGCAAAAGCGACCTTTTCCGACTCATACAAGTCGCCCAGGTCGATGTTGTCGCCGTTTGCGACGTAGACAAAAATCACCTGGAGGAAGCAGGGCGACTGGTCAGCGAGCGTCAGGCTTCCGGTAAGGTACCGAAGCTTTACAGCGATTACCGGCAAATGCTCAAACAACACCGTTTCGATGTGGTGGTCATCGGCACTCCCGATCACTGGCATGCCCGGCAGGCGATTGATGCCATGAACGCAGGCGCCCATATTTACCTGCAAAAACCAGTCAGCGTCGATGTACTCGAGGGCGAAGCCGTCCTGGCCACTGCCCGAAAGCACAACAAAAAGGTGCAGATCGGCACACAGCGCAGAAGTACGCCCCACCTGATCGACGCCAAAGAGCGCATTATCGACGCAGGCTTACTGGGCAAAATTTCGCATGTAGATATGTGCTGTTATTATCACATGCGTACCAACGGGAATCCACCCCAACAACCTGTTCCTGCACACCTCGATTATGAAATGTGGACCGGACCGGCGCCGATGCGACCATACGACAGATTGCCTCACGGTGGATGGTGGAGAACCTTTATGGAATATGGCAA
>DAIRDA010000012.1:0-2297 GCA_036796375.1 Albibacterium sp.
GGCTCTTCTGTTCCGATTCTTCCTGCCAATCTTATATTAAAGACCGCCAACGGTGAGTCGAGACTGATGAGTTACGAGTCGCTTGCCGACGGAGGTTTTCAAACGGGAACCATGCTAGGATCAGGAGGTTTTATTGCCTTTGATGAAGATCAATGTATTGTGAGAAACACCTGGAATTTTGCTCGTTTCTACCACCATGAGAGTTGCGGGCAATGTTCGCCGTGTCGTGAAGGTACAGGTTGGATGGAAAAGGTGCTCCATAATATTGAGCAGGGGCGGGGAAACCAAAGCGACCTTGATCTCTTGGTGAACGTTGCTAAAAACATAGAAGGTAATACAATCTGTCCCCTAGGCGACGCAGCGGCCTGGCCAGTGGCCAGTGCAATAAGGCATTTCAGAGATGAATTTGAGTGGCATATCAATCATCCAAAACAAGCGCTAACTGAGAATTATGGTTTGGCCCACTATGCTGATTCCCTGTCTCCGCTGGTATAAATATTATTAGGATGTCTGAAGAAAAAATAAAAGTAAGCATTGACGGTATTCTGGTGGAAGTAGAACCAGGTACCACCATAATGAACGCAGCACGTAAGATCGGAGGTGATATTGTTCCCCCGGCTATGTGCTATTATTCAAAGCTTGAAGGAAGTGGTGGAAAGTGTCGAACATGCCTGGTGAAGGTTACAAAGGGTTCCGAAAAAGACCCCCGGCCGATGCCCAAATTAGTCGCCTCCTGCCGAACAGGCGTGATGGATGGTATGGAAGTACAAAACATAACTTCGCCGGAAGTCCTTGAAGCCCGTAAGGGGATTGTTGAGTTCCTGTTAATAAACCACCCGCTTGATTGTCCGATTTGCGATCAGGCCGGAGAATGTCATCTTCAGGATTTGAGCTACCAGCATGGTATCGAAGAAACTCGCTATGAGTTCGAGCGCCGCACCTTCGACAAGGAAGATATCGGCGATAAAATTCAGCTACATATGACCCGTTGTATTCTATGCTATCGCTGCGTCATGGTGGCGGATCAGATTACAGACAAACGGGTTCATGGTGTATTGGGCAGAGGTGACGCCTCCGAGATCTCCACATATATCAGTAAGGCCGTCGATAATGACTTTTCAGGAAATATGATTGACGTGTGTCCGGTTGGTGCACTCACAGACCGAACTTTCCGATTCAAGAACAGGGTTTGGTTTACCAAGCCTGTCGACGCTCACCGCGATTGTCCGACCTGTGCCGGTAAAGTTACTCTTTGGTATAAAGGCGAAGATGTATTGCGAGTAACAGGCAGAAAAGACGAATTCGGGGAAGTGGCAGAGTTTATTTGCAACGAATGCCGTTTTGAAAAGAAAGCTACGTCCGACTGGGTTATTGAAGGTCCGAGAAAGATTAAGAACACCTCCGTGATCTCTGCGAATCATTACGAGTTGCCCGCTCCGCCTCCAGTTATCAAACAAAACCTGAAACTTCAGGAAGAAAATAAATTACAGCTTCAACGAGCCGAGAAACTTAAGTAATCACAAAAATATGGAATTAGCTTTCGTACTGGAGAAATTTATCCTCATTGTTGCCGTCTTCGTTATCACGCTGGTTATTGCAATGTATTCTACGCTTGCGGAGCGCAAAGTCGCGGGATTCATGCAAGATCGCTTTGGTCCTGAGCGTGCAGGCCCCTTCGGAATTCTTCAGCCCTTGTGTGACGGAGCTAAATTTTTCTTCAAAGAAGAGATTATACCTGCAGGAGCACACCGGCCGCTATTCGTTCTTGGGCCGACGCTGGCAATCATCACTGCCTGTATAGGGAGTGCAGTTATCCCCTGGGGGCAATCGCTAACAATTGGCGGCCGGGTAGTCGAGCTGCAAGTTGCAGACGTCAATGTAGGAATACTTTATATTTTTGGAGTGGTTGCCTTGGGTGTTTACGGCATTATGCTTGGAGGCTGGGCATCGAACAATAAGTTCTCCTTAATGGGCGCCATCCGTGCTGCTTCACAAAGTATTAGCTACGAGTTAGGGATGGGATTATCCATCATTGCCCTGTTGATGGTTACTCAATCGCTTTCACTGAAGGATATTGTTGCCCAGCAAGAGGGATTTGTCAATTGGAATATCTGGGCACAGCCGATCGGCTTCCTGATCTTTTTAGTATGCGCCTTTGCAGAAACCAACCGGGTGCCGTTTGACTTACCGGAATGCGAAACCGAACTTGTCGGGGGTTATCACACCGAATACTCCTCAATGAAGCTTGGGCTCTATATGTTTTCCGAGTATATCAACATGTTCGTTTCTTCCGCTTT
>DAIRDA010000012.1:2397-5994 GCA_036796375.1 Albibacterium sp.
ACCGGCGTCTTTATTATTTTAAAAGATAAATTTTTTTAAAGATATCTAATGGAATCACTGAGTAATAGAAAAAAAGTTTTGGTTCAAAAACCAATGAATTTTTGGGAGAGAATCTATCTTCCAGCAATTTTCAAAGGTTTGGGCATCACCCTGCGACATTTTTTTATGCGCAAGAATACTGTTCGATATCCCGAAGAGAAGCGGCCTTACGCTAAAAATTTCAGAGGCCTGCACTCCCTTAAAAGAGACGAGCACGGAAGAGAACGGTGCACCGCATGCGGACTTTGCGCCCTTTCCTGCCCTGCAGAAGCCATTACGATGATTTCTGCAGAACGTCAGTCGGGCGAAGAACACTTATACCGGGAGGAGAAGTATGCGGCAGTGTATGAAATCAATATGTTGCGTTGCATTTTTTGTGGCTTGTGCGAAGAGGCCTGCCCTAAAGAAGCGATCTATCTAGACGGTCCTCATGTGCCGCCTGAGTATTTAAGGAAGGATTTTATTTATGGAAAAGACAAGCTTGTGGAAAAGCCCTTTATTAATGTTGCGAATCTTACCCCAAATAACCAGATATGACATTTTTTTACTTCGTAGCCTTCCTTTCGCTTTTTTTCGCCGTTATGACGATCATAAGCAAGAACCCCGTCCACAGTGTGCTGTATCTGGTCATCACCTTTTTTACCTTTTCGATTCATTACATTTTATTAAACGCCCAATTCCTCGCTGTGGTTAACTTCATCATTTATATGGGGGCGATCATGGTCTTATTTCTGTTTGTGCTTATGCTACTAAATATGAATAAGGAAAGTGAGCCATTAAAATCCGTTCTTGTCAAGGTGATGGGTGCTGTTGCGGGAATGTGTTTTATCGTGGTGCTGGCAGCATCTTTCCGTTTTCTGGAAGTTTCGCCTCCCTTGGAAATCAAAAATCCGGAGATCGGACTGGTAGGAAATCTCGGAAAGGTCCTTTTTAAGGAATTTCTGCTTCCTTTTGAAATTTCCTCTATTCTCCTGTTAACCGCGATGGTTGGCGCCGTATTATTGGGTAAAAAAGATAAGAAAAAAGCATAAGTTATGTTTGAAACCGTCCAAAGTGTTCCATTGAACCACTATATCATTTTTTGCAGCCTCATCTTTACCATTGGCGTAATAGGCGTTTTAACGCGCCGGAACGTGATCGTGATCATGATGTCAATCGAGCTAATGTTGAACTCGGTCAATCTGCTGCTTGTAACGTTTTCCGTATTTTTCGGAGATCCCGCTGGTCAGGTTTTCGTGTTTTTTGTAATGGCACTCGCTGCGGCAGAAGTTGCCGTTGGCCTCGCCATCATTATGATGGTTTATAGAAATACGCGCTCAATCGATATTGACATTTTAAATAAACTTCGATGGTAGCAGCGCATTTCATTGCAAGTCTTCTTTTTCTAAACGTATAAACAGTATATGATTGATCTAATTTGGTTAGTGCCTTTAGTGCCCTTGATAGGTTTTCTTATCAATGGTTTGGGCAGAAACTTCTTACCTAAGAACCTCGCCGCACTGATAGCCTGTGGCTCCGTGCTGATTTCCTTTGTCATCAGTATTATGATCTTTTCAGACGTATACCAAGCACGTCAGATCGGTGAAAGTGCTTCTACTCATGTGCTGCTGTTTGAATGGTTTCAGGTCGGTTCACTGAACATCTCAATGTCGTTTCTGGTTGATCCACTGAGTTCAGTCATGCTGCTTATCATCACCGGTATCGGATTTCTAATTCATATTTATTCAGTGGGTTATATGAAGGCAGATGAGGGTTTCAATAAGTTCTTCGCGTACCTCAACCTGTTTATTTTCTTCATGCTTCTGCTGGTACTCGGGTCAAACTATCTGGTCATGTTTATCGGTTGGGAAGGTGTTGGGCTCTGTTCTTATTTGCTCATAGGCTTTTGGTATAAGAACTCATCCTTTGCCGGGGCCGGAAAGAAAGCTTTTATAATGAATCGTATCGGCGACCTGGCTTTCCTGATAGCCGTGTTCTTGATATTTCTCAGCTTCGGATCGATCGAATTCGCTACAGTATTCCCAGAAGCTGCTACTATGATGTCCGGCGACTCCACGCTGGTTCTGATTAGCATGCTCTTATTTATTGCCGCTACCGGAAAATCCGCGCAAATTCCACTATTCACCTGGTTACCCGATGCGATGGCCGGACCCACGCCGGTATCGGCGCTGATACACGCTGCCACAATGGTAACAGCCGGGGTCTATATGATTGTAAGGTCGAATATTCTTTTTACTTTGTCGCCGATTGTTATGCAGGTGGTAGCCGTTATCGGGTTATGCACCGCATTAATTGCAGCCGTTACCGCTCTTACCCAAACCGACATCAAGAAGGTGCTGGCCTATTCCACAGTTTCGCAGCTAGGCTACATGTTCCTGGCCTTGGGGGTAGGTGCTTTCACCGGGGCCTTGTTTCATGTTATCACCCATGCGTTTTTTAAAGCGCTTCTGTTTCTTGGGGCGGGTTCGGTTATTCACGCCATGAGCAATGAACAAGATTTGAGGCAAATGGGTGGCCTGAGGAAGAAACTTCCTATCACCTTCGTAACGATGTTAATCGGAACTATTGCTATCTCCGGTATACCACCTCTTTCAGGTTTTTTCTCGAAAGACGAAATACTCGCTCATGCTTTTGCCGAAAACAGCATTCTTTGGGCCGGTGGTTTCCTCGCGGCACTTTTTACTGCTTTCTATATGTTCCGCCTTTTGTTTCTTACATTTTACGGTAAGTTCAGAGGTACGTTTGCCCAAGAGAGTCATCTGCACGAGTCGCCTTTAACGATGGTCATACCGCTTATAATTTTGGCGGTGCTGTCTGTTGTGGGTGGCTTCCTGAATATTCCTGCGGCACTTGGTGGAAATGCCGGTTTATCCTCCTTTCTCGAGCCCATATTCGTCCACTCTGCTGCCGTTTCCAAACCATTCCATTTGGAGCATAGTACGGAGTACCTGTTAATGGCCATATCTTCAATCGGTGCTTTGGTCATGGCAGTTTACGCCTATATCCGGTATGCGAAGAAACACCATGTTCCTGGAGGAGAGCAGGAAGCGCGTGTCGGGTTAGCAAAATTATCGTACCATAAGTTCTACGTCGATGAAATCTACGATGCTCTCATTGTCAGACCGCTCAAAAGTTTTTCTCTTTTCTTGCATAGGATTGTAGACCGGGCCTTGATCGACGGGCTGGTAAACGGCGTAGGAAAGGGAGTCTACGAATCAGGCAAAGTACTCCGTTTAGCCCAATCGGGGAACGTAGGATTCTACCTCTTTTTGATGGTCGTGGGCATCATTGCACTTTTGCTTTACGGTTTTCTAACAGTTTAACAGGAATTATAGCTTAAATGGACAATTTATACATTCTCTTACTTCTGCCTGTGTTGGGCGCCACCATCCTGGCTTTTATCAAAAATCCGGGAGTTGCTAAATCACTTGCACTGACAGTATCGTTGCTCTCCCTTGCAATGACGATTCCATTCCTGCTGAACTTCGTACCGGATGCATCCATGCAGTTTGAGCGGTCTTTTGAATGGTTGCCTTCGTATGGCATTCATTTTCATAT
>DAIRDA010000012.1:6094-13198 GCA_036796375.1 Albibacterium sp.
ATCCGGGTAAACATGAAGTTTTTCGTATATACCTTTCTAGGTAGCCTCATCATGTTGATCGCCATCATTTATCTTCATCTTCAGGTGCCCGAACGAAATTTCGAACTCCAATCGTTTTACAGTCTCGCTTTGAGCTCCGAAGCGCAGGGTTGGGTATTCCTTGCTTTTTTCGTAGCGTTTGCTGTTAAGATGCCGATTTTTCCACTTCATACCTGGCAACCCGACACTTACACGTCTGCACCTACGGCTGGAACCATGCTACTGGCAGGTATCATGTTAAAAATGGGAGTTTATGGCTTAATACGTTGGCTAATCCCGGTATCGCCGCTAGGCTTCCAACAATACGGAATGATCTGCTTTGTTCTCGCCATTGTAGGAATTGTCTATGCATCCATTATTGCGCTTAAACAGCAAAACATGAAACGCCTTATTGCGTATTCATCTATTGCCCACGTGGGGTTGATCGGGGCCGGAGTTTTTGCCTGGAATCTGGAAGGCCTCCAGGGCGCCATGTTACAGATGATAAATCACGGTATAAACGTTGTTGGCTTGTTTTTCGTTGCAGAGATTATCTTACGACGCACAAACACGTTGGCGCTTGATAGTCTTGGCGGCATCGCGAAGCCTGCGCCGAAACTTGCGATCGTCTTTTTAATAACCATTATGGCCTCCGTAGGGCTGCCCTTAACCAACGGCTTCATCGGCGAATTCCTGTTGCTTGTAGGGGTATACCAACACGGACTGCTATACGCTGTGTTTGGTGGGCTAACGCTTATTTTGGGTGCCGCTTATATGCTTCGCCTTTATCAAAAGACCATGCTAGGTACATCAAATGAAACCACAGCAGCGTTTCGTGATATTCACGGGTCAGAGATGGTCGTCTTTGCCGTCGTGGTGATATTAATTTTAACAATCGGGGTTTACCCGCAGCCCTTACTGAACATATCAGAAGCTGCTGTTACAAATCTGATCAATCAGGTTTCCCTTAACTAACGAATTTCCAAACGCTATAGAAAATAAATAATTAACAGATGGGTGCCATTATCACGCTTTCTTTATTAGCCATTCTTGTATTATACCTCGGACTTTACAAGGCTAAGAAATTACTGCTTCCCGTTTCCGTTCTGGGTATGGTCGGAGCAGCCGTTTTCTCTCTAAGTCTTTGGAACGAGCCAGCTCAGCCTCTTTATAACGGGATGGTGTTGTTTGATCACTTTTCCATTGTTTTTACGATGTTGATGATCGGGTTAACGATTCTGGTATTTCTGCTTTCTCGTGATTATTTTGATTTTGTAGGCGAACATACGGCAGAATATTTGGCTCTGATGCTTTTCTCGCTGACAGGGGCCTTGCTGATTGTCTCCTTCTACAATTTATCCATGCTGTTCATTGGCATCGAGATTATGTCGGTTGCTCTGTATATACTCGCTGGTATTCGAAAGAACGATTACGCATCGAACGAGGCATCTCTGAAATATTTTTTAATGGGCGCCTTCTCAACAGGCTTCCTGCTTTTCGGCATCGCTCTTATTTATGGAGCAAGCGGGTCGTTTGGGTTGGCAGAAATCCAGCAATATGTTTTAACCAATTCGGCTGAGATATCTCCGCTGTTCTATACGGGTGTAATTTTATTCATCATAGGGCTCGCTTTCAAGATCGGAGCTGCGCCCTTCCATTTTTGGGTGCCCGACGTGTACGATGGGTCACCGATCCTGATCACCACTTTTATGAGTACCATCGTGAAGGTGGCTGCTATTGCAGCATTTCTTCGCTTGTTCTGGTTCTGCTTTGAACCTCTCGGCGAGTTCTGGATGCCGGTTTTATCGATCCTCTCCATCGTGACACTGTTCGTCGGTAACATCACTGCACTAATGCAGCAAAGCTTCAAAAGAATGTTGGCCTACTCGAGTATCTCTCATGTAGGATATATGCTCTTCGCTTTGTTAAGTCTTGGCGGAGGATCAGCAAACGCGATTCTTATTTACGGCGGAGCGTACTCTCTATCATCGATTGTGGCCTTTGCCGCCTTGATCGCAGTAAAGCGAAGCGATGGCAGCGAACAGTTTGAAGCGTTTCACGGCCTGGCCAGGAAAAACCCATTTTTATCATTCACTTTAGCGATTGCCATGCTATCGCTGGCCGGAATACCGCTCACAGCCGGCTTCGTGGGCAAGTTTATGATGTTCACAGCCGCCCTGAATAACTATCACCTCATCCTGCTTATCATCGCGGTGATTAATGCTGGCATTGGTATTTACTATTATTTCCGTGTCATCGTAGCGATGTACTTTCGCCCGATGGAGCGGGAAGAAGTGCCTGTCAATTTGAATTACAAGATAGTGATCGCGATCGCTACAGTTCTGACCATCCTGCTGGGCATCTATCCGGCGATGGTCACAGGAATTGTGTAATTTAACCTGCCTGATCACCGCTTTACTATTTTGGATAATCATAAAATCTACCTATTAATTTTTATATATTCGTAGCATAAGGATTAATATGCATGAATTCTGGGCTTCTTTCCAACAATTATTAGACGCTGAAGAACTTCTCCGTTCGGGAGGCTTCTATCTTTTACTGATTGTGGTTTTTGCCGAAACCGGTCTCTTCTTTGGTTTCTTTCTGCCTGGTGATTATCTCCTCTTTTTAGCTGGCCTTTTTTGCGCTTCCGGACTGCTTCCTGTTAGTATTTATACCCTTTGTGGTGGACTCCTTGTGGCGGCTATCCTAGGAAATTACACTGGTTATTGGTTTGGCCGCCGAACAGGGCCGATGCTATTTAAAAGAAAAGAATCTCTCCTATTCAAACGGAAGTATATCGTCGCCGCAGAGGAATTCTATCATAAATACGGTGCGCTGGCACTAATAGTAGGAAGATTTATGCCGATTATACGTACATTTGCTCCGATATTTGCAGGCGTTGTGCGCGTCGATATCGGGAGGTTCACTTTCTTAAATATCGCAGGAGCCGTCCTCTGGGTAGGGATACTTACCTTATCGGGTTACTTTCTCGGGCAACGGTTCCCGCAAATTGTGGACTATATTGAATATATAATTATTGGCTTCATCTCCATAACCACCGTTCCGCTGGTTATTACGGTGTTGCGAAAGAGTTTAAAGAAAAACAATAAAATAGAAAAATAGAATGAGTTTTAAGCATCCATGGCACGACGTCTCGCCCGGTAATGTAGTTCCAACTTCTGTAAACGGAATTATTGAAATTCCGAAAGGTTCCAAAGCAAAATACGAGATAGATAAAGAAAGCGGTTTAATGAAGTTAGACCGTGTTTTGTTTTCTTCCGTTATATACCCCGCCAATTATGGCTTTATCCCTCAGACCTATTGCGATGATAAAGATCCTCTCGACATACTCGTATTAAGCTCAGTGGATGTCTATCCCATGACGTTAATAGAAGCCAACGTCGTAGGAGTTATGCACATGATCGATAATGGTGAACAAGACGATAAAATCATCGCTGTCGCGAAAAACGACATGTCGGTAAATTATATAACCGACCTTTCTGAGCTTCCTCCGCATACCATGAAAGAAATTGTTCGTTTCTTTCAGGACTATAAAGCATTGGAAGGGAAAAATGTGACCATTGAACAACTACTTGACCGTTCTTACGCTATAAAAGTGATTGAGGAGAGCCTTGCTCTCTATCAGAAGGTATTTGTGGACCAAAAGTAATATTATGGGTTTTCAAATTTTTGTCACGTTTTTCCTCGTTTTTCTAAACGGATTTTTCGTTGCAGCAGAGTTTGCCATCGTTAAAGTCCGGTCATCTCAGCTTGAAGTTCAGGCGAAAACAGGAAGCAATGTAGCAAAGGTAGCAAAACACATAACCCATCATCTGGATGGATATCTGGCGGCGACTCAGTTAGGGATCACACTCGCCTCCCTTGGATTGGGATGGGTGGGGGAGGCCGTAATGACGAAGGTCGTCGTCGATTTTTTGGCTTTGTTTAATGTTGAACTGGTTGGAACATTTCAGACCAACCTTGGTCATATCCTTGCATTCTCGATCATTACATTTCTGCACATCGTTTTTGGTGAATTAGCGCCTAAGTCGATTGCCATTCAGCGGCCCGTGGGGACCACCCTGGCGCTGACCTTTCCATTACGTTTTTTTTATATGATATTCAGGCCCTTTATCTGGGTGCTGAACGGCTTTGCGAACCTTATATTAAAAATGCTTGGATTTGGTGAGTCAATCACCGAGGTTCATCATTCCTCGGAGGAGTTGCAGTACCTGCTTGATCAGGGTAAGGAGTCAGGTGCACTGAACCTCACGGAGCACGAATTGATAAAAAACGTATTTGATTTTAATGAGCGGGTGGTGAAAAATGTAATGGTTCCGCGTACTAAAATCACAGCAATAGAGGTCAATAGTACTAAGGAAGTGCTTCTAAACACGATCATCAGTGAAGGTTATTCCCGGGTGCCTGTATACGATAATTCAATTGATAAGATTGTCGGAGTAGTTCACGCTAAAGATCTGCTGCCACAGCTTGTCGATAAGCAGGAAATCGAGCTGAAGAACATCATTCGTAAGCCCTACTTTATTCCGGAAACCAAAAAGATTAATGATCTGCTTACCGAATTCCAGTTAAAAAGAATTCAGATTGCCATCGTTCTCGACGAATTCGGCGGAACGTCCGGTATGGTAACACTGGAAGATATCGTTGAAGAATTGGTCGGCGAGATACAGGACGAGTATGATGAAGAGCATCCTATCGTGGAACAGGTTTCACAAACCGAATTCATCGTTTCAGCTTCGGCTAATATTCACGATGTGAATGAATTTCTTCCGGTCGAGCTGCCTTCCAGTAATGACTACGACACCTTATCTGGTTTAGTAAGCGAACTGTTTGATAAAATACCCGATGTTGGAGAATGTAAAACTTATCATGGCTATTCGTTTACAATCCTTAAGAAGACACAACAAAACATTGAATCTGTAAAGATGGAACGTCTCGACATCGATGAAAGCGACGACGAAGACTAAACCGCCAATCCATTGTGCATATATTCTACACCCCTGATATCGATATCCACGCCAGTAGCTATCAGCTCTCTGAGGAGGAAAGCAAACATAGTTCCAGGGTACTTCGTTTAAAGCAAGATGATGAAATTACGCTTGTCGATGGCAGAGGTTCTACTTTTATAGCCCGTATCACCGACTCCCATCCTAAGAGGACTCATACCCACATCGTTTCATCTTTTTTTCAGGAGAAGCCGCGTCCTTATCACCTTCACCTTGCAGTAGCACCCACGAAAAATATTGAACGCTACGAGTGGTTTCTCGAAAAGGCAACGGAAATTGGTGTCGATGAAATCACTCCGATTATCTGCGAGCACGCCGAAAGGAAGGAAGTAAAACATGAACGATTGAACAGGATCATTGTTGCCGCTATGAAACAATCACAGCAAAGTTTTCTTCCGACACTGAACGATACTGTCCGGTTCGACGAATTCATGAATCGGCTCCCTACGGCCAGGAAATTTATTGCCCACTGTGATGACATGGAAAAGCATTCGCTTAAAACGGCCTTGCACCCTCAGGAAAATTCGTTAATTTTAATTGGTCCTGAAGGCGACTTCTCCTCGTCCGAGATTCAGGATGCTATCACCGGAGGGTTTACCCCGATTAGTTTAGGTCAGACCCGCCTGAGAACAGAAACAGCTGCACTGGTCGCCTGTATGGAGGTGAGCTTTTTAAACCGTTAACCGCATAAACGAACGCTATGAAAACCATCGCTGTCAATGACTCCCTTACATTTGCTACGGAAGAATCCGATAATGGTTTACTCATGAACGGTGAGCTGGTAAACTTCGATCTAAAGACAATCTCGCAAGGGAATTACCATGTCCTGATGAATAACCTAAGCTACACGGCTGAACTTATCAGTCTTGACCGCAAGCGAAAGCAAGCACTGATAAAGGTAAACGGCAGGGTGCACACGGTTTCCTTGTCGGATGAATACGATGATCTTTTGAAAGACCTGGGCATCGAAACCACTGGCAATGCTGACGCGGGAATGTTGAAAGCGCCGATGCCCGGACTGCTGCTTCATTTATTGGTGAAACCGGGCGATGTCCTTAAGAAAGGAGATGGATTTCTGGTTTTGGAAGCCATGAAAATGGAAAATCTCATTAAAGCGCAGACCGATATTTGTATAACTTCGGTAGAAGTCAGCGAAGGAGACAAGGTTGAAAAGAACCAAATTTTACTCCGTTACGACACGCTTCCTGCCTAGCAATTTATCAGGCTGTTAATCCCCTTACTTAATAATCCGGCGAATCTTATTCGATTGTTTGACAAGTTTATAGAGGGCATCGAAATCTTCGGTATCTAATGCACGGTGAATACCTTGCAACTGCTTGATGTGTTCTTCCAGCACCTCCAGAATATTCGTTCGATTCTGTTTAAAAATAGGGATCCACATATCTGCCGAACTTTTTGCAAGGCGAACAGTTGATGCGAAACCTCCGCTTGCCAGCTCAAAAATCCTCCCCTGCGACTTCTCTTTCTCCAGAACTGTCAATGCCAGGGCGAAGGAAGTGATATGCGATATATGAGATACGTAAGCTGTATGCAGGTCGTGCTCGTGAGCGTGCATAAATACCGGATTCATTCCGAGCGCTTCGCAGATATTTTCCGCCACCTCGAAAGCATCATCCTCCGTTTGTGTTATATCGCAGAAGACCATGTTCTTGCCTTTGTACAAATCTTCCACTGCCGCTTCCGGTCCTGAATATTCTGTACCTGCCATGGGGTGGCTGGCTACCAGGCGCCCACGCCTGGGATGATTTTCAACCGACAGGAGAATGTCTTTCTTGGTCGATCCCAATTCAATGACCGTCTGGCTTTCGCTTATTTGGTCGAGGATCGAAGGAAGCAACGATTGTATGGCTGTCACCGGCACGGCCAGTACGATCAGGTCAGCTGAGCCAAGAGCATCCTTCAAAGTAGTTGCGCTGTCGATAATGCCCATATCAAGCGCCTGAGCAATGTGCTCTTCGTTGTTATCGACACCGATAATGTGCGTGGCCAATTTGGCTTTTTTCAAACTTAGGGCAAGGGAACCTCCGATAAGGCC
>DAIRDA010000012.1:13298-27028 GCA_036796375.1 Albibacterium sp.
AACATGCCTACCTGTTCGGCGTCAAAGCGACAGCCCAGCAGCTTCAGTAACTCCGCCGCCAGCACACGGCGGTTACGATAAACCTCGTTCATTTCAGTGTGCCAGGCATCATTGAGTGTAAGCGCTTTGGAGGCAGCTACCTGCAAGGGATAGAACATACCTGAGTCCATATTGCTCTTGAAGCGTAAAACTTCAGCAATCCGATCAGGCGCCCCCACCAGCATTCCCATCCGCCAGCCAGCCATATTATAGGTTTTGCTAAACGAATTTAATTCAATGCATACATCCCTGGAACCCTCTACAGATAGTAGGCTGATTTGTTCCTCGTTGAGTATGAAGCTATACGGGTTGTCGTGGCAAATTAATATGCTGTGTTTTTTTGCAAAAGCCACCAGCTGTTTGAAAAAAGAGAAACTCGCCCTTGCCCCTGTTGGCATATGGGGGTAATTAATCCACATCAGTTTCACTTTGCTCAGGTCCTGCGATGCTAGCTTTTCCAGGTCTGGAAACCACTCATTTTCTGCGCTTAGTTCGAAAGGAACCGCTGTGGCGCCGCTTAGTTGAACCGCTGAGCGGTAAGTCGGATATCCCGGATTTGGAATCAGTGCTTCGTCGCCCTCCTGAAGGTAGGTCATGCATACATGCATAATACCTTCTTTTGATCCCATCAATGGCAGAATTTCACGGTCAGCATCCAGCGTAACCCCATAATTTTTGCCATACCATTCGGCAATAGCTTCGCGCAGCGCTGGAATTCCATTGTATTTTTGATACCCGTGCCCAGCCGGTTTTTTCACCTCATCAACCAAGGTCTCAATGACGGATGCCGGCGGCATCAAATCCGGACTTCCGATGCCCAGGTTTATGATATCCTTTCCCTGCTTATTAAGTTCTGCAATCTGGCTGAGCTTTTTTGAGAAATAATACTCCTCTGTATGTTGCAGCCGGTCAGCAATTTGTATATGCATATTTGATGTGTTGATCTTGTAAAATTACCAAGGATTTCGAGATTAAGGTCCTTCGGTTAAAATTAAAGTACAATATGACAAAAATATTTACAAAATAAACCTAATAAAGGAACGAAAATCACATTAGTATAAACTTGAACGTGGTTTTATTACCTTTGCAGTTGAAGCTTACTGTATGAAAACATATTTCAGGTTACTTTCCTTTGCCAAGCCTATTGAGAAGTTCGCCCTCCCTTATATGCTCTTCGCTTTGCTGTCTGTTCTTTTTGGAACCTTGAACCTGGTATTAGTAGGCCCGCTTTTAAATACATTGTTCAGCAAAGAAGATACAATACTATTGGCTAAACCGGATGGACTGAATGTGGTCGACTGGTTTAATTACTACGCTCAGCAGCTCGGTATTCAATACGGCGATTATGGTGCCTTGCAAATCGCCTGTGTAATCATTGTATGTTCTGTATTTTTGAGCAATATATTCCGTTACCTTTCGCAGCGAATCATGGAAGATTTGCGGATTCACACCTTGCTGAATCTCCGCCGCACCGTGTTTAATAACGTCATGGATCTTCACGTCGGATACTTCAATAATCAGCGCAAGGGAGATATCATTTCTAAAATATCTTCGGATGTTCAGGTAGTACAATTCTCCGTTACTTCCACCCTCCAGGTCGTTTTTAAAGAGCCCTTACAGCTTTTGTTCTATATTATTTCGTTGCTGATGATGTCGGTCGAACTAACCCTGTTCGCGCTGCTCATTATACCGATTTCCGGATTCTTTATCTCCAAGATAGTAAAGCGTCTGAAGCAGCAAGCGACGGAAGCGCAAGCCGTATACGGGCAAATGATTAGCTATCTCGACGAAGCCCTTTCGGGAATCAAAATTATAAAGGCATTCAACGCCACGGGATTTGTCAAGCAACGTTTTCACGACGAAAATTCGTATTATTCCAGTATTGGTCGGAAAATGGCTCGCCGCCAACAGCTTGCATCTCCTGTATCGGAGTTTCTGGGGGTCATTATGGTAGCCATCATTCTGCTTTATGGAGGTAATTTGGTCATCAATGAAGACCCAAGTTTTACAGCAGGTACTTTTATCGCGTACATAGCAGTGTTTTCGCAAGTGATGCGTCCAGCTAAAGCATTAACCAGTTCATTTGCAAACATCCATGCCGGCATCGCTGCAGGAGAACGCGTACTCGACCTGATCGATGAGAAAGCCGAGTTTCAAGACGCTAAAGACGCCCGCATGGCGACCGGCTTTCGTGAGGGTATTCGTTTTGAAAACGTTGGATTCTCATACGGCGACAGAGCGATACTACAAGGTATTGATCTGGATATTCCCAAAGGTGCTACCATCGCACTGGTCGGGCCTTCCGGAGGCGGTAAGTCTACGCTAATGGACTTAATTCCGAGGTTTATGGATCCGCAAGAGGGGAGGGTTCTTTTTGATGGGGCCGATATCCGGAATATAAGCGTTGAGTCGCTAAGGCAGCAGCTGGGAATAGTCAATCAGGATCTGATGCTGTTTAACGATACCATCGCCAATAACATCGCATTTGGTATAGAGGACCCTTCACAGGAGCGTATTGAAGAGGCAGCCCGAATAGCCAATGCACATTCGTTTATTATGGAGACCGAGGCAGGCTATCAAACCAATATTGGCGATCGCGGTGTTAAACTTTCGGGAGGGCAGAAGCAACGCATATCGATCGCCCGGGCCATCCTCCGAAATCCTCCCATTTTGCTGCTCGACGAGGCTACATCCGCGCTCGATACCGAATCGGAAAAACTCGTACAGGACGCCCTGAATAATCTCATGAAAAACCGCACCAGCCTTGTGATTGCCCATCGATTAAGCACCATCCAGCAGGCCGACAGGATTTACGTCCTTGAAAAAGGCGAAATCGTTGAGCAGGGAACCCATGCAGAACTATCAGAGTTGCAGGGCTTGTACCGCCGTCTTATTGATATGCAGCAATTTAGTTAAGTGATTCAGGCACCTGGCAGGAACCATTGCTGTTAGCAGCACTGGCTAACGAAGAATGGAACCAAGCGCTGTTACCACTTTTGAACATACCGAATCAAAAAAACGGGGAGCAACTTTGCAGCAGCTCCCCGTTATGGTATATATCAGAGTAGAACTATAACTTACGCTTCACTTCAACCTGCTCGTAGGCTTCAACGATGTCGCCCTCTTTGATATCATTAAATTTATCAATATTTAAACCACATTCATATCCTGCTGAAACCTCTTTCACATCGTCTTTGTAGCGTTTCAACGAGGCCAGGCGACCTGTATACACAACCACACCGTCGCGGATAATTCGAATATCATGGTTACGGTTGATTTTGCCGTCCAATACCATACATCCCGCAATCGTTCCGACTTTGCTGATTTTAAAGGTTTCCCGAATTTCAACATTCGCCACAATTTTCTCTTCAAACTTCGGAGCAAGCATGCCTTCCATCGCCGATTTAAGCTCGTCGATCGCATCATAGATGATCGAATACAGACGAATATCAATCTGTTCCTGTTCTGCAAGCTTACGTGCACCTGTCGACGGTCTTACCTGGAAACCAATTATGATCGCGTCTGAGGCAGAAGCCAATAGAACGTCCGATTCCGAGATTTGACCTACCGACTTGTGGATAACATTCACCTGAATTTCTTCTGTTGAAAGCTTCAACAGTGAATCAGACAATGCTTCGATAGAACCATCCACGTCACCTTTTACAATAATGTTCAGTTCCTTGAAGTTACCAATCGCCAGTCGTCGGCCAATTTCGTCAAGCGTAATGTGTTTCTGCGTACGCAGACCCTGCTCACGTTGTAGTTGAAGACGCTGGTTAGCAATTCTTCTTGCCTCCGATTCACTCTCGAGTACATAGAACTTGTCACCTGCTGTAGGCGCACCGGTCATCCCCAGTATCTGAACTGGAGTTGATGGGCCGGCCTTGCTAACTTTCTGGCCTCTTTCGTTCGTTAATGCTTTTACTTTACCACTATGAGAACCCGCTAATATCGCATCTCCCACACGCAGTGTACCCGATTGAATCAACACCGTAGTAACAATACCACGGCCCTTGTCAAGCTCAGCCTCTACTACAGAACCCACCGCACGTTTATCCGGATCAGCCGTTAGTTCCAGCATGTCTGCTTCGAGAAGGACTTTCTCTAGTAAAAGGTTAATATTCTCTCCCGTTTTCGACGAAATTTCCTGAGCCTGGTATTTACCGCCCCATTCTTCAACCAAAATGTTCATGGCAGATAACTGCTCACGCACCCGGTCAGTGTTGGCACCAGGCTTATCAATTTTCGTGAAAGCAAATATGATCGGTGAATTCGCAGCCAAAGCGTGGTTAATGGCCTCTTTGGTTTGAGGCATAACACTATCGTCAGCCGCAATCACGATAATTACAATGTCGGTTACTTTAGCACCACGTGCACGCATCGCCGTAAAGGCTTCGTGACCCGGCGTATCCAGGAAGGTTATCTTTCTGCCATTTTCAAGGGTTACTTCGTAAGCCCCGATGTGCTGTGTAATACCCCCGGCTTCTCCTGTAGTTACATCCGACTTTCTAACATAGTCAAGCAGGGATGTTTTACCGTGGTCAACGTGTCCCATCACCGTAACAATCGGGGAGCGTGTAATCAGGTTATCCGGATTGTCCGATTCTTCCAGGTTGAACGTCTCTTCTTCGTCAGGTTTAACAAACTCAACCTCGTGGTCGAATTCCTCTGCCACGATGCTGATCGTTTCAGCATCCAGACGCTGGTTGATCGATACAAATAATCCCAGACTCATACAGGTCGAGATAATCTGTGTCACCGGTACATCCAGTAGCGTAGCCAGTTCATTCGCTGTCACAAACTCCGTTACCTTAAGTACTTTAGATTGCAGTTCTCTTTCCAATGCTGCCTCTTCCGAGGATAAAGCCACATCATCACGTTTTTGACGACGTAATTTTGCTCGCTGGGCAAATTTGCCCGACTTTCCTGCACCACTTAAACGTGCCAGGGTTGCTTTAATCTGGTCTTGGATTTCCTTTTCAGTAGGCTCTTCCTTTTTTACTGCTGCCGGGCGAGCTCTGCCTTTACCAAAGTCATTTCTGCCCCTTGGGTGTTGAGTTGCACCGCCTCGGTTTGGTCCGCCGGGTGTAGCACCACGGTTAGGATTTGTACCCGTATTCGGAGTACCTGTTCCTGTTCCAGGAGTCCGGTTCTGTCCGGCAGGCGTTTCCTTGCGTTTTCTTTTGCGTTTATGATCCGTTCCTGCTCCAGTCGAAGATGCCACCGGCTGTCCTTTTCTGCGCGTCTCGGGTAATTCAATTTTTCCGATGACGTTCGGTCCTGTCAGGCGAGTTGTTTTGGTGCGGAAAACACCATCAGCATCTGCCTTTTGTGGCTCTTCCGCTTTCGGTTCCGCTTTCGCTGCTTCAACAGGTTTCGGCTGCTCTTCGGCTTTCGGTACTACAGCTCCAGAATCAGATACTTCCTTCTCCGGAGCAACCGGAGTCGCTTCGGGTTTCACCTCTTCTTTCGGCTGCTCTGCAGCAACGGGAGGTTCAACAGGTTTCTGATTTTCAACTGGCGCAGGTGCCGCAGCTTCCGGCGTTGCTTGCTCAGTGGCCGGTTGTTTAGCGGCCGGTACTTCTTTAAGCTCTTCCGCCTTCGCAACAGCTTCCGGCTCAACTTCCTGAACAGGACTGCTCTCCTTAGGTTTATCGGCTGGCTTATTTTTGTCAGGCTTGGTACGTTGGTTCAGGTTATCTAAATCAATTTTCCCAACTACTTTTACACCCTTGCGGTTGCTAAAATCCGTTGATTCAGAAGGTTGATTGTCGGCCTTGTCCTGCTCCTTAGCAGCAGGCGGGCCAAAAGTGCTGTTTTTGATAAGAACTTCTTCAGTTTCTGGTTCCTGAGCTGGTTGTTTCGGTGCAGGCTCAGCAGGAGCCTCATCGCGACGAATCTTTCCAATCACAATTTGATTGGCTTCTTCTTTCACAATTTTATCCCCCTGATATTCTTTCAACAGCACATTGTACATCTCGCCGTTTAACTTTGTATTAGGCTTCGGTTCTAAATCGAAACCTTTTTTACTCAGAAATTCAACAGCTGTAGCAATGCCAATGTTCAGTTCTTTGGCGGCCTTCAGTAAGTTTATGCTTTTACCTTCTGTCATTAATATTATTACCTCTTTAATTATACTACAAAAGTATACTTTTTTACTTGTTTATTACCAATCATTTACACAAAACGTCGTATAATGATATTTTTTATTCAAACTCAGATTTAAACACTTCGATCACATCCAGAATTGTCTGCTCTTCCAGATCAGTCCGTTTCAGAAGATCCTCAACGCTCAATGCAAGTACGGATCGTGCCGTATCCAGGCCGACGCGTTTAAACTCATCGAGAATCCAGCTCTCGATTTCATCCGAGAATTCTTCAATGTCAACGTCTTCATCGTTCACGTCCGCCTCGCGGTACACGTCAATCTCGTAACCGGTCAGTTTCCCGGCCAGTTTAATGTTGTGCCCACCACGTCCAATCGCCAGGGATACCTGATCCGACTGCAGATATACCTCTGCACGCTTATTTTCATCATCCAGTTTTATGGACGAAATTTTCGCCGGACTTAATGCACGGGTGATATAAAGTGAAATATTATTAGTGAAGTTGATGACGTCGATATTTTCATTACGCAACTCACGCACAATGCCGTGAATTCTTGAGCCCTTCATTCCAACACAGGCGCCCACCGGGTCAATCCGGTCGTCGTACGACTCTACAGCCACCTTAGCACGTTCACCGGGTTCCCTTACAATCTTCTTAATGGTGATCAGACCATCAAAAATTTCAGGCACTTCCAGTTCAAAAAGACGGTTCAGGAAGTCTGGAGCAGTCCTGGAAATAATAATCTTGGGAGAGGCGTTCATCATATCTACTTTCAGAACGACTGCACGAATGCTATCGCCTTTTTTGAAGTAATCGGCCGGAATCTGTTCCGTTTTTGGAAGAATCAGCTCATTCCCCTCATCGTCCAAAACCAACGTTTCCTTCTTCCAGATTTGGTAAACCTCACCGGTAATGAGTTCGCCTACACGGTCTTTGTATTTTTTAAATATCTCGTCTTTTTCCAGTTCAAGCACTTTCGAAACCAATGTTTGCCGGGCAGCCAATATCGCCCGGCGGCCAAAGCTTTCCAGGGTGATCTCTTCAATAAAGTCGTCGCCAACTTCCAGATCCGGGTCCAGTTTCTTAGCATCCGATAATTCGATTTCAAGGTCGTCGTCTTCAGAAAACTCATCCTCCACAACTACCCTTGTACGCCAGATTTCAAGGTCGCCATTGTCCGGGTTAACGATAACGTCACAGTTTTCATCCGTACCAAAGCGGCGGCGAATCATGCTTCGGAAAACCTCCTCCAAAACACTGATCACCGTAGGGCGGTCAATGTTCTTGAAATCCTTAAACTCTTGAAAGGAGTCTATTAAATTAATATTGCTCATTTTATTTAAATGAAATTAACACCTTTGTTTCAACTATATTTTCACTTTCAATAAAGGTATCCTGCTCGAAAGCCTTTTTACCTTTTTCTTTAATCTTTTCCTTAATTGTAATCCCCTGAGCGTTATGTTCCAGCAGTGTACCCTCGTGCTTCCGTCCGTCGCTCAGTTTAACAGAGATGGTGCGGCCAATGTTTTTAAGATATTGGCGCTCAAGTCGAAGGGGGGTGTCGATTCCCGGTGACGATACTTCGATATTATAGGCCGTTTCAATCACATTCTCTTCCTCAAGGGTATTGCCCACATGCCGGCTAATCGCAGCGCAGTCTTGTATGCTGATTCCCTGGTCGCCGTCGACAAGAATCGACAATTTGCCGCCGGGAACAAACTTAACATCTACTAAGAACAGATCATCGCGATCGGCTATCTGCCCGTTCACCAGTTCTGCAACATACTTTTCTATGTCCATACTAAATTTACATTAAAAAAAAGAGGGAACAACGGTTCCCTCTCTCTCAAGAATTGCAAATATACAATTTTTTTTAAGATTCAAAAAACTTGCCTCCTATTAAACTATTTTTCAAGCGCTTGCATGAAAATAATTTCTGTCGAACACTTCGCCGATATTTATGTTAGAATTTATGGTAGATTAGAATATGAAAGCACTTCTATGTATGGTTATGATTAGCGGAACGCTCTGCGGCCAGGAAAGCGGCCGGACAAAACCTCAGGCAACAGAATTAATCGTCGGAACCTATACCGAGCAGGGGACAAGCGAAGGAATATACATCTTTGATTTCAATGAAGAAGATGCGAGCTTTACACCCAGGGACACCATCTCTGATGTAGAAAACCCTTCTTTTTTAGCCTTGGGCAGAGGCAATACCCTCTATGCTGTCAACGAACTTGGTGACGGGCGCGGCACGGTAAGTGCCTTTTCGAGCAACGACGGGGTCAGTCAGTTTCTCAACAAATTGCCCAGCCAGGGAGATGCCCCCTGCTATGTGGTCACCGATAAAGAAAACAATTACGTATTTGTGTCGAACTACTCGGGTGGCAGTCTGAGTGTTTTCCGTGCTGGGGAAAGCGGAAGTCTTGAAGAAAACATACAGCATATCCAATACCAAGGAAGCGGGCCGAACAAAGACCGTCAGGAAGCGCCGCATATTCACTCCTCCGTCTTCAGCCCCGACGAGCGTTTCCTGCTCGTTCAGGATCTCGGCGCTGATCGGATTACGGTTTATCCGTTCCGTCCTGAAAAACCACAACCCCTGGATGAGGAGCAAGCCACGATCGTTTCAACGCCGTCGGGTCGCGGACCGCGCCATATCAGTTTCTCACCCGACGGCCGCTTTGTGTACACCATTGCCGAACTCACGTCCAGTGTATTGGTGTATTCATTTCACGATGGTGAGATGAACCTGCTCGAAGAAATGAGCTTATTGCCACAGGAGGCGGAAGCAAAGGAAGGGGCTGCCGATATACACTTCTCACCCGACGGGAAGTTTCTTTATGCCTCCAACCGTGGTACGGCCAACGAACTTACTGTATTCTCGGTCAATCAGGAGACCGGTCGATTAAAAGAAGCAGGAAAAACATCAGTCAAGGGTGAGGGACCCCGCAACTTCGTTATTACACCCAGCGGGAAATATCTGTTGGTCGCCAATCAGAAATCGAATGAAATCGTGGTATTTGAGCGCAATCTGCAGGACGGGAAGTTAATCGATACTGGGAAGAGAATTGCTGTTAGCCAACCCGTTTGCCTGCTGATGCGTTAAACCTTAACGCCCGCGTTCAGAATTACTTCCTCGTAATAACTTTCATACAAGGGCAAGATCAACGACAGCTCGAAAGTTTTTGCCCTTTCCAACGCAGCCGATTTGAAGCTGGCAAGCCGCTCGCAATCTTCTAAAATATAGAGCGCATTCTTTGCCATGTCCTCAATGTCGCCTACTTTGCTCAGGAATCCGCTCACTTTATCTTCTACCAGCTCAGGAATTCCTCCAACGCGTGTTGCCACCACAGGCACCTTACAGGCCATAGCCTCCAAAGCGGCCAGTCCGAAACTTTCCGACTCGGAAGGCATCAGAAACAAGTCCGACACCGAGAGAATCTCCTCCACAGCGTCCTGCTTCCCTAAAAAACGTACGTCGTCGCATATGCCCAGTTTTCTACAAAGCAATTCGTTATTAGCACGCTCCGGGCCATCGCCTACCATGAGTAGTTTCGATGGAATAACCTCCTTTATACGCTTGAATACTTTAATAACATCCTGAGTTCTTTTTACCTTTCGAAAATTGGAAGTATGAACAATCACCCGTTCGTCGCCCGGGGCAATGGCTTTTTTAAAGTGTTCTCGGGGTTTAAGGCTGAAACGGTTCAAATCAATAAAATTTGGGATCACGCGAATTTCCCGCCTGATATCAAAATGGCTGAGCGTATCCTTTTTCAGGTCTTCTGAAACCGCCGTTACGCCGTCCGACTGATTAATGGAAAAGGTCACCACCGGGTTATAGCTGGGGTCTTTACCCACCAACGTAATATCGGTTCCGTGCAGCGTGGTGATCACCGGGATATTGATATCGTAGGTGGCCAGAATTTGTTTTGCCATGTAGGCGGCCGACGCATGTGGAATGGCATAATGAACATGAAGAAGGTCGAGCTTTTCGAAACGGACCACATCTACCAGTTTGCTTGCCAGCGCCAGTTCATAAGGGGGGAAGTCAAATAAAGGGTATTTTGAAATACTAACTTCGTGGTAAAACAAATTTGCCGAGAAGAAGTCGAGCCTTGCCGGCTGATTATAGGTTATAAAATGAACCTGATGCCCATTTGCAGCAAGGGCTTTTCCCAGTTCCGTAGCTACTACACCGCTTCCGCCGAATGTCGGATAACAAACGATTCCTATTTTCATGGATATTATTTTATGCAAAGTTCCGCTATTTTTTTGGGATTGCCTCGTAAATTGTATCCAGAATGCGGGCGCGGATTTCCAACTTCGAAAGAAATGGACTCACATCGGGCTGTACGCGGTTCGATAGGAAAATGTAAATCAGGTTTTCCTGAGGATCCATCCAGATCGCCGTTCCGGTATATCCGGTATGGCCGAAAGTGGCTGGCGATGCCAGTTTCGAAGGATATTCATTCTTCATATCCGGATCCCAGCGGTCAAATCCAAGGCCTCGTCTGCTTTTATCACTATGCTGTCGTGTGTACTTTTCCACCGTTTCGGGTTGGAAGTAAGTCTCGCCACCGTACGTTCCTTTGTTAAGTAGCATTTGGCCATAAATGGCCAGGTCTCCTGCGGTCGAGAACAGTCCCGCATGGCCGGCCACCCCGTTTGCCATGGCTGCACCCTGATCATGAACATAGCCAATCAGCTGAGAATTTCTGAAAGTTTTATCGAGCTCGGTCGGCACAATGCGGTTGCGCGGAAAGTATTTCCATGCATTGTAACCCGTCGAGTACATGCCCAATGGATTGTAAAATTCCTCTTTCACATACCGGTCGAGCGATTTGCCCGTCATATTTTCCACAACCTTTTGCATAACATACATGCTTATATCGCTATAAACATAATTGCCCACAGGTTTTACTGGAGATTGAAGCATTTGAGGCCACATCACTTCTTCAAAATAGTTCTTTCGAAGGAAGTAATTTTCAGCCACTTTCACCGGGAAGGCAGCCGATGAATCGCTTCGGAAGTCGCCCGGCTTCAGGTCGCGGTAAAAAGGAATAAAGGGAATAAACCCGGCCTGATGGAGCATCACATCCCGCAGTTTTATATCCTTTTTATTGGTTTTTCGGGCTTCCTTTATGTAGTGGCCCATCGTCTGGTCCAGACTGATCTTATTTTTCTCATCCAGTCGCATGACCGCCAGCGTGGTCGATGCAATCTTACTGATCGATGCCATATCGAAAATATCATCCGCACGGGTCGGCTCTTCCCTGTCGTAATAATGATTCCCATAAGCCTTTTCAAAAATTACCTGGTTGTCTTTCACAATCATCACCACGGCACCGGGCGCCGCCTTTCCCGATATCATCTCAGCGGCAATGACATCAATCTTTTTGGTCAAATCTTTTCCGTCAATGCCAACCGCTTCGGGTATGCCATATCGCAGCCTCGTTTGCTGCGTATGGTACCCATCATCCTGGGAAAAAGCAGGGGAAACTGTCGAAGAAAGCTTTCCGGAAGCGGCCACCCCGCCAAAAATGATCTCAGCGCTTAGCATTCTCGCCTGTCGGCTCGTGTCTTCGCTCCATATGATAGGGCTCTTCAAACTTTCAAGTTTTTGCAGGCCAGATAAATCGCCAAAGCCTGCGACAATCAAATCTTCCTTTTCAGAAATTTTCGTCAGGCGACTGATAAAGTCGGGGTTCAGCAACAGGGCATCGTTCACCTGAATAATCAAGGTGTTAAATTCCTCCAATTCTTTTGGGTTATTGAAGCGATCTGGTGTTAAATATTCGACCTTTGCATAGCGGTTCAGCAAACTGTCAAAAGCGGGTGTTCCGTATGCAACGGCAATTCTTCGCTCTCCCAATTTGCTTAACGGGATCAACGACGATGAATTATTCAATACAACGGTAGAGCCCAGGATTCTGTTCTGGCTGGTTAAGACCTGCTCGGCATTATCTTGCGCGCAGGCAAAAAAACTAAAGGTCAGAAGTAGTGAAAAAACGGAAAAGAGCTTTGAATTGTGCATTTTTGTATTTGTTAGGCTGGCCTAAAGATAATTACAATAAATTAATATTATAATCTCGGTGGGCATTATGGTTAAAAGTACAAAGGAATTGGCAGCGCTTGCCGAGATAGTCGAACAGCTTACAGGAGAAAGAGCTCCTGCTGAGCGGCTAAGTGCCACCAGTTACCTGTTTTCTGTTCTGCCCAAAGAGCTCAGCCTGATTTATTACCTGGCCGGCGCACAGAAAACGGTCCTTCCTGCGTTACCAGAAAAGTTAATTCACCTCGACCACGATGTCTGGTTGAGAAACCGGCGTCTTGTAGAGAACCGACTCAAAGTACGGGTCGGACAGGGAGAGCGGCTCTATGCAAGGAAGGGGGTGATTGCCCGCGTCGATAAGAAACGGGCGGTCGAGTTTCAGCAAGAGCATCACCTGCAGCAGGCAGTCGCCGGAAAGTACCGCTACGGCCTGTTTATCGACGGCGACCTGGTCGCCTTAATGGTGTTTAGCGGTGGTAGGCTCATGCGGCATACCCAGGGGTATCGCTCGTTCGAATGTCTGCGGTTTTGCTCCAGGCAAGGAACGGTCGTGATCGGCGCTTTCACCCGCCTGATGGCCTTCTTCGTCAGAGAATTCCGCCCCGACGATATCATGACCTATGTGGACAAGGATTGGTCTGACGGGGAAAAATTCCGTCAAATGGGTTTTGCGCTGATCGGTGAAACCGTCCCTCAGCAATTCTGGGTATGCCGCAGCAGTTACCTGCGCATCAGTGAAAGGGAATACGACAAACTATCCCCGTCTGAAAAAGAGTCCTATTATGCGGTGGAAAATACTGGTAGCCTGAAGATGGTTAAGGCCTTTAACCCGACGATTTAATCTGCTTTCTTCAAAAGAATTTCTATATTTAGCTTAAAAATATCAAAACTATGAAACGAAAATTACGGATGGGAATGGTCGGCGGCGGAAAAGACGCGTTTATCGGCGCCGTTCACCGCATTGCTGCAAATATGGATGGCCTTGTAGAACTTGTATGCGGCGCCTTTAGTATCGATCCTCAGATCAGCAAGGAATCCGGCGAAGCACTTTTTATAGCGCCCGACAGGGTTTACCAATCCTATCAGGAGATGATTGAAAAAGAAAGTCAACTTCCTGAAGACGTGCGGATGGATTTTCTAACCATCGTAACGCCAAACTTTATCCATTTTGACCCCGCACGCATGGCCCTTGAAAATGGGTTTAACGTGGTCATTGAAAAACCCATGACTTTCTCGCTCGAGGAAGCAATTGAGCTGAAGAGTATTGTAGAAAGAACCGGGCTGACGCTTGCCCTGACACATACGTATAGCGGGTATCCGATGGTTAAGCAGGCCAAAGCAATGGTTCGCAACGGTGAACTCGGGAAAGTCCGAAAAGTGATTGTTGAATATCCGCAAGGTTGGCTAAGTCGTTTGAGCGAACGCGAAGGAAACGCCGGGGCCGCCTGGAGGACCGACCCGAAGAAATCAGGTAAAAGCGGTGCGATGGGGGATATCGGAACCCACGCTGCCCATCTTGCCGAAT
>DAIRDA010000013.1:0-22065 GCA_036796375.1 Albibacterium sp.
ACACCATCTTTTCCAACTTTCGTCATTGCTTCAGCAATCAATGAACCGATGACTTCGTCGTTATTTGCAGAAATGGAAGCTACCTGCTTAATTTTATTATTGTCTTCTCCGACAGTTTGAGACTGCGATTTAAGGTTGCTTACAACCGATGCAACTGCCTTATCAATTCCGCGTTTCAGATCCATCGGGTTTGCACCAGCGGCTACGTTTTTAATTCCGGCAGTAATGATTGCCTGGGCCAACACGGTTGCTGTTGTAGTACCATCACCCGCCTGATCAGCTGTTTTGGAAGCTACTTCTTTCACCATCTGGGCACCCATGTTTTCCATCGGGTCTTTCAGGTCAATTTCTTTCGCAACCGTAACTCCGTCTTTGGTAATCGCAGGAGATCCGAATTTTTTCTCGATAATAACATTACGACCTTTTGGGCCTAAGGTTACTTTTACTGCATTCGCCAAGGTATCAACACCTCTTTTCAGCGCATCACGGGCATCAATATTATATTTTACTTCTTTAGCCATTGTATTTTATTTAATAATCTTGTTTGAAAATTTCAAACGATGGGTTTATCAATTCAATTATCCGATTCGGTGGAAAGACTGATTATAAAATTGCGTAGATATCACTCTCGCGCATAATCAAATATTCTTTTCCTTCATAAGTGATTTCAGTACCTGCGTATTTACCATAAAGTACTTCATCACCAACTTTTACAGTTAATGGTTCGTCAACTTTTCCATCGCCTACAGCAACCACAGATCCACGTTGAGGTTTTTCTTTCGCAGTATCTGGAATATAAATTCCTGAAGCGGTTTTTTCTTCTGCAGGAGCGGCTTCTACCACCACTCTGTCTCCGATAGGTTTAATGTTTAATGCCATAATTATTCTATTAAAAATTTAATGTTTGATACTTTAATCGTTAGTGGTCAGTAATTATGCCAATTCGTTTTAGAGCGTTTTTCTTGCCAATTTTTCACTTATTTTGCATAATGGAACTCGTGGGTCAGGGATGGGTGGCAGAGATGTGCAATAATGACAGTAATATAAGGGCATAAAAAAAGGGATGATCGCTCATCCCTTTCTGTTAGTCTTCGGACACTATTGTGCCGTATCGTTTTGCGGCGTTGTATTTGTTGCCGGTGGGTTCAATGTAGGAGCAGGCGTGCTCGTTGGTACACTGGTTGGTTGAATCTGATCGCCTAATCCGGAACCTGAGGAAACTCCCCCTGTCGGTAGCGTAGCATTGATCAACAATGAAAACACCATAATGGAAACAATAATAATCCAGGTTCCTTTTTCCAGGATATCGCCGGTTCTTTTCACACCCATCAGGTTGTTGGAGCCGGCAAAGTTTGAATTTAAACCTCCGCCTTTCGGGTTTTGGATAAGAACCAGAAACACAAGAAGTACACTGGCTATGATGATAAGGGTGATGAATAGGTAAAACATTTTGTATGATTAATTTAATTTCTGATTCAGTTGTTCAATAAGTCCGGCAAAATAAACACTTTTTTCGGGATATTTCAAACTTAATTTTTTATAAGTTTCTATGGCTTTATGATATAGTCCCTGCTCACTGTAAATTTTTGCCAGTGTTTCGGAGACAAATCCGGAGTTGTCTTCCGCGCTTCGGCGGGCCTTATTCTCTACATCGATTTTTTCAGCCGATGGGGGTTTGATTTGTGGCTCCTCTTTAATGAATTTTTCAATAATCGGATCT
The DNA here is from genome assembly GCA_036796375.1 of Albibacterium sp. Lineage (GTDB taxonomy): Bacteria > Bacteroidota > Bacteroidia > Sphingobacteriales > Sphingobacteriaceae > Albibacterium. The sequence continues at coordinate 1,721 of DAIRDA010000013.1, forward strand.
TCCTTGCGCGGGACCTGAAAGGGTTTGGCCTTACCCCCGAACTGCTCGCTTAACTTTTGCTCCGGATCCTGGAGGTTAAAGATATGCTCGCGGATCTGCTGATCGAGCGGGTTTGTGGCCGGGTCGGGCTGACCCGACGGACTTGCCGAGCTATACGGCTGGTAGGTATCGGCGTATTCCATCCGGGTCTTCTGCAACCACCACACATAGGAATAGGGCATCCAGTCGTCGAGATAGCGACTGGGTGTCGCGTCGTCTTTATTCTTATCAGCTGGATTATGGAGCTGTAGACCTTCTTCTACCGGTTCCTCGGTTTCTTCCGACGCCAGCTTTTCAGGGGTAGCAGAGGGGGCCGGCTGGGTTAATGCTTTAAACACAAAGCGACGCAAGGCTTCCGGGTCATCACTAAAAACCACTGCTTTTTGATAGGCTTCTTTCGCATTGCCCAGGTTGTGGAGGTAACAAAGGCGGGCGCGTATCGACCAAAGTAACTCCAGATAAGGGAAATCTCTGCAAAGATCTTCCACCGTGCTGAGTTCGGCCCCGTCGGGGTCGGCAAGAACATGATAGAAGCGTTCGCGTTTATTACTTAATTCCACGTGTTATATAGGTTTACCAGTTAGCAAATGCTCTGTTGAAAATATCTTCGGTCAGCATGTCGTTGATTTGTTTGATCAACTGCTGTTCCTGACTTTGGATGGGGCCATTGGCCGTTGAAAAATCCTGAAAGCGACTAAAGGAGGCTTCAAAATTTTGCTTTTCGTTAAACTTGTTGGTGTATTTCACTGCTACGGTGATGGTCAGTCGGTTAAGACCAGCACGGTCGTTTCCCTGTACCGCGGTCGGATTGATGGAGTAGCCAGTAATGCGCCCTTCGAAAGTAGCGTCGCCATCGGTGCGGGCCACACTTAACCGGCTTTGATTCCTGATCCGGTTCTTTAACGCCTCGGTAAAATCCTGACTCAGGTACGCAACAACCAAGGGTGCGTTATTTTCGAAGATATCGACCGTAACGGTCTGCAGTTCGTCCGGAATGGAGGCGCCCGTGAAGCTATAAATACCACAAGACAGGTTGGCGCTCATGGTTAACAGCAGAAAGAACGCGATGTGCAGCTTTTGCTTAAGTTGATTAAACATCAATTTAAATTTAGATCTTTTATTTTTCTGTAAAGTGTCCGCTCGGAAATGCCAAGTTCCCTGGCGGCCAGCTTTCGTTTTCCTTTATGCTTCTTGAGTGCTTTTTTGATCAGATCAGACTCTTTATCTACCAGTGAGAGTGACTCTTCAATCTCTTCGGCATCTTCCGTGATATTCATTTCGTCGCGATCGTCGGCCTGAGGTTGGCGGATCGTCAGCGTCGGGGCACTCGGAAAATCGGAAGGCGCTTGGTCGATCTCGCGATAAAGTTGATTGATATAAGGCGAATGCTCATCGATTGTTGCGGCGCTCACTCCTTTATTGACAATGCCTAAAACCAATTTCTTGAGTTCGACCATATCTTTTTTCATATCGAAGAGAACTTTGTACAACAGGTCGCGTTCAGAAAAATCGTCCGATTTATCCTGCGAAAGACGCATCGGTACGGAGCTTTTTCCTTCTTTAGGAAGATAACTCAAGATCGTGTGTCCGTTAACCGTGCGATCCTTTTCCAGGACAGCAATCTGTTCGGCAATATTTTTCAGTTGCCTCACGTTCCCCGGCCAGCTATATTCACTCAGAATTTGCTGGGCATCGTCGGTAAGCTGGATAGTGGGACTGCGGTATTTATCGGTAAAGTCGGCTATGAATTTTCTGAAAATCAAATTGATATCCTCTTTCCGCTCCTGAAGCGAGGGTATCCGCAGGGGAACCGTATTCAGACGGTAGTAGAGATCTTCCCGAAACTTTCCGTTTTCAACGGCCTTGTAAACATCAACATTCGTTGCCGCTACTACCCGAACGTCGGTCTTCTGAACCTTTGATGAACCCACGCGGATATACTCGCCTGTTTCCAGCACGCGGAGAAGTCGTGCCTGGGTGCCAACAGGCAACTCAGCCACCTCATCCAGAAAGATGGTGCCACCGTTTACCACTTCGAAATAGCCTTTCCTCGCTTCATGGGCACCGGTAAAAGAGCCCTTTTCGTGTCCGAAAAGCTCTGAATCGATGGTGCCTTCGGGGATAGCTCCACAGTTGACAGCAATAAAAGGTCCGTGCTTTCTGGCGCTAAGCTGATGAATGATGTGTGAGAATACTTCTTTACCACTACCGCTTTCACCGGTTATCAATACCGAGATATCGGTTGGCGCAACTTGCTGCGCTACCGTTATAGCACGGTTCAGCAGCGGGGAATTGCCGATAATGCCGAACCTGTTCTTTATATCCTGAATATCCATTTCTTCTAGATTATTTTACCAATAAGTGTAGCCGACGTGCAGCTTTCGCCCAGTACATTTACATAATCACCAATTTTATACGAGGAATCTGCAGGGAACACCACCATCGAATTCTGCTCGGTGCGGCCGCAGTAATCTTTATCGGATCGTTTGGAATACCCCTCGATCAATACAAGGTGTATTTTTCCCACTTGTTTCTCGAGGCTGATCAGGCCATGCGTCCGCTGCTTGGCTACAATTTCGGTTAAACGGCGTTTTTTAATGTCTTCGGGGACATCATCCACCAGGCGCTTGGCTGCAGGAGTGCCTGGACGCTCCGAATAAGTAAACATATACGCAAAATCGTATTGAACTAAATCCATCATCGATAATGTTTCCTGATGCTCCTCTTCCGTCTCGCTGCAAAAACCCGCGATGATATCGGTCGAAATGCTGCAACTCGGTATGATCCGTCTGATAGCAGCGATCCGCTCTAAATACCACTCGCGTGTGTAGGTACGGTTCATCAAATCCAGCACCCGCGTGTTTCCGGATTGAACGGGAAGATGGATGTGTTTGCATATATTCGGATAGGCGGCCATCGTGTGTAAGACGTCATCGTTCAGGTCTTTCGGATGCGATGTTGAAAACCGCACCCGTAGCTGTGGATTGACTTCCGCTACTTCGGCAAGCAGATTTGCGAAGCTCACTTGTTTTTCACCGGTCGCGAATTTATAAGAGTCGACATTTTGGCCAAGCAAGGTAACCTCTCTGTAGCCCGCACGATAGAGGTCGTGCGCCTCTTGTACGATGGAATGCGGGCTTCGGCTTCGTTCTCTGCCCCGAGTAAAAGGGACCACACAAAAAGAACACATATTGTCGCATCCGCGCATAATGGAGATAAAGGCAGTAACGCCGTTTGAGTTCAGGCGCACAGGGCTGATATCGGCATAGGTCTCTTCCCGGGAGAGCAGCACGTTTACCGAACGGGAACCAGCTTCTACCTGCTCAATCAGATTGGGAAGGTCGCGATAGGCATCGGGGCCCACCACCAGGTCTACTAGTTTTTCTTCATCCAGAAACTTCGCTTTCAGGCGTTCGGCCATGCATCCGAGCACACCGACAATCATTTCGGGTTTTCGGCTTTTGGCGCTTTTAAAATCGGTCAATCGCTTTCTTACACGTTGCTCAGCGTTTTCGCGAATGGAACAGGTGTTTATAAAAATCACATCGGCATCGTCGAAGGTTCCGGTGGTTTCAAAACCGTTATCCAGTAATATGGAGGCGACGATTTCGCTGTCGGCAAAATTCATCTGGCACCCGTAGCTCTCGATATAGAGTCTCTTATTCGAAACAAGCGGGCCCTTGCTTTCAATCACGAGAGCCTCACCCTGACGAGATTCGTCGTGTGCTTTTGATGGGAGTATGGATTCTAACATTATATGGGTATTCAAATAGCAAAGATAGAAAAAAATTAGAATAATGACAGATTGTCATGCTATTGTTTATCCGACCGTGCTACGATTTAAGGAACTATTTCGCCTATTTTGTGTTAGTAAGCGAAAGCGACCCTTCATGCCACAAAAAAATACTGCGCAAAACATCAACTGGAAAAAAATATTTATTTGGGCAGGCTCCGTCATCGCCGTCCTGTTACTGCTTCTTTTTATTGGTGGAGTGATCCTTCAAAACAAATTACCGGAAACGCTTAAAAATCGTATTTATTCATCAAGTGATCGTTTGTACCGGATCGAATTTGCCGACATGGACGTAAGTTTGCTGGCCGGTTCAGTCGATATCGAACAGGTTCATTTGATTCCAGATACAGCGGTCTACAACGCCATTGAAGGACCTGAGGCGCCCGCAACGCTGATCGACCTGAAAAGCTCAAAGATCCGCCTGTCGGGTATCAACGTTCTGAAATTGATTTTTGGGTCGAACTTAAACGCCTCCAGCCTTACGGTCGATCAACCGGAAATTGTGTTGATGGATATGTTAGATACCGTACGGGTTGATACCGCGGAGAAGAAAGCAATTTATAGCCGGTTGCCTGAATTTTTAAAGGGTGCCAGGATGGGCGTTGTTCGGATCAATGAACTGTCCTACGTTCAGCAGCAAAAGGGTGACAGCACGCTGCGGGGCGGACAGTGGACCGGCCTGACGTTCGCATTTGAATCGGTGGCACTCGATTCACTTAGCCACCAGGATAGCAGCCGTTTCTGGTTTTGTAAGGATATCCAAATCGATAGCAGGAAGGTGAACTTCGTGTCAGCCGATGGAATGTACGATCTCAACATGGCAGCTGTTAAGGCCTCCGCAAAGACGGGTGAACTTTCAGTGACCGATTTTAAAGTAATTCCAAAATACCCCGAAATCGAGTTCTCCAGGCGGCTGGGCAAGCAGGGCGACCGGTATAATTTTGTATTTGCAAAGATTGCTGCCAATGGCATCGATTTTAAGTCGTTAGAATCTACCGGCAAGCTAAAGGTCTCGGGACTTTCCCTGGAGGATGCTGAATTGAGAATTTTTAATAATAAAACGCTTCCGCCGGGAGGAGGCATTGCCACGAAAAACTTCCCGCACCTTGCCCTTAAAAGGCTCGATTTACCGGTTGTGGTAGACTCTTTATTACTGAAGAATCTGGCGGTATACTACAAAGAGCTGAATCCGGATTCGGGCAAGCCTGGAACCGTTTTTTTTACACAATTGTATGGCTCAATAACCAATATAAGCAACGACAGCGCGCAGTGGAAAGCGGATCCCTGGGCGAAATCTGCGTTTAAGACCAACTTTATGGGGAAGGTTCCCTTAAATGTTTCCATTGATTTTCTGCTTCCCGATAAAGACGGAGCTTTTCATTATTCCGGAACGCTTGGCGGTTCTGATGCGCGACTTTTCAACCAGCTGCTGGAGCCGCTGGCCCTGGCCAGAGTTGAAAGCGGGAAGATACAAAAACTTACTTTTTCAGTAAAGGCGAATCGTTTCGGATCGACGGCCAATGTACAGATGCTGTATTCTGACCTGAAGGTGAATCTTCTAAAGAAAGATGGTGCTGTTCTGAAAAAGAAAGGTTTTCTTTCCTTTCTGGCCAATACATTCGTTGTAAAGAATAGCAATCCGCGGAAAGACGGAGAGGCGCCTCTTCGCGCAAATGTTATATATGAGCACGCCCAGGATCGTTCCTTTTTTAACTTGATGTGGAAAAGCATTTTCACCGGTATCAAGGATAATCTTGGTATTCCGGATTTATAGAAAACTTATGAGAACTCGCTGGAAAGTGTTGATTGGAATTGTTCTTTTTTTACTAGTGCTGGCGTTTGCCGGGTCCTGGTATTTGAGCAAACACTGGAAACCGATTGTAAATGATCGGCTGCAAAGTCTTGTTGCAAGTTCGACCGATAGTCTTTACCGCCTCAGCTACGATGACTTCGACTTTAGCTGGCACAACGGAAGTGCGTACCTTACCAATGTGCATCTGGTAGCCGACTCGCAGGTTTACGAGCGTTTGAAAAGGGAGAGCCGGGCACCTGATAACCGTTACAGGATAGCAATTAAGGCCATCAACATTCGTAATTTTCATCCGAAGAGGCTCTATCAATCACGGAAATTAAACATCGACGAATTAACAATAGAGAGCGCTTCGGTTTCGGTAATCAGCGAAGACGTTTTTCAGGATACCACGCAGGTGAAAGCGACGAAGACGCTGTATCAGCAGATCTCGGGCTATTTAAATGAAATCAGGGTAAGCCAACTGAATATCAACGACCTGAGTTATGCTTTCGAAAATCGTTCGGACTCGAATGCCCGGCAAACGGATTTACGAAATATCAATATCGCAATCGATGATGTGCTTATCGATTCCTTATCGCGGCAAGACAGTGCCCGCCTTTATTATACGCAGGGAATTCAATTCCGGATGGACGGGTATCAAATTGCAACAGCGGATAGTTTGTATTATGTCGACTTGAAAGGGATTGCATTTTCAACGTCAGAGCGATCGTTAACGGTTAACCGGATTGCCCTGAAACCGCGCAAAAGTAAAAAAGACTTTAGCAGCTCCGGTGCAGCCGAACGGATCGACTTAGCTTTTGACTCTTTGTCGCTGGCAGAGATCGATATCAGGGAATTGTTAAAGAGTCAGCGATTCCGTGCAGGGCACTTGCGGATCTCGAAAGGTTTTGTGGAGGTTTACAGGGATGCGGGCTCAGCAAAGGTTAAGAAGCGGCCGTCGAAGCGGGAGCTAAAAGACCCTCACGATCATTTAAAGAGCTTCGCGCGCAATATTCAGATCGATAGCGTTGAACTCGCCCGGGTAGATGTGGCTTACGAAGAGCTCAGCAAAAATACAAGGCTGCCTGGCCGGATCACCTTCAATCGATCGCGGGTGCGTTTACGCAATGTGACCAATGATTCGCTTCGGATGCGCAAAGATCGTTTTTTACAGGTGGACATCGATAGCCGCTTTATGAACGCGGCGACACTGGAAGCCAGGTTTGTGTTCGATATGTTGTCGGACGAGGGTGACTTTCAGTATCGCGGGAAGCTGGGCAGTTTAAACGGAAAGCGCCTGAATACGGTATTACGCCCTTTGGCGTTGGTGGAAATTGAGTCGGCCGCCATCCGCAGTCTTGCTTTCAATTTCAAAGGAAACAAGCGCAGAACAGTCGGTGCTGTTGATTTTCGCTACCATGCTATGAAAATTAACATGCTTAAATTGGAGGGCGGTCGAATTGCAGACGATAAACTGGTTTCTAATCTGGCCAATAGCTTTATTCTAAACCCGAGTAACCCCGATGCAGCGGGTAAATTTATAAAAGCGAATGTGCGCATGACCCGGCCTCACGATTATTCGTTCTTCAAACTTGTTTGGAGAAGTATCTTTCAAGGAATCAAAACGAGCGCCGGTGTAAATGAAGAGCGTGAGGCTCAACTAAAAAAGACTGCCGAGGGTGCCAAGAACGTAGTGGATAAAACAAAAAAAACGGCCAAGCAGGTTGGCACGTTTTTCAAAGAAGTATTCAATAAAAAAGAGAAGAAGAAAGACGAATAGCGCCCGCTTAATTAACCATCAGATTCCATCCGAATTCATCTTCGATTATTCCATAGCGAAGGTCATTCAGGTAACGAAGTACCTTATTTGAGAATTCACGGTTTTCTACGTCGGGAAGGGTGTACAAAGTGCCTTCGTAACTGATTTCAGAAATGGGGGTGATGGTGGCAGCCGTTCCCGCAGCGAAGGCTTCCGTTACGATTCCAGCTTTAATTCCCTCGATAAGTTCTTTCACGGATACTTTGCGCGACTCGGTTTTCAATCCCCATTTTTCGGCAATCTCCATAATGGTGAGCCGGGTAATGCCGCGAAGGATGGTCTCCTGTTGAGGTGTGATAATGGTATCGCCAATACGGAAGATCAGGTTGGCTGTACCGGCCTCTTCTATATAGGCATGCTCACGGGCGTCGGTCCAGATAAGCTGATCGAATCCTTCCTCCTGAGCGAGCTTTGTAGGATAAAGGGAAAGCGCGTAATTGCCTGCATTCTTCGAAAAACCAACACCGCCCTCTGCGGCGCGGGTATAATGTGTTTCTACTTTTAAACGGATAGGCTTTGAGTAGTAACTGCCTACGGGGCTTGTAATGATAATGAATCGGTAGCTGGAAGAAGGGTGTACGCCAAGCGCTGCCTCTGTAGCAAACATAAATGGCCGGATATATAAGGAGGAGCCTTCAGTAGCGGGAACCCATTGACTGTCCAGACTGATCAGCTTTCTCATGCCATCGATAAAAATCTCTTCAGGAATTTCCGGCATGGCCAGTCTGGCGGCAGATTTATTGAATCGCTCCAGATTTTGATCAGGGCGGAATATGCTGATCTGACCACTTTTTAATTTGTATGCCTTGATGCCCTCAAAAATGGATTGCCCGTAATGAATACAGGAGCTTGCAGGGCTCATGGGCAGGTCGCCGTAGGGGACGATTTTTGCCGTCTGCCACTCGCCATCCTCATAATCAGCGACGAGCATATGGTCGGACATGATTTTACCGAAATTCAGGTTATTAAAATCTACCTGGTTAATACGCGATTTCGCTGTTTCCTCGACATCAATTGCATGAACTTTTTCCACGATATTTGTATTTAAAATTGATACGCAATTTACAAAAAAAACAGGAAAGTCTCTACCGCCTTGCGAGGTAGCGATAAAATAGCGTAAATATTTAGTAAATTTGTTAAACAGGACTTCAAAGAGAGTCTTTAAACGATATATGATGAAAAGAAAGAACATGATACTGGGGATAATGGCGGTCTTGCCCTTTTTGGCAATGGGTCAGGAGAAGTTTACGATTAAAGGCCACGTCGGGACCGCATCGGCGCCTGCAAAAGCATACCTGGTTTATCTGGATGGTGACCAAAAAGTTGATTCTGCAGTGGTTTCCGGAGGAAAGTTCTCCTTCCAGGGGGAGGTGTCGCAGCCCGGACAGGCGATATTAGCCCTGGATACCGAAGGGCTTGGTTTTTCTCAACTGACGAATCCGGATCGGGTCGGACTGTTTCTGGAAGGGGGCGAGATAACGGTTGAGGGATCGGATTTGTTGTCGAAAGCGACTATTGGAGGAACGCCTTTAAATACTGATCAGGGGAAATTGAATAAGAGCCTTGGGGAGGTAATGGCTCAAGAAGCGGCTTTTATGGAGAGTTTTCAAGCGGCAACGGAGGCCGAGCGGAATGCGGACGGGTTTATGGATAACATGGACGCTAAGTACCAAGCCATTCAGCTTGAAAAAGAAAAAATATATGTCGACTTTATAAAAGCGAATCCGAACTCAGCGATCAGTCTGAACAGCCTTGCCCAACTTGCCGGGCCTTCGCCCGATGCAGAAAAGATTGAGCCTTTGCTGAACAGTCTTTCTGTCTCACTCCAGGAGCGGGCAGAAGCAAAAGAGCTGCGGAATCTGCTGGAAATATCAAAGACGGTTCAAATAGGGGCGATGGCTCCAGTGTTTGTTCAGAACGATCCGGATGGAAAACCGGTATCGTTGGCAGACTTCAAAGGAAAATATGTGTTGATCGATTTCTGGGCAAGCTGGTGTGCGCCATGTCGTGACGAGAACCCAAATCTGGTGGCTGCGTACCACGCCTTTAAGGACAAGAATTTTACTGTGTTAGGTGTTTCGTTAGACCGTGAAACGGCTCGTGAGGCATGGCTGAAAGCTATTGAAAGCGATAAACTGGAGTGGACGCAGGTGTCTGATCTGAAATTCTGGCAAAATGAAGCTGCGGTATTATACGGCGTTCGGTCGATCCCTCAAAATTATTTGCTCGACCCAAGCGGTAAAATCATCGCAAAAAACTTACGTGGAGAGGAGCTGCATACGAGGCTTGCGGAACTTTTAAAATAACGCGGACATCGGGAATAAAAAAAGCTGCTAATTGTTAGCAGCTTTTTTCGTTTCAATAAAGTACCCGAAACTTGATTGTGTGGGCGACTGCCTTTAAATCGGTGAGCAATTGCTTGTCGTATTTTCTGCTGATGTCGGTGATAACATAGCCTACGCCGTTCTTGGTCATCAGAAATTGCGCTAAGATATTGACGCCGTGATCGCGAAAGGTTCCGTTTATCTGGGCCATGATGCCGGGGACGTTTTCATGAATGTGTATTAGCCGATGGGCGCTATCCATCAATGGCACTTGCAGGTTCGGGAAGTTACGGCTCATTTTTGTGTCGCCGTTATTGATAAAATCGGCCATCCTTTTGGGGATAAAATCAGCATTGCGCCATTTCTTTTTCTTATCGTCGAACAAAACGATTCCCTGCCGCAGGCAGACATTTTTATCAATCTTATTTTTGCTGTTTCCCAGGTAACCGATTGTTTTAAGGCGGGAGGCCATTGCGATTTCCTTGTTGTCGAAGGAAAATCCGTCTTGAAAAAGGATCATGCCTGCCTCAGCCAAATCTTGCTCCCGGAGGTTGTCAACCTCAACCACATTAAACCCGTCTTTTTCAAAAAAGCGGGAAGCGTGCTTGGGAACCTCGCCTACGATAAAGCATTTGATGCGATTTTTCGGATATGAAATGGCTCTGGGCAGCTGGTTGATATACAGAAATTCGTCGAAGTTGGGCGCGATGTGGTCTGCTTTGGATGATACGGATTCGCGCTCTATGTTTTCGGTGAACGCATAAAACTTTTCGATCATTCCCGACTCCTTCAATTGAAAGTCGGAATATCCATCGCCGATACCAAACACCTGTCCTTCGAGTTTAAGCTGCTTCAAAAGTTTAACTTTTCCATTTTCTTCCGAAAGCGGATTTTCTTCGTCGAAGCCCACAATGTTGCCGTCCTCGTCGAATACAAATGTATTCGCATAAACGTTTTCTTGGCCGATATGGTAATTAGCAACCACCGGACATATAAATTCTTTAAATCCTCCTGAAACGATGAGTACGTCGCTGGAATTCTCTTTGAAAAATGCTTTGTTTCTGGAAAAAGATTCGGAAACTTTCTTCTTGAGTTTTTTGATCAGGATATCCAGGTGATCGCGGTTCGCATGGAGAAGCTGAACGCGACGCGTCAGGCTTTCCCGAAATGAAAGTTTGCCTTCCATGGCCTGATTCGTGAGCGACTCAATGGCTTCCAGGTGTTTTTCCCTGTCCGGATTATGCTTAAGCGAGATTTTTGCAAGTTCATCCAGTGCCTCAACCTGCGTGAAGGTACTGTCGAAATCAATGATATAATTAACTTTCATGACTAATAGCCCTGAGGCTGTTTTCTATGGGTGTAAAGGTAAAATTTAGCGTCTCTGTAAGTTTTTGATTGCTGTAGCGGACATTTCTGAACGATGCTCGAACGACCTCGCTCGTGAGGCCCGGTATGCCAAGTCCGAATACCGACAACAGTTTCTGCAGGCGCGACGCGATGGAAAAAAGGAAACGATTGCCACGCCTGGAAGGGGGTTGCCGATCGATCAGCTTGCAATATTGATCAAAAAGTTCCTTATATGAGATATTGACGCTGTTCACAATGAAATTGGTTTCACTTATTTCTTTTTTTGCCATCAGCTGGATCATAATCGCTGCCAAATCTTCAACATCAACCAAACCAGTTCCTCCGGGTGGGTAGTACTCGAGCCCCTTCTCCAGTAGTGCAAAAATTCTGGCGGATAAAGAGCGGCTTCCCGGACCAATGACCACGGTGGGGTTAAGAATGACGGCATCCAGCCCTTCGGCCATGCCCCGCCACACTTCACGCTCTGCTTCAAACTTTGAAATGCTGTAGGCGCTTTTCTGGCGCGACCACTCCCATTTGGACGATTCACGAATCGGGCTGTTTTCTTTTTCGTCTCCAAGGGCAGCCACTGAACTGAGAAATACAAGGCGGGCCTTCCGCTGCAGGCAGAGGTTGACAATGTGCATGGTGCCCTCCACATTCACTTTCATAAGTTGCTTATGATCGGCGTTGTCGAATGAAACGTAACCTGCGCAATGATATACTTCGGTGACATTTGCAAAGAGGTCCTCGAGGGCAAAGAAATCGGTTATATCGGCATCGTGCCAGTAGAGGTTGGGTCTGTACTGCAGCATGTCGGGAATCGCCGAGTTCAAGCGTTTGGTGGCCAGAACTGACCGGCCTTGATCGAGCAATTTCCTGATCACAAAGGATCCGATAAAGCCGGTTCCGCCCGTTACTAATATCACGTCTTACTTTTTGGTTTAATTCAATCGATAATTCACTTTCAAAAGTAAGCTATTAAATGGATATTTGCAGGCATATTCTCGTTTACCACTGCATATTTTAGAAAGCATGATGTCTCTGATCGATTTCTTTACTCCCGTTAACCTTGCTGAAATTCTAGGTGATAAACCGGTTCTCAGCAGCCAGTTCGGTGCTTTTATCCGCAGTTATGATTCGGAGTTTCCTGCTCTTGATGAGGTCGATATTGCTATTATTGGAGTCATGGATGACAGGGGAGCGGTGAATAATCGTGGGTGTGCAGCGGGTAGCGATGCATTCAGAAGGGCATTTTATCGGTTACACCAGGGAGACTGTGTTGTTCGGATTGCTGATTTGGGAAATATTTTACAGGGGTATTCAATAAATGACACCTATTCAGCGCTAAAAACGGTTGTTGGTGAGCTGGTGAAGGGAGGGGTTCTGCCGGTTATCATTGGTGGTGGTCAGGACCTGACGTATGGGCAATATCTTGCCTATGAAAATTTGGAACAGCGCGTAGACCTGGTTGTTGTAGACCCTGCATTCGATTTGATGGAGGACGCAGCAACCGGCAAGGAGACCAGTTCGCAGTCATACCTGAATAAAATTATGCTGCACGATCCGAATTACCTGTTCAATTTCAGCAATATCGGGTATCAGACTTATTTTGTGAATCAGGAAAGTTTGCGGGTATTCGATAAGCTATTGTTCGATGTTTACAGGCTGGGGACTTTCGCAGGGAAGATCGACCAGGCGGAACCTGTGCTTCGGAATGCCGATATGATTAGCTTTGATATGGGCGCCATCCGTGCATCGGATGCCCCGGGGAACAAGAATGCCGGTCCGAACGGGTTCTATGGAGAAGATGCGTGTCAGATTTGTCGGTATGCAGGAATGAGTGATAAGTTGTCGTCGATCGGCTTTTACGAGTTTAATCCCGAGCAGGATAGCAGTGGAAAAACCGCCATGTTGCTCGCGCAGATGGTGTGGTACCTGATTGATGGATATTATGGCCGGAAAAAAGACTTTCCCTTGCAGCCGAAGTCGTCGTATATTATTTATAGGACGGCCCTTATTGCCGATGACCATGAGGTGGTTTTCGTTAAAAGTAAAAAATCGGATCGGTGGTGGATGCAGGTTCCTTATCCGAATACGAAGTCGGTCAACGAGCGATACCATATGGTTCCCTGTCGATACGAGGACTACCAAACAGCAATTGAAGGTGAGTTGCCCGATTTATGGTGGCGGACTTATCAAAAATTAATATGATATGAAGAAAATTAAGATCGCCGGAATTGTACTTTCCTGTTTTGCATTATTGTTTCTTTCTTCTTTTTCGCAGAACGATGAAAAGGTGCTTAAAGTGTTAACCTATAATATCCACCATGCAAATCCGCCGGAACACGACGACCTCATTGATCTGGAAGCAATTGCACGGGTGATTAAGGAAAGCGGTGCCGACCTGGTCGCCTTGCAGGAAGTTGATGTGCATACCCTCCGTTCGGGAAAAGATGTTAACCAGGCGAGCGAATTGGGGAGAATGACCGGCATGTATTCATTTTTTGTTAAGGGCATTGATTATCAAGGGGGAGAATACGGAATCGGCATTCTTTCCAGGTTTCCCTTCGTAGCTACCGACAGTCTTCGCTTACCGATGGCGAAAAATTCGGGAGGAGAACCCAGGGTGCTTGCTTTGGTGACGGTTGAACCCAGCAAGGGAGAGAAAATCTTATTTGCCAATACTCATCTTGATTTGAAAGCGGAAAATCGGATGCTCCAAATGGAGGCGATTATCGACCGCCTGAAGCCGCAAGCCTTGCCCGTTATTCTCGGCGGCGACTTTAATGCGCTGCCTGAAAGTGATGTAATCGCAGGTTTCGATCGTTTTTTTAAGCGAAGCAGCATACCTGGTGGATATACCATCCCTGTTGTAAACCCTTCGCGGGAAATTGATTTTCTTATGTTTCGTCCGGAGAGCAAGTTCCGCGTGAAGAAACATCAGGTGATTGATGAGCAATATGCTTCTGACCACCTGCCTGTTTATATGGAGCTTGTTTATTAAGGGCCGAGCATTCCCTTCCAACCGAGCTGAACCGGTCCCCCAGTTTCGCTCCGAGTGGGAGTTATTTTATCAGCAGAAAGCCTCGTGTAAACAGTTGATTTTCTATCTGGGCAGTGTCGCCAGCTGAAAATGAAAGTTGTTGAAGGCGCAGTTCTGCAGCGTGTAGTTTACTGCTTGCTTTTATTGTAAGCCAGGCTTGCGGGACGGAATAGTCGCTGTTTTCCCCTTTTCGTCTAAACGTCTTCTTTTCAGCGGGATCGTTATACCGTTTTTGCATTTCGGAGGCTAGGTCTGTAAGATCGAGCTCGATGGAATCCTGATCCGGGAATGTGATGACCAGTTGCGAATGATAACTCTTTATACGGATCGTCCCAATATCTTCCTTCATTACTTCATTCCCGGGGTATTCCAACCAGTATACGAAGCTAAAGCCTTCAGGGTTTATAAATTTTTCCTGAGAGCTGACATGAATCATTTGGCTCGGTACATCCCCGGCATCGACGTGCAGGAGGTGAAAGGCTGAATCGCGGATTTGTTGTCTGGCTTGCCATCTTTTGATTTGAGGTTCGCGTAGTATGGCCGCCTCTATTTCACTCAGATTTCTTTCTGTATAAGGCTGCAGAGTTCTGAAGCCGTGAAAATCGACCAGGTAACGGACGATCGATTCCTTTTGGCGTTCAGAGCCTTTATCGCTGGAGCTGAGGACCTTGTCTAGCCGGGCTTGCTGCGACATCCGGGAAAGGTTGGAGGCGCTTTGAGGACCGGCAATAGATACTAAAAGAACTACGAGAAGAGAAAACGGGATCCACTCAAGTCGGGGGTGGCGCCACAGGCTGAAATAGATCGAAACCGCGCTGAGCCAGATAGCCGTTGCGAAAATAAGGTAGCGCTTCTCGGTTAGTCCATAATCGACAACCCGGACGATGATAGCGATAAAGAGCAAAATCAGCAAGGGAATCATCAGCCAGAAAAAGAGCTTTGAAAAATAACGGATCCATCCATTTCCCTCTCCGTCTTTCAAGGGATAGATAAGTAGATAAGAGAGAATCCCAAAAACTGAATAACCCAAAACGAGGTAGGAGACGGTGCCTTTGGGGAGTTGCAGGGAAAAAGCAATCTTTAATTCATAGACGAAAAGGATGCCGAAATAAATGGTTAACAAAGGTATTAAGACGTATTGGGTGAATATTTTCAGGATCTTCGGGTAGGATGTTTCCAGGAGGGGGGACCTGACATCTCCGCCTGGAAGACCAGGTATCCCGGCCAGAAAGAATATGCTGTTGAAACCAACGCTTACGACAATAAAGAGCCTGAAAAAGATGTCGCCATGGAATCGGTAATCAAAAAGCGTTTGGATACTAAAGAGCGCTATCGAGATCCCTGCATAGAGAATCATGGAAAAGAGTATACCGGTTAGAAAGCGAAGGAAAAGCGCTTTATTAAAATGCCAGAACGGCAATACCGATAATCGGTTTGACCAGAAACTAACAGAGACGAACAAATGACCGGCCAGCAGACTCAGAACCATTCGTATAGTATCGCTTGTAAGCCGGAACGGCTCCAAAAAGACATATAGCATTGCCGCTGGTAATAGGACTGCGACTTGAATGATCAGCGATTTTGACGACGTATACTTTCTGCTTTCACAGAAAAGATTGGCAGATAAGCTTAAGGTGAAAGCCAGATTACAGAGAATAATCATTTTCTCCATCGGCTCCTGATTGCTTTCCTTGGGCGCATAGGTCGTGGCTAGCCATAAACCGGTTGCCAGCAAAACGATTATACTTTGGATGGGGAAGCGGACAAGGACGTTCCGGAATCCGTTCCAGAGGGTTAGCAGTGAGGGGAGTTTCATAATCGGGATGGAAAACGTGAATTTACTGCAATTTATTTATCTTTGCGAAAAAAATCATTAAACGCCGTTTGCAGCGGTATCAATGCTATGAAGAGAAAAGAATACCAAACCTTGCTGTATTATTGCTACAGCCCTATCGAAAATGCGGAAGAGTTTGCTTCCCAGCACCTGGAGTTTTGTAAATCGTTAAATCTGGTAGGACGAATCATCGTCGCCGATGAGGGATTGAACGGTACCGTTTCAGGAACTACTGAATCCTGTCGGGTATATATGGACAGCTTGCATGCAGATCCGAGATTTGCGAAAATCGATTTTAAAATTGACGATGTAGAAGAGCCTTCCTTTATTAAGATGCATTGCCGGTACAAATCTGAAATTGTGCATTCCGGGCTTCGCGATCCGAAAGAAATTAATCCGATTGAAAGAACTGGCGTTCATCTGGAACCGAAAGAGTTCCTGGAGATGAAGGACCGGGACGATGTGGTCATCCTCGATGTTCGGTCCAATTATGAGCATAACTTAGGGCATTTCAAGAACGCGGTTCGCCTGGATATCGAAAACTTCAGGGACTTTCCCTCGAAAATCAATGAGCTTGCGAAATTTAAAGACAAGAAAATTTTGACCTATTGCACAGGGGGGATTAAATGTGAAAAGGCATCAGCTTTGTTGCTCAAAGAAGGTTTTCCGGAAGTATACCAGTTACACGGCGGTATTATTAAATATGGAAAAGAGGTAGACGGAAAGGACTTTGAAGGCCAGTGCTATGTGTTTGATAAACGCGTAGCGGTGGATGTTAATAAGGTAAATCCAAAAATTATTGCCAAATGCTTCAATTGCGGGACCGTGACCAACAAAATGATCAACTGTGCCAATCCGGAATGCAACGAGCACTTCAATCAATGTGATGCCTGTGGTGAGCAGCTGGATGGGTGTTGTTCACCAACCTGCCAGTCGCATCCAAGAAAACGCCCTTACGATGGAACAGGATATTATGTAAAGGTTCCCCAGCCAGTGAATTTGAAAAAACGCGAAATCTTGCATAAAGAGCAGGTATAAAGCGTCGGATGTAGGGCGTTTTTCGTACTTTTAAGTATGCGAAACTCCTTACTCTATTTTTTTATTCTTATTACTCCCCTTGTCGCCCGCGGCCAGTCTGCCGATAGTTTACACCGGGCTTCCATCGTAATTGATGCGCACAACGATGTATTGATTACGACTATTATGGAAGGCGGAGATATCAGCCGGTATGTGCCCAAGGGTCATACCGATCTTCCCCGCTTATCTGAAGGGGGCGTAGACGCTCAATTTTTCTCGGTATGGTGCGGCGATGACTACGGGAAAGGGCGGGCATTTGCCTATGCCAATCGCCAGATTGATTCGCTTATGCGGATTATCAACGATCATCCTGACAAAATAGCGCTGGCAACTACTTCAGCCGACATTCATCGTGCAGTGAAGAACAATAGAATTGCAGCGCTGATTGGTGTGGAGGGAGGCCATATGATTGAAAGTAATATGGACTATCTTGACAGCCTCTACAAACGGGGAGCTCGGTATTTGACCCTAACGTGGAATAACAGTACGGATTGGGCGACTTCAGCAACGGATGAAAATAATCCAAAAGCAAACCTTAAACATAAGGGGCTAACGGAGTTTGGCAAAAGGGTGATTCGCCGTATGAATGAGCTCGGCATGATGGTCGATTTGGCTCATGTGGGCAGGCAAACGTTTTTTGACGCCATCGAAACAAGTTCAAAACCTGTCATCGTTTCTCACAGCAATGCGTATACCATAGCGCCGGTTTCGCGCAATCTTCGGGACGATCAGATTCAGGCAGTAGCCAAAAATGGCGGAGTGATCTGCGTGAACTTCTACTCTGCTTTTTTAGACGAAAATTATGGGAATAAACGTGATAAACTTTACGCAAGCACAGTTCCAAAAAAACAACAGCGGGATGATCTGTCAGGAGACGGACGTTTCAATGCACTTTCGACAGAATCAAAAGAAAAACTGCGCCCGCCTTTATCGGTTTTGATGGATCAGATCGACTACCTTGTGAAAGTTGCAGGTGTTGATCACGTTGGATTAGGAGGAGATTTTGACGGAATGGAGTCGACCGTGCAAGGGCTTGATGACGTATCGGATTATCCGAATATTACGAGTGCTCTAATCGATCGGGGTTATTCGGATGGAGATATCAGGAAAATACTGGGGGCCAATGTACTGAGAGTACTAGAGGCCCAATAGTATTTCAATCAGGCCATATTATGGTACACGGCCTGTACATCATCGTCTTCTTCTATTTTGTCGATAAGTTTCAAGACATCAGCAGCGTCTTCTTCGGAAATTTCCTTTGTAGAGAGTGTGATACGCTCAAGTTTTGCAATGACTTCAAGCCCTTTGGCTTCCAGTAATTTTTGCATATTGCCGAAGTCTTCAAAAGAAGTCTGCACGACAACGATATCGTTTCCGTCTTCATCGTCTTCGATATACAACTCTTCGAGCCCGCCATCAATTAATTCTAATTCTAACTCTTCCAGATCGAGGTTTTCTTCAGCTTTGAACCGGAACATGGATTTTCGGTTAAAGATGAAGTCGAGTGAACCGGTTTTACCAAGCGAACCCCCAGATTTCGTGAAGTAAGACCGGACATTTGCTACTGTTCTGTTAATATTATCGGTTGCAGTTTCTACCAATACAGCTACTCCGTGCGGCCCATATCCTTCGTAAATATGTTCTTCGTATGTGTTGGCGTCCTTTTCGGAAGCTCGTTTGATAGCTGCCTCAATCCGGTCTTTAGGCATATTGACCGCTTTCGCGTTCTGGATGGCAGTACGTAATCGGGAATTGGTTTCCGGATGAGGGCCTGCGTCTTTCACAGCCATCGCAATTTCTTTACCCAAGCGGGTAAATTGAATTGCCATTTTCGCCCAGCGCTTAAATTTTCTTTCTTTTCGGAATTCAAATGCTCTTCCCATAGGTATTTAGCTCTATATAATGGAGTGTGTTTGGATGTTTTTCAGCATGTCAGCAGTAATTTCAGCCAGATCGAACTGCGGTTCCCAGTTCCAGTCTTCGCGTGCAAACTGATCGTCAATGGAACCTGGCCAGCTGTCGGCGATGGCTTGGCGGGGGTCGCTGTCGGCATAGTCAAGTTTAAACCCCGGAAGATGCTTCTTAATCTCGTCGCCTAATTCAGCAGGAGTAAAGCTGGTTCCGGTTAAATTGTAGCTGGACCGGATGCGGAGTCGCTCTGCTGGTGCGTCCATCAACTCCAGCGTTCCGCGGATGGCATCATCCATGAACAACATAGGAAGACGTGTGTTTTCTGCGAGAAAGCTTTTATAGGTACCGCTTTTTAGCGCTTCATGAAAGATATGAATGGCATAATCGGTGGTTCCTCCGCCGGGTGCGGCTTTCCAGCTAATCAGGCCCGGGTAGCGGATGCTTCGAACGTCTAGGCCGTATTTATTAAAATAATATTCGCACCATCGCTCTCCTGCGAGCTTACTGAATCCGTAAACCGTATTGGGGTCCATGACGCAATACTGAGGTGTGTTATTTTTTGGAGAATTCGGCCCAAAGACGGCAATTGAGCTAGGCCAGAAAACTTTGCCGACCTTATGTTCGACGGCCAGATCCAATACATAGAGCAAGCCGTTCATGTTCAACTCCCAGGCTTTCTTTGGATACTGTTCGCCCGTTGCGGACAGCAATGCAGCAAGAAGGTAAACTTGTGTAGGCTTGTGTTTCTCGAACATGGATTGAAGGGCCGGTTGATCCAGTACATCAATGATTTCAAAATTTTCGTGGATTTCTACATGCTCGGGTCGGCGAATATCGCTCGTAATGACGTTTTCAGAGCCGTATTTTGAACGGAGGGCGTTTGCTAGTTCGGTTCCGATCTGGCCGTTGGAGCCGATTATTAGGATACTTTGTTTCATCGTCGCAAATATATGCTTTTTGAAAATAATAATGTATCCACATTGCTTTTAGCTGTTGATAAAGCAAATCTCTTTGAATTGTTGGTAAGATCCGTTCGAGTCGTAGATTTCAATATGAAAATAGTAAGTACCGGAAGGCAGCTTACGTTGATCCCTTGCCTGTCCGTCCCAATAGATGTGGTCGAGGGTTCCCAGGCGATGGTTTTGAACTAATTCAAAAATTTTTCTTCCAGCAGACGAAAAGATGGTAATATTAGTCATTTTCCCGCCTTCGTGCAGATTGAATTGAACCGAGATGGTTTCGTTTTTAGAATTATCGAGCGTCCGCTTGCTGAGTTGAACCAGAGGGCCTGTTGCGTGACTGTTGTCTCGCTGACTATTCTGATAGCCCGGAGAGGCATAGCCTGTCGTGGCTGATGCAGAAA
>DAIRDA010000014.1:0-19856 GCA_036796375.1 Albibacterium sp.
TCGTCCACTCGTTCCGGCGCCAATATAGAATAAACGGCCACCTGATTTCATTTTCTCAACAATCACGCTGGTAAGCGCCTCAATCTGAGGGATACATCTTTCAACGGCCAAAGGAACAGTTTTGTCTTCTTTGTTAATGTTACTAAGCGTCTCAATAACGCTCATATGCTCCAGATCGTTGTAGTATGATTCTTTTTCAGTTGTATTATTCATTTCGATAGTTTTCATTTTGACAGATGTAAGTTTATTGATATCCCAGACAATAGATACTTCCGTCCATCGAGCTAAGTAAAACCTTATTCTTTTTAAACGGAGTAATAGGATTAATCATTGCATTAGAAATTTTGTATTGCCAGCTTACAGCACCGGTTTTGGCATCCAGTGCACTCACCAGGCCGTTATGGTTCGGAACAAAGACAGTCCCGTCCATTTCTATGATGGCAGAAGGCGTCAGTTCATAAGGAAGTTTCAAGGAAGATTTCCATACCACGTCCATAAAGTTTGCAGAAGTGGAAATTCCCAACACCTCCCCATCCATGGTTTTTACATATACTTTTTTTCCATCGCCGGAAAGTCCGATCGACTCCCGCACGCGGATACTGTCTTTCTTTTCACGCCAAATCACAGCGCCCGTTTTCGCATCCAGGGCAGTCATAAACCGGTCGGGTGCAACAATGAATATTCGTCCGTTAGCCTGCACCGGAACCACTGCTGCCGCAGAGAACATACGGTTGCTGTGTCCGTTATCCCACTGCCACTTTAAGGAGCCTGTTTTCGCATCCAGCGCGTAAAAGCCATTTCCCCAACTTCCAAAATAAAGGGTATTGTCGAAAAATAGCGGCGTTGAAGAGATATAGTTATTTACCTTGTCAAACTCCCAAATCAATTTCCCGCTTTTCAGGTCCAGCGCTCTGAAATGCCCGTCCGATCCACCGATAAATACCGTTCCGTCCTGAATGGTCGGCGACCCCAAAACAGCCTTGGCTGTTTTAAATTTCCATTGCTCTTCGCCGCTCCGTGCATCCAGCCCGTAAATAAACCCATCGGCCGATCCGATCACCACATAATTCCCTGACACAGCAGGAGTGGAATACACCTTTCCCCCCGTCTGAAACGACCATTTCTTCCCGCCGTCAGAAAGATCGAGGGCATACACTTCCCCTTTCGTATTCGCGGTAATCATGCTGTTCTTATAAATCGTCATTCCTGTTCCCAGGTCACTATCATCCTGAAACTTCCAGAGAACCTTCACGTTCTTCTGGCGATCGTTCACCGAGAAGTCGGGCCTTGGCCAGGCTTTCGTTTCCGTGGAAAACTGGTGATCCACCAGCGGAATCCTCGCCCATACCGGCTCAGTAACTAGACCTGGGCGGCGGGTTTCGTATACCGCTTCCCCATCGATAATGCTTACAATATTATACCCGCCGATGCTGTCCTTCGCACGCAAATTCGAGCGTCCCATAATCGCCGGAATCCCTTCAAAATTCATCTGCCGGTTGGAGTGCCCATGTCCGCAAAGCGCCAGGCGCACATCCCGCGTCTTGAGGCGGTCAATCACCTCATACCAATTATTCAGATCGGCGTCTTGCGGGTAATGGTTGATGAAGATAAGTGGCATATCGGCATTCGCCTGGAAGATCGAATCCATCCATACCAGGTTTTCGCGCGGTACCTGTCCCGGGCTCATCCGCATATTCGGGCCTGAATTGGTCCCTATAAACTGAAAACCCTCAAATGTAAATTCAAAAGTCTCAGCTCCAAAAATCTTAATAAAACTATCCCCTCCGCTTTCAGACCAGTTGGTAT
Organism: Albibacterium sp.; assembly: GCA_036796375.1. Classification (GTDB taxonomy): domain Bacteria; phylum Bacteroidota; class Bacteroidia; order Sphingobacteriales; family Sphingobacteriaceae; genus Albibacterium. Next base: position 1,807 of record DAIRDA010000014.1, read on the forward strand.
CGTGGTTTCCGGGAACAACATAATAATTTACCTTCAGCTTATCGAGCAGCCGCTTCGCCAGCGAAAGCTCTTCATCCGAGCCGAATTCGGTGATATCACCCGAAACAATAACAAATTTAATCTCCTCATTACTGTTGATATCCGCGATCGTACGCTCCAGATCTTCTTCGGCCGTGTTACCTCCGATGTGCGTATCCGTCACGTGCGCAAATTTGAAAGTCTGCGCATTAACAAACGAAAATGCGCATACGAACCACAGAAATAAAAAATACTGAATATTCTTAACCATGTTTATTCAAAATCAGGATACAATAAATATTTTTTACGCATGGTTTTATAGGCCGCCAATTCTTCTTTCCACGAGTCTTTAATCTGCTCTTCCGTCATACCGGCCAAAATCTGCTTTCTAAGCTCGTCGGTACCGGCCAGCTTATCAAAGAAGGCAGGGCGCGCAAAGAACTTCTCCTTAAGGCCCGATTTATTATAAAAATCGATCAGATATTTCAGCGTGAACTTCTCTTTTTCGGCATCCACATTTCGCAGGTCCAGTCCGTAGCACAGCTTTCCCTGTTGCTCTACATGAGCAGCCATTCCCGGGCGTACGCCGGGCGTAAAGGTAAAGTCGCCAAGCGCAGGATCCGGATAGCCAATCACCTGAAACGGCCAGTCGGTTCCCCTGCCCACACTGATATCAGTCCCTTCAAACAGGCAAAGCGACATATACAAGCGCACCGACGTATAATTCGGCAAGCTCGGTGAAGGGATTACCGGAAGTTCATATTTCATCGTATGATCATAGTTTTTCACCGGGACAACCGTCAGGTCAACCTGTTTGCCGTTGTCGAGCCATCCTTCTCCATTAATCATCTTAGCCAACTCACCCACCGTTAAACCGTGAATCATTGCGATCTTATGGTAGCTGATATCCGCTTTAAATTTATCATCCTTACGAACCGGACCATCTACCTGGTCGCCATTGGGATTAGGCCTGTCGAGTACAATCACCTTTTTTCCATGATTGGCAGCCAGCTGCATCACCCGGTGCATCGAAGCGATATAGGTATAAAAGCGTGCACCAACGTCCTGTAAATCAAAGATGACTACATCTACCGATTTCACAATGGAATCAGCCTTGTCGTTCTTTCCATAAAGCGTAAAGAGGGGTAAACCCGTTTTACTGTCAACATCGTTGCTCACCTTTTCACCACGCTCAATATCTCCACGAAAGCCGTGCTCAGGCGCGAAAGCAAAGCGAACGTCTACCTTATTCTCCAATAAAACGTCAACCAAATGTTCGTCACCCACTACGGAAGTCTGATTCCCCATCAGTCCTACCTTCTTACCTTTCAAAAGAGGAAGGTATTCTTCCAACTGATCGGCTGCGGGGATGATTTTACCGGACGTGGTATCAGCAGTCGCCGCCAAATTGTTTCCCTGGTTGGAGGAACGCTTCGACTGGTTTGCACCGCAAGCCTGTAATGAAAGCGCGAATAAAAAGATGAGGCAATAAAATCGATGTGTCATAGTATTGGGTTGTAAGGCAAAGAAATAATTGCAAAAGTTACTTTTTTTCCACCACTTCCGATGGTTTACTTTCTTTGTTATCTGAATTAAGCGTCGCGACAGCATAGAATCCTTTTGCGGTGGCTTCAAAGCTCTTCTCAGAGGTGATCGCCAGCACTTTACCTTCTTTCTTTAAATCAGTGAAATGGTAGACCACCGACTTCACATTGCCGGCTGTATTCCATTTTAGGTCGCCATTTTCGATCCGTACGTTCGTCGCCGCTGCCGGAGCAGCCGACACTTCCCGGCCGACGAAAGGCATCACAGCCGGATCGGCATAAAGCGAAGCCAGCTTATCGGTAATTCCTACCTTGTTCAAATGAATGAAGCGAGCACTATACATCGCATTTCCAACCACTTTTGAATTTCTTCTGGTCAGATCGAACTGTTTTTGTAATTCCGCCGATGATTGGAAAGCGTTCGGCATCGCCGGATCGCCAAATTTGTAGTAACCATGGCCCACCATCAGCGCAGCCTTATAAGTAATCTGCGACCAGGCAGAGAGGCGTAACTGGAAATCGTTAAACTGGTTTCCAACCTCCTGATATAGCTGTGGAATTACCACATCAATCCATCCCTCCTGATTCCATTTTTTGAAATCGGCATAGAGTGTATTGTAGTTTTTAGCAATATCGGGAGCCGGCGATACCGAAAATACTACCCCAGGCTTGGTAGCCACAATCACGTCGTGGACCGCCTGTATCGCTTTGTCGACATTAGAGCGCCTGAAATCACCAATGTTGCTGCTTCCAGCACCATATTTTTCAAAATCGGCCTCGTCGGAAAAGGTTTGTCCTTCCGGATAGAAGTAATCATCGAAATGAATACCGTCCACATCGTATCGGGTGATGGTTTCTTTGACGATATCCGCCAAACGCTGTCTAACCTCCGGATGGGCAGGATTATAAATCTGGATGGTTGGCAAATCCATCACCCATTCGCGTTTAACCGAAGGGTGAAGGGAAGGATAAGCGGTACCGGCATTCGCGCGGGTCGCAATCCGATATGGGTTCATCCACGCATGGAACTCAATGCCTCTGGCATGAGCCTCGTCAATCATAAATTTCAACACGTCGTAGCCGGGATCCTTTCCGCGGGTTCCGGTGATGGCTACACTCCAGGGCTCGTAAGACGAGTCGTAGAAAGCATCGCCCATGCCTTTCACCTGAAAGAAGATAGCGTTGATGTTTAAATCCTTGAATTTTTCAAGGTAATTAATATATTGTTGTTTCTGACTTGCAGCATCGTGTACACTTTGCGGCCAGTCAAGCCCCCAGGCGGTGGTCACCCATACAGCCCGCATTTCCTTTTTCGGGAGCATAAGTCCCTCCTCTTCTACGGGCGGTGGTTCTTCGGGTTTGGGTTCAATTCCATTATCGTCTTTCTTACAGGCATTTAGTACCAGCGATAGAAAAAGCACGACGATCAGGTATAAGGGAAATCTTTTCATGTGACGATCGGTTTATTATTCGGCCTTGCAGAATATATTCTCCAACATTTATAAAAATAGCTGGCTGAATGCAGCACATTCAGCCAGCTAAAAGGAAGGTTCTTAATCTTCCAGTTGTTTCTTAGGAATATCGATAAACACGAATCCCGCATCTGTAGTAGCCGTGTAGATTGTTAAGGTTTCATCGTTACCTTCCGCATCCTTCTTAATAACAAAGGCTGTTTGCGTAGTCGGTGCAGCGTTCGCTGACCCCATTAACGAATATTCGAAAACCGGACTAATGTTTCCGCTGCTCTCGAAAAGCGCCAAGGCCTCTGCTACAGTATCCCCTCTGGTGATGTTGTACACCATAAGCACGGTCGGATCTGATCCTCCCCGGGCGCCCGTGGTCATGATCAGATAACGTTCACCGTTGAAATTCGCCACTCTGGCATCTTGACCGCGAACAGGGATGGAAGTACGCGACATGGTATACGATACCGTTCCACCTTCATTCACGACCGCAATCGGCGCGTCATGCCCTGTATACAAGTATTCGCTGCTTGTGCCCACCCGATTAAAGTTGACCCAGTTACCTGGATTAGCCAACGGTGTCGGGAAGGATACCGGTTCAGAGATGGTGGTATAGTTTGTCACCTTCAAACGTAGAATCTTTACGGATTGAGAAGCGGTATTGTCACCAAAATACATAAAACCGTTTCCGTTTTCGTCCAGATTCACAGAGATATTATCGCCGTGGCGACCACCGGAACCGGGGATGGTGGATAAATCCAAACTCGCGATAACCTCAGGAGCCGCGCTTGGATCCGTCCAGTGATAGATTTTCAAGGGCGATGCCGCGGTTCCGCCGGAAAGGTTGGCGATATAGGTGTGACCGTTAATCTGCGCACCGGTGTTCACCGTAAACGTTCCCTGCGAAACGCCCGTCTGGTTCAGAGCTATCGGAGCAATGTTATTATTTTTAAGATCTTCCACGCTCAATAAGTGCGATCCGCCGGCTGCTCTGGTGACAATCAGCACATGCTCTCCGTCGAAGCCAGAACCTCTGGTTAGAAGAGAGACATAGGCTGGATAAACCGGACTACCTAATGGATTTGTCGTAAAGTCGTAAATTGTTCTGTTCTCGAAATCAGCCCCGAATACCGGCACTCTCAATCGGATGGTAACGATATACTCACGGAAGCGCATATTATTCACCGTTTTTATAATAATCGTCTTCTCTGCATCGCCTTCCTGGAAAGGAATTTCGTAAGTCTCCTGATCAAGCGTGGCGCCTTGAGACATTTCTGCTTCAAAACGGATCGCCGAAAAGTCGGTTTCCGGGTCCAATCGCGGGAACGTAATTGCTTTCGTTTGTTCGTTTACGGTTCCCTCCACTACGGTATTTCCATCGGCACCGGCATTTAAAATCTTGATCGATTTCAGCACCACTTCATTCGACGATTCAATGTTCTTTGGAAAATCCTCTGAACAAGAGTAAAAAGTAAGAAGCCCCAAAAAAACAACGAGGAGTCTTAACGGTGAGTTTTTATATAATGTTTTCATATTTGTCAGTTCTAAATTGAATGAAACTATAGTAGCCGATCACTAATTTTGAGGCCAGCCTTCCGTTTGTTCAAGCACGTACCCTTTGGCCGCATACTCATTAATGGTGTTCCGACTGATAGGGGCCAGGTAAGGGTTTACGTTCGACTGATTCAGGAATGGTAAACGTCCTCTGTTCGACTTATGTCTATAAAATCCGCGCATTTCATTGCGGTTGTTACCGTTGTAAGGAGTTACCTGACCGTCTAGGGATACGACCGAAAGGTCGTTATTAATGAGCTCAGGCAATTGCACTGGGAAATTTACCCAGGCACCCGACAATAAATCCGGATTTGCGTCCGTATCCATGTACTCCAGTTTATGCCAGCGCTCTAAATCGCCGATACGAGAATGCTCAAAGGCAAACTCCATTCTACGCTCTCTTCTGATTTCCCATAGAAGAGCAGACACCTGCGGGTCTCTTTCCGGATCTTGCGGTAAAGCAGCAAGGCTCAAAGGAGCTGTTTTTTCTACACCGCGACTTTCAGCTTGCGGCGCAAGCGGTCTGTTCCGGATTTTGTTGATGGAGCTTTCTATATCCGCCTGACTTACCGATGAGCCTCCGATGGTTTCCAACTCCGCTTTTGCTTCAATCCAGTTAAGCAAAACCTCCGCATATCTCATTACCGGATAATCTGTGGTGTTTTTAGCGCCGATATATTCATCCGGAAGCTTGCCACCTACTTCTGCAATGGCTTCCACATCCCTCGGAAGGAATTTAGTGATATACAGCAGAGAACCTCTGTTCGTACGTTTAGGTTCTTGGTGAAAGGAAGCTTCAAAGCGTGAATCGCGGGTTTGAATCAATTGAGAAATTTCAAAATCATCCGCATCGTCTACACTTGAATTTTGCCAAACTTGTCCGTCGGTCGCAATGAACGATTTGATTAAGTCGGTCGACGGACCAATCAATAATGATTCCGTTAGATTGCTGTTCGAAGCGATGGAATGCATAACACCCACAGCCGCATCGTAATGTCTGTATAACAACACGTCCCGATTACCTTTCAAGTCTTGTGAGGTAAAGAGCGTGCGGTAGTCGGTTACAATATCGTACCGACCGCTCTGTATAACCATATCGGCCGCCTCGACCGCCAATTCTAGAAACTTCTTGGCTCTTTCGTTATTCTTATAATAATATTTCTGCCAGGTTCCCTCATTCAAGGCCAAGCGGGAAGCAAAACCGGCTACGATGTAGCGGTTTACATTCTGCTCGCCATCATTAGTCCGGACATTTTCCAGAGCAAACTTCAAATCATCGTACACCGCATCCATCACTTCATTCCTTGGCGTGCGGGGCTTGTAAAGATCATCCAGGTCCAAATCACTTGGAACATGATCGTAGTAAGGAACATCTCCGTATTGGGTAACCAATTGAGAATACCGGAAAGCACGGAAAAAACGGCCGATTCCCATCCAGTGTGCATAAGCCTCCGGTTCCAGTAGATCCTGCATTCTGTTTTCCAGACGGTCAATCATGATATTAATTCCCCGAACCGTGGTGTAACTCCAATCTCCGGAAGTCGGAACCGAACGGGTGAAATTGCTTTGGTTACCTAGAATTACAATATCATCACTGTGCTGAAATCCCAGCAAAGGCACTGCGCCGGAAGAGAAGCCGGTACCATATCCGGGGAAAAAAGTCGGATAAAATTGATTCGCATAAAGGCGCACATTGTCTTCGCCTGTCCATGCTGTGGCATCCGTTTCAGAGCTCAAAGGTGGCCGATCCAGAAATTTGGTACAACCCGTTGCAAGGAGTGTTACAAGGCCTATTATAAATATATGTTTGATTTTCATTTTATTATCTTTTTAATTATAAACCAATTTGAATACCTGCAGAGGCTGATTTAAACGACGGGTTTGATGTACCGGTACGACCGAGGTTGTAATTACCATCCGTCCGCAGTGGCGAATTTCCGGAAATAGCTTCCGGATCGATCGGAAGACCTCTTAAATTATCGAAGGTGAACATGTTTTCAAGTGATACATAGATACGTGCGTTCGACAAACCAACGCTTCGTAACAAGTTAGGAGGCAGCGTATACCCGAAAGTGATGTTCTTGATTTTCAGGTATGACATATCCAACAGGTAACGCGTCTGCGGTCTCATCACAAAACCAGAATTGGATCCATTTAGGTTCCACGCTCTCGGATAGAAAGCATCGGTTCTGTCTTCTTTCCAGAAGTCGCCCGCAATGGCCTGCGGCATCGCACCTTCCTTCGCGAAGTATCCGGGAATGGCTAACTGACCTGATCCCCAGATTTGTCTCTTACCTACGCCCTGGAAGAACACCGAAAGGTCGAACGATTTAAAATCTCCTCCCAAACGGAAACCATATTGGTATCTCGGGGTAGAGTTTCCGATAACCACTTGGTCACCCATATCACCAAAGGTATTTGAACCGTCTGTGATGTATCCGTCACCGTTTACATCCACAAATTTCACATCACCCGGACTAATCAACATGGTTTGGTTACCGTCCTCAAAGAAGGTTTGATAAACCGGATTCGTTCCAGCCAGGACATTGGTTAGTTTAGCCGTTCCTTCGTGTACAATAACCGTTTGCATAATATTGCCTTCCGCATCATACACAAAATCATCCTTCTGATATAGTCTGTCGGTTACAAATCCGTAGATATCGCCATAGCGTTTACCGGTGGTAAAGGTGTTATGAATCGAACGGTTCTCCAAAACCGTTTGCCAGTCAGCACTCTGCGTGATCATGGTTGTCGCATCGGATAGATTCGCGTTAACCGTAAGGCGCAATCCATTGTCAAAACTGTGGCTATAATCAGCGCCAATTTCCCATCCGCGTGTTCGTAGGTTCCCATAGTTCCCCTGGGGCGCACTATCGCCAAAGGTGGCGGGCAAGGCATCTCCTGCAATAATCATATTCCGGGTATCGCGTTGGAACCATTCGACAACAAAGCCTAAACGGTTGTTGAAGAATCGCAGGTCCGCACCCACGTTAGAATGGTGGATATCCTGCCAGGTGATTCCTGCAGAAATCGGATTAGGCCGTCCCAATTGAAAGTACTGCGTTCCATTGCTCCCTAACCAGGTATTTTCGCCGATAGAAAGAGTCGATAAATATAGGCTGTTCGAAACTGACTGGTCGCCGATCTGCCCCCACGATCCACGAAGCTTCGCAAAGCTTAACACGGACTTCAAGGGTTGCATAAACTCTTCGTTCGACATTACCCAACCTCCTGAGAAGGATGGATACCATCTCCACTGTAGATGCCCCGGGAATTTAGAGGTTCCGTCGTAACGCAGGTTGGCTTCAAAAAGGTATTTATCCTGGAAAGCATAGTTTGCTCTTCCAAAGAAACCTACCTGGGAATCCCAGTTGGCGCTTCCACCAATCTCCTGATTCCCTACTGCAAATGCAAATTGCGGGTCGTTGTTACGAATCAATCCATATTGTCTCGACGAGTGACTATCGAATTTATAACTTACGATGTTTGATCCCAGCATAAACTTCAAATCGTGCTGATCGTTCAAATTCAAGTTATAGGTAGAATAGGCGTTGAAAGTATGGCGCTGAGAAGAGAAAGTGTTTTTGTACATATTACTCTGCTCTTTTGAAACAAATTCCGACATCGGGAAACGCCATCCGGGCACCCCGTCAGTATCCGTCACGTTACCCTCTTCATCAACGTAAACCCGGTTTCCTTCTTCGTCGTTCCATGCCACCGGCGCATACCAGTGAAGGGCACCCTGCATGGTAGGCATCGATGAAGTTTGCGAGTTTTGTTGCGTGCTATATGCATAATCCGCTCTGATATCCCAGTTGCTGGCCAAATCGATCGTCGTCCCCAGATTCAGGTTGATGTAGCGATTTTGATTCACGGCATCGTGCGCTTTTTTCGTGTCGAAGTATGGATCTCTCACATCCTCACCAAGCTCCTGTGCACCCGTCGGGAACAAACGGCTCCAACGGTACAGATATAACCAAGGGTCGGCGGAGAAACCGGTCGCCGAGTTCGGATAGCGCTTCGTTGCATCCGAATACATGGCCCCACCGCGTATGGTGATCGCGTCAGTCGCCTTTGTTGAAACGCTTAAATTCGATGTAAAGCGCTTGAAATCATCGTGATTCGCAGGCTTCATCATTCCTTCCTGACCCAAAAAACCTACGCTTAAGCTGTAATCGGTATCATTTCTTTTGCCCGTTAGGCTGAGATTATGGGTTTGTGAAAACGCGTTGTCTTTGATCAGCGCGTCTACCGGATCATAAATTCGGAGACCGTATTTATCCGTACCATCATAATACCAGTCACGGTTAAAAACCACCGGGTCGTGTGTACCAATCACATCGCCGTATTTTGTCTGCCATTCCTTGATCCGCTCAAAGCTTTCACGGTTTATCCGCCAAAACCCACCGGCTGGTCCGCTGGTTTTCATATTTTCATGCGCTTCGAGGGTATATTCCAATCCGTCGACTCCAGCAATATCAATTTCTTTGAAAGGTGACTGCCACGACAGGTTGGAAGAATAAACCACGTTGTTCGTCTCCGTTTTCGAACCTTTCTTGGTAGTAATCAAGATAACACCAAAGGCCGCCTTCGATCCGTAAATAGAGCTCGATGCCGCATCTTTCAGCACCGTAATCGACTCAATATCATTCGGGTTCACCATTTGTATGCTCGGGATTTCGACGTTGTCCACTAAGATCAAGGGATTGCTCGATCCTTGAATAGAGGCAACCTGGCCACGAATTTTCATTATCGGGTCAGACCCCACTTCCCCGCTTGGAACCTGGATGGAAAGACCGGGCACAACACCCTGTAATCCACGGGCAACATCCGGAATCGGCCGGCTGCCCATCACATCCTCCACGTTAACCGAGGAAATAGCTCCTGTTAAATGTTCTTTCTTTTGGGTTCCGTAACCCACCACAACCACTTGCTCCAAAGCGTTGTGTTGCGCTTCAAGCACAATACTCATGGGCTCGGAAGACACTCTCACCTCTTGAGGTGCATAACCGATACTGGTAAATCGAAGGACCGCCCCTGTGGGAGCTGTAAGGCTAAATACCCCGTCGATGTTGGTCATCACGGAGGTGTTGGTGCCCATCACCGTCACCGTCACGCCGGGTACAGTTCCCTGGTCATCCGATACTTTCCCGGTTACCTGTAGTTGCTGCGCATAGGTATAATTCATGCAACATAACGCAAGGAAAAGCAGAATGAGGAAATTTCTTTTCATAATATAGAATTAATGGTTAATAGATAACAGGTTAATTAATAGTAGCTAACACTGGATTTAATAGATCTGGGTCAAACTTAAAAAAGAAAATCCGGATCCTGCATACTTTTGCACGTTTTTGTTAAAAAAACGTTAATTCAAGGGCATATATCGCCATTTCAATTGCCATGTTTGTAACAAAACGCACTAAAACGCAAAAGGAAGAACGCAATTCCGCACGTTCTTCCTTCAATGTTTGATGGGTTTTATTCCGGTTCGCTAATTCATCGTCTTCAGCCAGTCCTTTATTCCTTTATAGATCTGCTTTGCTACATCCTTTCTGAATGCCGGTTCAACAATCCGCTTTTCATCGTCTTCATTACTGATAAAGGCAACCTCCACCAGGCAATTCGGATATTCGGTAGGTCCGCTCAGCGAAAAGTTAAAGCTTCCGATGTTGCCAAACTCCTTCAGATCCAAATCCAGTATCCGGTCAAGTATGTGCGTGGTCAGCGGCCGGAAGCCTGGATGACGATAATAGGTGCTGGTGCCGCTAACCGATTTGTTCGACGAGGAATTCATGTGCAGGCTGATCAATACATGCGGGTCTTCTTCTTTTAATTGCCCGATGCGTTCGGCCATCGAAACATCCACATCCTCCGTCCGCGTCATCACCGTTTGCACCCCCTTCTTTTTCAGTAAGCGATCCAGTTCCTGCGCAAATAAGAGCGTATAATCTTTTTCGCGGGCACCCGAAGCGCCCACAGCACCCGTTGCAGAACCGCCATGACCTGCATCGATCGCTATTTTCAAATCCTTTATCCGGAATCGCTCAGGCTGACGCTTCACGCGGATCACCAGCGACTTCCCTTCGTAGTAAAGTGCATAGCCCCAATGCTGCTTATGCTTTAAATCGATAATTATCCGAAATACATCCTCTTCCACTTGCTCGTGCGAAACCGATTTCACTTCGCGGGCCGTCTTTAGCTGCGTAATCCAGTTCGTATTATTGACTGCACCATAAATATCCACCACAATGCGGTATGGATCGACTTGCTGAAAACTTTGATAAGGCAAACGCTCATCCAGCCCGATACGCACGTAATCATATTTTTCATCCCCCGATACATGCCACGATTTGGTCAGGTAATACGGAACCTTTGGGCCAGGCTGAAAGTTGACCGCTGTTTTAGGAATGTAAGCATGGTGAAATTGAGACAGCCGAACCTTGTATCGCGAACCGACACTGTCCACTACGTTTAGTACTACTGCAGTATCCAGGTACGACATCTTCGCCCCGCCCAGACGGTCACTCCCCAGGCCATATTCCAGGAAAGGCAATTCACCCTGGGTAAGTGCCCGCTTCGGCACGATCGGCTCCTGAGCATATCCGCAAAGAGTCGCAAGCGATAAACCAACCGCCAGCGAAAGAGAATGGGCTATTTTTTTCATCAGAAAACGAGGACAGCTGATTTCCCAATATCGGCGTTCCTTCCCACGAAGGCAACTTCCACCCGGTTAAGTTTTCCGTTCGCCGTTTGTTTGTTCAAAAATAAATCAGCGCGCTGGTCGCCTAAGATCCGGTACTCCCATACCGAACCATACTGATAATAAACAATCGTCTTGAAGGAATCAGTTCCCGGCGAATTCCAGAAAACACCCACCTGATCGCCCCGCTCTTCAGAACGCAGGGAAGGCGCGCTCAACTTGCTTTCGCCCAGCCAGGTCGTCTCCGGAACCAAAACCTGCTTTTTATAAACGCCTGCACGTAAACGAGCCTTCACCGAATCTTTCGCTAAAAGCGGAGAAATGCTCCAATGCACTACACCGGGGCTCAGCGGTGTGATTCCACGCGATATCATAATCTGATTCTCAATTTCGTCGGCACCCCGCTCCGTATTCGTAACGCCTGAAACGTTAATTCCCGGCCATAAGTGGCGCTGCATGGTGTTTTCCTGTTGCCACCAGTTCAGCAAAACCGGATAGCTCTGTGCAATCCTCCCGATCGGCCAGTATAATTGCGGCGTAAAATAATCTACCCATCCTTTATTCAGCCAAAGCTTGGCATCTGCATAGAGCGATTCGTACTGATCCATACCGGCAATCGATGCAGGGTAACCCGGGCGCCAGATACCGAACGGACTTAGCCCAAACTTCACATGTCGCTTCTCCGATTTAATGCCTTTGTATACCGCTTCAATAAATGTATTCACACTCTCCCGTCGCCAGTCGCCTCTCGACAGCTTCCCGCCCGACTTTTGATAGGCTGCCCAGCTCTTGTCGTCCGGAAAATCTTTACCACCATGATACGAGTCGTATGGGTAAAAATAATCGTCAAAATGAATTCCATCGACATCGTAACGCTTCACAATATCCATGACCACTGCCAGGGAATGATCCTGTGTACTTTTTAACGACGGATCAAACCAGTAATAACCTTGTGATAGATGATGCACCGACTCCGGCATTTTATGGGCCAGCGAAGTTGCCGGCAATTTACCGCTGCTGGTATGATGCACCCGATACGGATTCAACCAGGCATGCAACTCCATTCCACGCGCATGCGCTTCCCGGATCCAGAAATCAAGCGGATCGTAAAAAGGCGCCGGAGCCTTTCCCTGCTCACCCGTTAAATAATACGACCAGGGCTCAAGCTCGCTCGCATACAAAGCATCCGCTTGCGGACGAACCTGAAAAACAACCGCGTTAAAATTTAAACTCGCCAGTGAATCCAGTAAAGCGATTGCCTCTTTCTGCTGCACCTCCACTGACAGTCCCGGCTTGCTTGGCCAGTTGATATTCGCCACCGTAGCCACCCATGCAGCGCGAAATTCGCGGTCGATACTCACCGGTCCGGTTGGTTTAACGGCCTGCGCGTTTGCAGGAACAGAAGTAGAAAGATTCTTGGAAGTGGCACATCCTGAAAGGATAATGGCCAGAAATAGAATTAGGTAAGTTGGTTTCATAAACCAAATATGCATAAATAATGCATAAAAACGCAAAGACACGGCATAAAAGCGCAAAACACCATACCGTCCATAAAAAACCCTGGCAGCGTCAGCTACCAGGGTGCAATCCAATCACACGAAAAACTATTTAGTTTAGAATACCAACTCCGAAGAAGCTCGGATCGTTAGCGTCAATGAACTTACCATAAATGGTCGAACCACTTACATGGAAATCCAGTTTCATTTTCATACCGTTGAATTTATTTACAAAGGCAGAAGCTTCCACTTCATCGTAACGCGGTCCTGTAATGCCGTTACGATTCAAAGTCAGCGTATAGACGCCTTCATCATCGATGGTATAGCTATAAGGATACGTGGTTACCCATCCGCTCGATCCACCGTTTTGACTTACAAAGAAGTTAAGTGTGAATCGATCATTAATCGTGTCGAAAATCATTTCCAGATCCCCGTAATTGAAAGTATAACTTCCCGGTGCTCCCGGACCGATATCCCGAACGTATTGCTGCCACATGGTATTAAAGCCCGGCGAACTACCCGGAACCGCTGTTTGCGGGAAGTATATTCCAGAGTACTGAGAACCCATCAACATATGCAATGGAACCAACGGTGCAGGCGAGATATTTACCTCTTCACTAGCTCCACTGAAAGTCTTCGCTTCAAAGCCTTCAGCCCATAGAATTTCCTTGATGTGTGTATTGTTATAACTCAAGGTATCTTTCAGATGAATCCCATTCACAGAAAAGGCGAAAGGCTGTTTGGCATTCTTCACCTGTCCCGATTCGATCCAGGTTAAAGCCACCTCGCGAGAACCGGTATTGATAGACATCTGAACACGTTCTCCAGCCGTCGGCTCAATAAAGAGATACGGATTTTCCGTCAGGTAACTCACCATGCTCAACATCCGCTCCTTAAACGTCCCATCCAGATAAGCCACCTGTTCGGCCTGTGTGGCTTTCACCAGCAGCAATTTGCTACGGCGCTTTTTACCCAAAAGCTCAAGGGTATCGTTGGAATGACCGCGGAATTCAAATTCGAAGTCCGATTGATATCCTGAACCCGATGCACCTCCAAACTCAGACGGGTCTGGATTAGCTAACAAGTGGAGGTAATTGTCGGTGTCAAATATCAAGGTCGGCGCCATCACCGCCTTCAGACGGTAACCACTTTCCTTGTATACACTTAGACCCGCATCAGAGAGGTCGGAAAGCATTTTCACCCGGTCGTTATCGCCGAATTGCATATAGAAACCCGCTCCGACACCTCCGTCGGCGTATAAGTAAGCTTTCCAACCAAATTCATGGCTGATCAGCTCTTCTTCGTATTCGGCCAGCGCCTTATACATGCGCTCTTCAGGCTTTTCGCCTAATATGGTCTTGAATTCCTCTTTCTCACAACCTGAAAGAATACCCAAAGCAAGAGCGGCTAATAAGATATATTTTTTCATCTTTTTTGTCTTTTATCGTTTGTTATCGCGCTACTAAATCACCGTAGAAGTAGGACGTAGGATCATCTTTCTTAGCAAATCCGGCTTTTCTGTCGCGCGTATTCGGCAGAATATCGGTCACCCACTTCGCCATAAAGGCTCCGCTCTGCAGATAATCCTGCATCGGCTTGAAACCGGCTCCTACAACCCCAAAGTTATTGTATGCCGTCCCCTCGCCCCGGTTCGCAACCAGAGTAAAGGTGGTCGTTCCGTCATCTGCAACCGTCATCTCGAAATCCGAATCGGCGTTGAAAGCGGTTCCGGCCGTATTCGTATAGTGGTACTTCACCCGTAAAAAGGACGGTCCGTCAAAGAAAAACTCCATTCGTTGAAATGCCCTGCCGGCATTACCCACGGCGGCCAGTGCTGCTGTGGTTTGGCCCCACACTTCAGCAAATTTTCCGGATACGGGCGCCTGGGCAGGTAGATTAATATTCATTGAAGCAAAGGCTCGGGCCTGCAACCGCTGCGCAAATGGTGTTGGCGGCGTTACCACCTCCAGCTTCTGCTGAACATTTGCTTGGAGTTCGCGAAAGTCGATCCCAAATGACAGGTTAAAATAGTCGACCACAATCTGCTCCTTATTGCGCAGGCGAAGCTGAGCTGAGGCAGGCGCTGAGGCGACATATTCATCAAACCAAAATTGCCCTTCAATCAGCAGGTGTGAAATCATTTCGGCAAAATCCTCTCCCGGATTCATCCGAGCATACTGCGAAATAAAGCCCAGGTTCTTTGCAGCAGCTGCAGTTTCTGAAGTCCAGTTACTGGTAAACTCAGGAGAAATCGTAGCAAATTCCGGTGGTATACTTACCACTTGATTGATAATGTGTGCAAACTCGTGGTGCACTGTACGCATCATCCGCTTCACTGCAGGACCGTTGCTCTTATCGAAGTTGTTGATTACCGTCAGGTAAATTTTTCTTCCTCCTTCAGCGGTACCCAAAGTGATGGTTCCGTTATCGTTGTATTCCGGACTCCCCACCAACACAATTTGCTTGGGAGCAATGGGTTTAAAGAAGGCTGCACCACCTACTTCCATAAAGGGCTTAATCCAGATATCCCGGATGGCTTCCATCGCCGGCTGTACCTTTTCCTCTTTAGGAGGAGTGATATCTTTATTCACTGGGGATAAGGAGCGCTGCCAGCGATACTCTACCGCAATGTTGTAAGGATCCAAAAACTCTTCTACGAGCCAATCGTCGAGCGGACCTTTTACATAATCATCCGCGTTGTACTTCGAGAAATCCACATTTAAATCCTCCTCTTTTTTACAAGACGACAGGAACACCGCCGAAACAAGAATGGAGAATAATAGGATATAATTTATTTTTTTCATTTTCAATTCTTTTAATTAGCGTGGATTCTGTGAAACACCCGATTTGGTTACCTCTTCCGGAATCTGGAATAATCTTCGCGGATCGTCAGCGCTTAGGGTTATAAACGTTTCCCTTTTGTTTACGTCAATCAGATTGTGGGTAACAGGCAGGCGGTGTCTCAGAATATCCAACCAGCGTAAACCCTCCTGAATAAATTCAGCCTTTTTGAAGTCAAGAATCGTTTGAATAACACCTTCCTGCGGATCTTCGATCTCTTCATAGAAGGCGGCGATTTTTTCCAGGGTGACCCCATGAGTAGCCTCATTATAATTCTGTATCCGTGTGCTGGCAAACGTATTGATATCGCGCAGGGCAGCCTCCAGGTTGCCGGTTGCCGCATAAGCTTCTGCACGGTTCATCAACGCCTCATCCGAAGTAAATACCGGAACAATGGTATACGGAAAACCGATGGTCGCATTGGCGCTGGTCCGCACAAAGTGCTCCCGCCATTTCAGCAGGGTGTAATTCGGTACACCATAACTCCATATTCTGTGATCGAAGTTCTCCCCGGTTACGTTCCGATTGATAAACATTTGCGTATTCAGCTTAATTCCAAATCCGAAACGCGGCGAGGTTGTCCTGGCCCAGAGTGATGCCGTTTCGGTTAGCAAAAGGTTTGAATTCTCTGTCGCCTTCGTGAAATTCGTTTGCATTTCTGCCGAACCATAAGCAAAGTAACGGGTTGCCCATGGACGAAGGTTTACACGGAAGTCGCCACTTGGATAAATGCGGTTCACGTGCTCAATCACCTTATCATACTCTCCTTTGAAAAGGTAGAAGCGGGCTGCAAAGGCGTTCGCCGCAGCTATGTTGAAATGGTATTTAGGAACGTCGTAGGCTGCGTTCTTAATCAACGGCAATCCTTCCAATAGATCCTTTTCAATCATTTCATAGGTCGATTCAACCGTTCCACGATCATACTGACCGAACACGACCGTTTCCGGCTCGGTTACATAAGGGATCCCGGGTGAGGAATTATCTCCGTTCGGATTGTAAGTCTCCGAGTAAAGCACCGCCAGCATAAAGTGTGCATAGGCACGGGCTACCAGGGCTTCACCCTTATAAGGAAGGTAAGCAGGGTCGTCGGAGTTCTCTTCAATCGCCTCCAAGGCCTGATTTGCTGCAGCGATGGCTTCATAGCTGCTGTTCCAGTAAAAGGTAGGCGATCCTTGCGCACGACTGTCTACATCCTCCCAGTGGTATGGATCTACATAGCGCTGATCTTCTGATCCTACTCCTTCTCCTTTATCTTCGGCATTATCAGAGGCCGACTCAGCAAAAGTAATCCAGTCAGCTTTCGGATAGGCAGATACCAACAGTTCTCCTACTTTGTCGACCGAGTTTAATTGTGTACGCATATCCGGGGCATGCTCCAGATATTTCTTACAGCCCGAGGAGAACACCAGGGCCGCAGTAAGCATATATATGATTTGTTTATTCTTATTCATGGCTATAATATTTAAAATCCAACTTTTAGAGACAAAGTGAATTGTCTTGGCATCGGCAAGGCTACACCTCCGCTTCCAAAGAACTCAGGATCCTGACCATTTAATCGGCTGTCGGAATAGATCAACCAAAGGTTGTTTGCAACCAGGCTTAGCGATGCATTCGTCACGCCCAGTCTGTCGAACGCTCCCGTTGGTAGCTGATACGACAGGTTCACCTGCTTCAAGCGGATAAAATCACCATCGGCCACGCGGGCAGTCGAGTAATTGTAACTGTTGTACGGATTTTGAGAACCTACTTTTGCAAGCACCAACTGGTCCATGATGGATGGCACATTTGTCCATTCCTCATCGCCTGGCATTACCCACCGGTTCAGGAAGTCTTTCGACATAGACGACTGATCGCTATAACTGTTTCTGAACGAAGGATCCAGTCGTACTTTATTTCCCTGGGCAAAGGTTACCAAAGCCGAGAGCGAGAAGTTTTTAAACCTCACAGAGTTAAAGAAACCTCCGGTAAAGATGGGATCAATGGGGCCTTCGTAGGTTAAGTATTTCGATTCGTCGCTTTGGAAGTAAACTTCAGGACTTTCTTCTCCATCTTCATTGACGAAAACCGGATAACCCTCATCATGATCGAGGCCTACCAACGGAATTGAGAATAAGCCGCGGTAAGGAAAGCCCTCTTTCGGACCTCCATCCTGTGTGATCAGGCTCCAGATATTCGGTTTGTTTTCCAATTTGGTGATCTTACCAACGTGATGTCCGAAGTTAAATTGCGTTCTCCAGTTCCAGTCGGTCGACCGTACCACGGTTGCACCTAAGGTTCCTTCCAAACCATGTGACTCCATGTCGGCATAATTCGCCATCTTCACTTCTTCTCCACCGATTCCCGATGTACGAATCGATCCGATTAAGTCAAAGCTATTGCGCTTATACCAGTCCACCGTCAAGGTGAAACGGTTTTGAAGGAAACCGATATCAGC
>DAIRDA010000015.1:0-14152 GCA_036796375.1 Albibacterium sp.
CACAGATTGATTAAAAAAAAGAGGGCCGCTACATTTCTGTAGCGGCCCTCTTTAAATGATATTAGAATTATTTAGCGTTTTCGTCGCCTTCCATTTGCTTCTTCAATTTCGCTAAAACATCCAGGTCGCCTAAAGTAGATTTCTCAACAGAGTCTTTTACTTTTTTAACTGCTCCGGATGAAGCTTTAGCTTCCTTTTTACGGGCATTGAATTCTTCAACACGGGCTTCAGCACGCTCATCTTCCCAAATACGGGAGTGAGAGATAACGATACGCTTCGCATCTTTATTGAATTCGATGATTTTGAATTGCTCCGTGTCATCAACTTTCAATGCAGATCCGTCTTGCTTAATGCTGTGTTTGCTCGGACTAAATCCTTCTACACCGTAAGCTAACGCGACAATCGCACCTTTGTCACCAACTTTCAATACCGTTCCATCATGGATAGAATCCACAGTGAAGATAGTTTCGAAAGTATCCCAAGGGTTTTCCTCAAGTTGTTTGTGACCTAAGCTTAATTTTCTGTTTTCTTCGTCCAGTTCAAGAACCACTACATCCACTACCTCATTTGTTTTGGTAAACTCATTCGGGTGATTGATTTTCTTAGACCATGAAAGATCAGAGATGTGAATCAAGCCATCAATACCTTCTTCAATTTCAACAAAAACACCGAAGTTAGTCATGTTCTTAACAGTCGCTGTGTGCTTGCTACCTACTGGGTAACGCTCGGCGATGTTCTTCCATGGATCTGGCGTTAATTGTTTAATTCCAAGGCTCATTTTACGGTCGTCGCGGTCAAGCGTCAAAATCTGAGCTTCTACTTCGTCACCAGTTTTAATGAAATCCTGAGGGCTGCGCAGGTTTTGTGACCATGACATTTCAGATACGTGGATCAAACCTTCAACACCCGGAGTGATTTCAAGGAATGCACCGTAGTCTGCAACAGTAACAATCTTACCTTTTACTTTAGAACCTACTTCAAGCGAAGTGTCTAGAGATTCCCAAGGGTGAGGAGTAAGTTGTTTCAAACCTAAAGCGATACGTTTCTTCTCATCATCAAAGTCAAGAACTACTACGTTTACTTTCTCATCAAGAGATAATACTTCTTTCGGATGCTCAATACGTCCCCATGAAATATCAGTAATGTGTAATAGACCATCAACTCCACCAAGGTCAATAAACACACCGAAATCGGTGATGTTCTTAACAGTTCCTTCCAGAACCTGTCCTTTTTCGAGTTTAGCAACAATTTCAGTTTTTTGGTTTTCAAGATCGTCCTCGATAAGAACTTTATGTGAAACCACAACGTTTTTAAATTCGTGGTTGATCTTAACAACCTTGAATTCCATTGTTTTTCCTACATAAATATCGTAGTCGCGGATGGGCTTAATATCAATCTGAGATCCTGGTAAGAATGCTTCTACACCCTGGATGTCAACAATTAAACCACCTTTTGTACGGCTCTTAACGAATCCTTTAATGATAACATCATTTTCAAGGGCATCATTAATAGCTTCCCAAGATCTTTGGGTTTTCGCACGCTTGCGTGATAGAATCAATTGTCCGTTTTCGTCTTCCTGAGTCTCAACGAACACATCAACTTTGTCACCTACTTTAAGATCAGGTAAGTCCCTGAACTCAGTAAAAGATACAAAACCATCTGATTTATAACCGACGTTAAGTACCACATCTTTGTTGTTAATAGAAACAACAGTACCCTCTACAATCTCTCCCTGATTGATGGAATTGAATGTACCTGAGTATTGCTCTTCTAACTTTTCACGTTCTTCGTGATTGTAGTTTCCGAAACCTTTGTCATCCTGATCCCAGTCGAAGTCTCCCTCGGGGGTGATCCAGGTGTTAGATTTGATTTCGTCGATGAACGATGAATCAGCTTCTGATTCGATGTTCTCTTTTTCCTTAACTGATTTTAAATCAGTGTCCTGAAGTTCGGCTTTTTTAGCCTCTAGTTCTTTTGCTGCTTCTTGTTTTTTTGCCATTAATTATTTTTTCTCCTTCTCCGATCGTTGATCAGAACTGCAAAGGTAATAAATTAATTATTCAAAAGATAAATATTTTCTGCGAAAAAGAAGCTATCTTTTCTTATTAATTGCTTTTTTTACCTCTGAAATTACAAAATTCAACTGTTCTTCCTGCGTCATATCAGTATTGTCGAGCACCACCGCATCTTCCGCCCTGATCAGCGGACTTTCCTTTCTGGTCGTATCCTGATAATCGCGATGCGCCAGATTTTCGAAAACCTCTTCCAGGCTGATATCTTTTCCTGCATTGTGCAATTCCCGAAACCGGCGGTCGGCCCGTATTTTCGGATCCGCCATCATAAAAATCTTGACCTGTGCCTGAGGGAAAACGGCCGTACCTATATCTCTTCCGTCCATCACAATATTACGGCGGGTAGCCATGCGCTGCTGTTGGGCCACCATCGCCTGACGTACTTCTCTAATGGCGCTCACTTCACTTACCACCTCCGAAATTCTCATTTCCCGTATATTTTCGGTGATATCTTCGTCGTTCAAAATCACCCGCGTGCTTCCCCGAACCTGCTGAAACTCGATATGGATAGCCGGTAGAGCCGCGCGCACGGCACTCAGATCAGCCGGATCAATATTCTCCTGCAGAAGGAAGTAGGTAACCGCCCTGTACATCGCGCCGCTGTCTACATACGTATAGCCTAATTGGTCTGCCAGCGCCCGGGCTACGGTACTCTTACCGCAAGATGAATAGCCGTCAATGGCGATAATCATATTTTCGTTATCCATAGACGGGCAAAGGTAGTATTTATAGGCAAAAACCCCGGCGTATAATCTTAACTTTGCTTCAATGGAAGTATCATCAGAAAGGCTCCTACCGAATATTAGTTTCCGTACCTCCCGCAGCGGCGGTCCGGGAGGGCAGAACGTTAATAAAGTTTCCAGCCGGGTAGAGTTGCGCTTTGATTTTTGGAAATCAGAAGCTCTTACCGAGGAACAAAAAAAATTAATATCCAATAAGTTACAGAAATATATTACCGACGATTGTCGCATCCAAGTGTTCAGTCAGGAGAGTCGTTCGCAATTGAGCAATAAAGAAACCGCGCTGAGCAAGCTACAGGAACTTCTTAAAAATGCCCTTACGGTGCAGAAACCGCGAAAACCCACCCGCCCCGGTCGCAAGGCTGTGATGAAGCGTTTGGAAACCAAAAAAATTCAGGCCCTGAAAAAGATCCAAAGAAGAGGAAATTGGGATTAAATTAGAACAATTCTTAATAACTTTGCGAAGTTGCAAATGTCGCCCGATTCGCTTTGGTTTCGTATTTTTGCAATTCATATACTTTTAAGATCATATCATGAAAAAAAGTTCGATTTTAGGGATAGTAGCCATCGCTGTATTAATCGCCATCATCATTAGTATCTACGGAGATTCCAGTACCTATGCATCCTTTGCGGAAGCTCAGACCACCGACACTGAATTACATGTTGTCGGACAGCTGAACAAGGAGAAGGAACTTGTGTATAACCCGGTCCAGAACGCCAATTATTTTTCTTTCTTTATGCTCGATGAGGAAGGCAAGGAATGTAAGGTGGTGTTCAACGGTTCCAAACCTCAGGATTTCGAACGGTCGGAGCAGATTGTACTTACCGGAAGGATGGTCGGAGACGAATTTCATGCATCGAAAATTCTGATGAAATGTCCGTCGAAATACAACGATCAAGAAATTGAGATAACCGAATCGGTTGCCGCTTCGTAAGGAATGTTCACCACTTTAGAAACTTACCCCAGATCAATTAACTATATTTAATGGATATTATTTATCAAGGCGAAAGCCTTCTGCCCGGACAATTGGGCCAACTCTTTATTGTGTTGACCTTCGGTTCGGCACTCCTTGCCACCATCAGTTATTATTTCGCGACAACTGCAAAAGACGAATCAGCCATTTCATGGAATAAAATTGCCAGAATATCCTTCTGGATTAATTTTTTCTCCGTCATCGGTATCGGTACTTGTCTGTATTATATCATCTACAACCACCTTTTCGAATACCATTACGCATGGGCGCATTCCTCCACAACGCTTCCGGTACACTACATCATTTCCAGTTTCTGGGAAGGACAAGAAGGTAGCTTCTGGTTATGGATGTTCTGGCAGGCGCTGCTCGGAGCCGTGCTGGTTTTCCGTGCCAAGAGCTGGGAAAGTTCTGTTATGTTCACGGTTATGCTTTGTCAGGCCGTTTTGGGCTCAATGCTTTTGGGTATCGAGGTCTTTGGCGAGCGGGTAGGCAGCACGCCGTTTATCCTTCTGCGCGATGCGCTCGATTTGCCGGTCTTCTCGCGTCCGGATTATCTCAGCATGATTGTAGACGGAAACGGACTGAATCCGCTATTACAGAATTACTGGATGACCATTCACCCGCCAACCCTTTTCCTTGGCTTTGCATCCATGATCGTTCCTTTCGCCTATGCATTCGCTGGCTTGTGGCAAAAACGCTATAATGAGTGGATCAAACCAGCCATGCCGTGGTCCTTATTTGCCGTAATGACCCTAGGTGTAGGTATCATTATGGGATCCTTCTGGGCATACGAAGCGCTGAACTTCGGAGGTTTCTGGGCCTGGGATCCGGTTGAAAACGCGTCCATTATTCCATGGTTCACACTCATCGGGGCCGTTCACGTTCTTTTAGCATACAAGCATTCCGGGCATTCCTATTTTACCGCCTCTTTCTTGGTTATGATCAGTTTTGTACTGGTTATTTATGCATCTTTCTTAACCCGAAGCGGCATTTTGGGAGAAACCTCCGTGCATTCATTTACCGACCTGGGAATGTTCTGGCAACTGGTGCTTTTCAATTTCATCTTCCTTGGATTGATGGTCTGGGTGCTGGTGAGGCGCTGGAAAGAGTTGCCGATCACTAAGAAAGACGAGGAAACCTACTCGCGTGAGTTCTGGTTGTTTATTGGTACACTCGTACTGCTGGTTGCTTGTATACAGATTGTGGCCAGTACATCCATCCCTGTGTTCAACGCAGTTTTTGGAACAAAAGTAGCTCCTCCGGCAGACCCCATTGCTCATTACAACAAATGGCAGGTTCCCTTCGCCATCGTGATTGCTATTCTGTCAGCGGTGGCCCAGTTCCTGAAATATAAACGAACCGACGTAGCCCGCTTTTACCGCAGCCTAATCAGTTCCCTGATTGTAACCGTTGTTTTAACAGCCATTGCCGTGTACGTAACGGGAGTTTATAATAACTTTATGTACATCCTGCTCACCTTCGCTTCCGTATTCTCAATCGTATCCAATGCAAAGGTACTGGGCGATGCTTTCAAAGGGAAATGGAAACTGGCAGGTTCAGCAGTTGCCCATATCGGGTTCGCTTTGCTCTTAATCGGGGCCCTGGTTGCCGCAGCCACCGAAAACGTAATTTCCAAAAACTCGACCGGCGTTATTGCCGTGGAAGGTTTTGATGAGGTTGAAACACCCGGTGATAACCTCTTCATGTATATTGATGAGCCCATCCAGATGGATGATTATACCATCACCTACGTAGGAGATAGCATCGACGGTGTTGATGTATATTACCTCGTAAACTACGAACGCAAGAATGCCGACGGAGAAGTTACCGAACGCTTCCAGCTTCAGCCGAAGGCCCAACAAAACCCTAAAATGGGATTGGTGGGTACACCAAGTACGCGTCACTACCTTACACGCGATATTTACACCATCGTAACCGCCGCTCCCAAAATAGAGGCATTGCTGAATGAGAATGAACACGAAGATCATGAAGGTCATTCTGTATACGAAGACTACGAAGAACCCATGACCCATGAGGTGACCGTGGGTGATACCATACGTTACCGCAGTGGATTTGTCGTGGTGAAAAAAGTGAACCGCAGTGCAACCATTCAGAACATTCCGGTTGCCGACGGTGATATTGCCGTAGCGCTTACGCTGGAAGTGAATAACGCCAAGGGTAAACAATATACTGCAGAACCGATCTACCTGATCAAAGGCGGAATGGTCTACGATTTCGCGAAAGATGTCGATGAGGAGGGATTGAAGTTCCGCTTCACCAAGATCAATCCGACTTCCAACTCGCTTGAAATTATGGTATACCAGAAACCTCCTGCAGAGAAAAAATGGATCGTTATGAAAGCGATTGAGTTCCCATACATTAATTTCTTCTGGGCGGGAACCATTATCATGACCATCGGGTTTATCATGTCCATCTTTCGCCGACACAAAGAGGTGAAAGAAACTCCGGTAAGAAAGAGCCCGCTAAGGAATAACCCGGTAAGTAAGGAAATATAGTATAGTTCCGATTCTATGAAAATCGTCCTCCTAGGCAGTGGAAATGTGGCCAGTATCTTAGGCCAGGCGCTCGCTGAAGCGAAGCACGATATTGTACAAGTCTGGAGCAGAAAACTTAATAACGCGGCGAGCCTGGCAAACAGGCTTGCCGCTTCATTTACAGACAATTTTGCCGATCTGCTTGAAGCCGATGTTTATATCATCGCTGTAAGCGATGAAGCAATTCCGGCTGTCATATCGCAGCTCCCACCAACGAATCGACTAGTCGTTCATACATCCGGAGCGACCCCGCTCGAAGTCTTTGGCGACCGGTTTCCGTCGTGCGGAGTCTTTTACCCCTTTCAAACCTTCTCCAGGAATCGCGTCATTTCCTTTCAAACAATACCCGTTTTACTGGAGGCGAAAAACGATCGCTCCATGCTGCTCATGGAAGAATTAGCCAACAGCCTGTCTGATCAGGTCAGCCATTGTAATTCACAGCAGCGATCGGCAGTCCACCTGGCAGCCGCCTTCGCCTGTAACTTCACGAACCATCTTTACCACATTGCCGACAAGCTCCTTCAAAAGGAAGGCTTGTCTTTCGATATTATACGGCCCTTAATTCTTGAAACAGCACTGAAAGTAATGGATCACCCGCCGGGAGAAGTGCAAACCGGCCCGGCTGCCCGCAACGATCAGCAAACCATTGATCGCCATCTGTCTCTTTTGGACGGTGACAAGGATCTTTCCGATATCTATACGCGCTTAACCAGGCGAATACTCGAGAACCGATCGCCTGCCAAAGCTACCTAACAACCAAAAGTACGTAACAACCAAAACTACCTAACAACCAAAACTACCTAAACCCCAAGCCAATGCTTCTATTTGATCGACTAAAAAGAGTTCGTGCATTTGTATTCGACGTCGACGGCGTATTAACCGACGGACAAGTTCTTGTTACCGAGAGCGGAGAACAACTGCGAAGCTTTAATATCAAGGACGGCTATGCGCTGCAACTGGCGGTTAAGCGTAATTATCCAATTGCGATTATCACAGGCGGACGTTCAGAAGGCGTCAGGCGCAGGATGGAAGGCTTAGGAATTCGGTCCGTTTTTATGAATGTTCGTGTTAAGGAAGCCGTTTTGACAACCTGGATGCACCAATACAATCTTCAAAGGGAAGACCTGCTCGTTATGGGCGATGATGTCCCCGATCTTCCCCTGATGGAGGGAGCCGGACTCGCCGCCTGCCCAGACGATGCCATTGAAGATATCAAGCATAAAGCACATTATATATCTGCCTTGAAGGGCGGTCAGGGAGCCGTTCGGGATGTGATTGAAAAGGTAATGCGCTTGCAGGAAACCTGGGATTCCAACCCTAATATAAAAAGTATCTGATATGACTCACAGCACACTTCTCGACCGCGTTACGATCATCCTGGCCAGCCAATCGCCCCGTCGTAAAGAACTTCTTAAGCAGCTCGATCTCCCGTTCGAAATCAGAACAAAGGATATTGATGAAAGCTTTCCGTCGACATTCCGGCCCGAGGCGGCCGCTGTATATATTGCTGAGAAGAAAGCAAATTCCTTTATCGGTCAGCTTGACAAAGAGTTGCTCATCGCAGCTGATACCCTGGTGGCCATCGGCGAGGACATCTTCGGAAAGCCCAAAGACAAAGACGATGCCTTCCGTATGTTGGGCTTATTGTCGGGAAATGTTCATGAGGTGATAACCGGTGTGGCGCTGCTTCATCAGAAGAAAATCTATTCCTTCTACGAGAAAACCCTGGTTTACTTCAGGCACCTGAGCGACGAAGAGATTGCTTACTATATTGAAACCTATCAGCCCTTCGATAAGGCAGGTGCCTATGGAATTCAGGAATGGATAGGCATGGTAGGGGTGGAGCGGATCGACGGATCGTATAACAACGTCGTAGGTTTACCTACCGCAAGGCTGTATCACGAGATACATAACTTCCTACAAAACTTCCGGTAGTTTATTTATCTGATGGTCAATCAGCTTTTGTAAAGGGCCTGAAGCCATCATTTTCATCATCATATTCAATTCCGCATCCAATTGCAAGGTCACTTCCGTACCTGCGTCAACGGGCTGTATCAGCCAGTTCAGCGAAACCTCGAAAGGAGCTTCAGATCCGGGCTCAAAACGAATGGATGAATTTTCTACCCGCTCAACCACCTTTAGCGATAATTTAGCCATGTTTTTGATGGTAAAATTCGCCTCATCGCGGGTAGACGACCAGTTGTAGATGTTTTCCGGCTGTAATTGTTCGTGATTATTACAGTCTGCCAGAAATTCATATACCCGTTCAACCGGAAGCGGAAGGTGTATGGTGCTTTTAAAAGTCGTCATATGAAGGTTTCCTGATTATTGCTCCAGTTTTCAGGATCCAGACGCCACTGTCTTAACGTCTCAATTTCAGATGCCGAAATAAACTGGTGTTCCAATGCATATGAAATGAGTGCTTCGTAATTGGAAAGGCTGATCAATCTGCACTTTGCTTCCCTGAAATTTTCCTCGGCAACCGGCAGGTTATAGGTAAAGATCGAAAGAAGACCCACCACATTACATCCTGCATCCCGAAGCGCCTGAACCGCGTCAAGACTGCTTTTCCCGGTCGATACCAGATCTTCAATAACCACCACGCGTTGTCCGTCTACCACATCACCCTCAATCAGGTTTTGTCTGCCGTGCCCTTTTGCACTGGAGCGAACGTAGGTAAAAGGAAGTCCCAAATCTTGTGCAACCAAAACACCCTGCGGTATACCAGCGGTTGCCACCCCCGAAATCATGTCCACCGATCCAAATTCTTCATGAATCACTTCAGAAAATTTTTGACGGATATAGGTTCTGATGGTAGGGTAGGACAGGGTTATACGATTGTCACAGTAAATAGGTGATTTCAATCCCGAAGCCCAGGTAAACGGATTGGTAGGTTCCAATTTTATTGCTTTAATTTGCAATAAAAATTCTGCTATTTTTTGTTCAATCTCACTCATGTGATTCATGCCACAAATCTATAAAATTTATATGAACCAATCTGCTTTGATTTTAACTCATTTTGATAAAAAATCAGAGTATGATGCACAATATATTGATAATCAGAATATTGATCTAAAAAGCCTTTTTGAACGAATTTCAGAAAACAAGCTTGCTCAAACGTTCGTTTCATCCTCCACCACACCGAAATTGTCGCTCCAAAATATAAAACGTGGTGTTCGTTACATAAAGGCAGCCGGCGGGCTGGTAAGGAACGCTCAGGGTGATTATCTTTTCATTAAGCGTTTAGGCAAATGGGATCTTCCCAAAGGCAAAGTAGAGGATCAGGAACGAATGAAGGAAGCCGCAGTCAGGGAGGTAGAGGAAGAGTGTGGACTGAAAATTAAGCGTCTGGGAGCAAAAATACAGTCTACATACCATGTCTATAGCATGCATGGTGAAGTAGTACTCAAGAAAACCAACTGGTATGCCATGGACGTCGACGGATGCCCGTCGCTGGTCCCCCAACAGGAAGAAGACATTACCGAAGCAGTCTGGCTACCGGTTCATCAACTGAGCATGGTCAGAGAAAATACCTACCCATTAATCCTCGACCTGATAGCCGGTCTGGATGCGGAGCAATAACCGCAGGGGGGTATGTTAACAAGGGGAATTAATGGTGGCTCAGCGCAGCAATCACTTCGGCAGGAACAAGATGGCTCAGGTCGCCCCCGTTTCGTTGAATTTCCCGAACGATGGTCGAACTGATGTGGGAAAGGCCGGGACTGCTTATTAAGAAGATGGTCTGCACCGACCCGTCGATCAATTGGTTATTCTGCGAAATCGGTTGCTCGAACTCAAAATCGCTTACATTCCGAATCCCCCGGAGAATATAACCCGCATCCACCTTCTTGCAAAAGTCGATGGTGAGTCCCTCATAATTCGTGATGGCCACCTTATCTCCATACTTTGCAAATACGGCAGACAGAATTTCCTTCCGCGTATCAAGTGGCAGCAGGGGCACCTTTGCGCTATTCACCCCAATGGCCACATAAATCAGATCGAAAAGGGGAAGTGCACGCTCAATAATGTCCAGATGGGCATTGGTTATCGGGTCAAAAGATCCGGGAAAAATAGCAATTTTCATACGTTTTATGAGCTGGGTGACTGGAAAAAACTGAAAGACGACTGGCCGTATCTCCGGGTTTCCTGAAAAAAATCTTGTTGGCCAAATCGAAGGTAGGAGGGGTGCTCCAAAATAAATAAGCCCTCCGGCTTCAGTAAATCGCTGCCGAAAATTCTTGCTGGCAGCTCCGGAAGTACTTTCATATCATATGGCGGATCGGCAAAAATCAAATCAAAGGGTTTGGAATGCGTCCGGTTGATATATTTCAAAACATCGTCGCGCACTACCTCAATCCCAGGCAATTCAAATTGCTCGACCGTGTCGGTTAAGAATGCGCAACACCTGAAATTCTGGTCGACAGCCACCAGGTTCTCCACACCCCGCGAAGCAAACTCCAACGATATATTGCCCGTGCCGCTGAACAAATCGAGCACCCGTATTTCATCGAAATCATAGCGGTTCGTAAGTACATTAAAAAGCGCCTCCTTCGACATATCCGTGGTAGGCCGCACCGGCAAACCTTTCGGGGGAAGTATCTTTCTTCCTCGGAGTGAACCAGATATTATACGCATGTTGTCGCTTCTATTAAAATGGATGAGTCTGAAAAGGAAATATTGCTGCTGTACTTGGCAATCCGCGCATAATACTCGTCGTGCTCAATGATAGCTCCCCAGAGCGAAAACTGAACCAGGGCGGGGGTCAGGTCAAACTTTTTGAATAGGGTGAGTAAAAAGAAATTAAACTCATCGGGTGTAGTCGCCGGATACTGATTATACAACATTAAATGGTTGTCTTGAAATAAACTCAACTCAATGTAGTCATCATGAAATTGGATACCCATGACCGTTTTGAATCGCACCAAACTGCTCAGGTGGTTAATCACTACTGCAAAGGAGGGAATCAATTCAGCATCTTTGAGCACAGATAACCAGAAATTTTCACGCTCTTCGACCTGAAACGTTGCTATGATCTGCTGTTTTTCCATCCGTGCTTTGTGAACAGGAACTACACCATCCTTATAGAAGTCTGTCTTTGCCAGCAGTGACTCGTCATAAAGCTCCTCCGGAATCAGTTTTACCTGCCGGGCATTCACAACGACATAGGTTTTCGCAAAGCGAAGGTTCAAAACCCCGGTCTGATCTTTCAAGAAGTCTTCAGTCGTTTTTTCCTGCACAATACGCAGCTTATTTTCCTCGTCAACAACCGCCATCCAGGATAGATTCGATTCGCTGTGAATAAATAATCTGCATTGTAAGCTGTTTTCCTGAACATAGTCCACGTCGGCCTGCAGTAATTCTGATTTTATTTCCATTCCCAACAAAAATAGGTTTTACAATCGATTTGACAAACCTTTTCCTAACTTTGGGCGTGTCACTGGCCCAAATCTTAACCAGCAATTTTCCAAACCATCCTACTCAGGATCAGTCGCGTGCGTTTCAGCTTCTTTCAGATTTTGTTGAAAGCAAAGACGAACTTTCCGCTTTTATATTAAAGGGTTACGCCGGTACCGGAAAAACCACCCTCATCAGCGCGCTGGTGAAAGTACTTCCGCTCATCCGTATGCGTACCGTCTTGCTCGCACCCACGGGCCGTGCCGCCAAGGTAATCACTTCCTATTCCAGGAAGAGTGCACTCACCATTCATAAAAAAATCTACCGGAAGAAAGTCGCCGCCACCCCCGACATGGATTTTGTGCTGGCGGAAAATAAGCACACCAACACCCTTTTCATTGTCGATGAAGCCTCCATGATATCCAACGAGCGGATTGCCTTTTCCCGGCAAAGCGTACTGGAAGATCTTATCGAATACGTTTATAGCGGTGAAAATTGCCGCATTATGTTCGTTGGCGATACCGCCCAGCTTCCCCCGATCGGGCTGGTCGAAAGCCCCGCCTTGTCGCCCAAAGCGCTGCAAACGCATTTCAACCTGCGTACATTTGCCATCGAGCTCAGGGAAGTGGTTCGTCAGGAGAGCGATTCAGGAATTCTTTACAATGCCACAACCTTGCGCGATATGCTCCGCGAAAGCCTCGGCGATGAAGAAACGTATTCCTTCCCCCGCTTCCGGATCAAAGGCTTCCCCGATATTTTTAAAATGACGGGTGAACGACTTATCGAGGGCCTCGAATATGCCTATCGGGAGTTCGGCATGGAGAACACCATCGTCATCTGCCGTTCCAACAAAAATGCCAATTTATACAATCTCAATATTCGTAACCGGATCTTGTATCGTGAAGAAGAGCTGACCGGGGGCGACTACCTGATGGTGGTGCGGAATAACTATTTCTGGACCGGGCAGGAAAGTGAGCAAACCTTTATTGCCAACGGCGATATGGCCAAGGTACGCCGCGTTTCGAATGTGCACGAACAGTTTGGGTTCCGCTTTGCCGACGTCGTCCTCGAGTTTTCCGACGGCAACGATTCCGAGCCGCTTTCTTGCCGGGTGATGCTTGATACCCTCTATGCTGAAGGCCCGAATCTATCTCATGCAGATCAGAAGCGTCTTTTTGATGCACTCATGGAAGACTATCAGCACTTAAGCTCCAAGCGCGAACGCATTCAGGCCATCAAGGAAGATCCTTATTACAATGCGCTCCAAATCAAGTTTGCCATGGCTGTTACCTGCCACAAAGCCCAGGGCGGTCAATGGGACGCCGTGTTTGTCGACCAGGGCTATCTGACCGAAGAAATGCTCGATACCGAGTTTATCCGCTGGCTTTATACAGCAGTCACCCGCGCTACGCAAGTACTCTTTCTGCTGAATTTCAACGGAGAGTTTTTCGACGACAAACCTCAATAGGCCAGGAGCGCCTCCACGCTCTTTGCGAGCCTGCTTTTGGCCAGGAAGTGATCTTCCAGCGAGCGGTTCATCGGCACCGCCGTATCCAGGCTTGCGCATCGCATCACCGGAGCGTCGAGGTACTGGAAGCAGTGCTCCGCAATATGGGCTGAAATTTCTGCACCCATTCCCGCGGTCAGCGTATCTTCATGCAGAATCAATACCTTGCCGGTCGATTTTACCGCTTCAACCACCAGCTCCTTATCCCAGGGAACCAGGCTTCTTAAGTCGATTAAAGTGGCGCTGATCTCAGGATGGTCGTCTAAGTATTCCAGCGCCCAGTGAACGCCCATACCATAGGTAATAATCGCCAGGTCCTTTCCAGCTCTCAACTCCTTAGCCTTTCCGATCGGGATCGTGAAGTAATCGTCGGGCACCTCTTCGCTGTACTTCCGGTAGAGAACCTTGTGCTCAAAAAACAAAACCGGGTTCGGGTCTTCCAGCGCAGACAGCATCAGTCCTTTTGCATCCGTCGGGAAAGCAGGATATACCACCTTCAATCCGGGTGTCTTGATAAACCAAGCCTCGTTCGACTGCGAATGGAAGGGGCCTGCGCCTGTTCCAGCGCCCGTTGGCATGCGGATTACCACATCGGCATGCTGTCCCCAGCGGTAATGCGATTTGGCCAGGTTATTCACAATCTGGTTCAGCCCCATACTTACGAAATCGGCAAATTGCATTTCGATGAGCGATTTATAGCCTGCAATCGACAGCCCCAGGGACGCACCAATAATGGCCGACTCGCAAAGGGGGGTGTTCCGGATACGATCGGCACCGAACTCTTCCACGAAATGTTCTGTGAGTTTGAAGGCGCCCCCGTACGCTGCGATATCCTGACCCATCATCACCAGGTTCGGGAAACGTTGCATACCCAATCGCATGGCATCCGAAATGGCATCCATATAGCGCC
>DAIRDA010000015.1:14252-18607 GCA_036796375.1 Albibacterium sp.
CGGTATGTATTTTACCCCCGAAGCCTCTTCATGTCCGCGCATCCGAAAGGTGGTGCACTCTATCAAAACCGGTCGGGGTTCATTCCGAATGCTTTCCGCATAGGCTCTCACCGTATTGTATACTTCCAGAATGTTATTTCCATCGATCTGCACCGATTCCATGCCGTAGCCAATGCCGCGGTCGGCCAGTCGTTCGCAGCGGTATTGCTCGCTCACAGGAGTGGAAAGCGCGTAACCGTTATTCTCAATAAGAAAAATGACCGGCAGGTTCCAAACCGCCGCGAGGTTGAGCGACTCGTGAAAATCACCCTGACTTGTTCCGCCTTCTCCGGTGAATACCAGCGTGCAGCTTTTCTTTCCAGCAAGCCGTTCTCCCAGCGCAATCCCCGTAGCCACGGCAAGCTGGGGCCCCAAATGCGAAATCATGCCGATAATCCGGTGCTCCTGGCTTCCGAAATGAAATGACCGGTCGCGACCTTTGGTAAAGCCCGAACGTTTTCCCTGAAACTGATCCAGCAGTTTCATCAGCGGCACACCTCGGGTAGTGAACACCCCCAAGTTCCGATGCATCGGCAAGATATATTCCAGGTCGTCCATCGCCAAACTTGCGCCCACGGCGATGGCCTCCTGTCCGATGCCCGAAAACCATTTGCCCAGCTTTCCCTGTCGCAATAAAATCAGCATTCTTTCTTCAAAAAGTCGTGGCAGCAATATCGCCCGATACATAGCAAGAAGGCCTTCGTGTGATAGCTGAAAGGGGTTTTGAAAGGTCATAAAAAAAGGGTGCGGTTAAATACGGATCGGATTTATGCAGGTTAAATTACGAATAATCGCCAATCTTTCCTTATTTAATTAAATTTGTCAAACATCAGAAATACTTAACAGCAAAAAATGGTTAAATACGAGAAATTTACACTCGAGAACGGATTGAGGGTTTTGGTCCACGAAGATCATTCCACCCCCATGGCCGTAGTCAATACCCTCTACGATGTAGGCGCCCGCGATGAAAACCCGGAACAAACCGGCTTTGCCCATCTCTTCGAGCACCTGATGTTCGGCGGCTCGGTCAACATACCCGAATACGATAAACCCCTGCAGCTCGTTGGTGGCGAAAACAATGCCTTCACCAGCAACGACATTACCAATTACTATATCACCCTGCCCTCTGTCAATATCGAAACCGCCTTTTGGCTGGAGAGCGATCGCATGCTGAGCCTGGCTTTCAACGAAAAGAGCCTGGAAGTGCAGCGCAATGTGGTTTGTGAAGAATTCAAGCAACGCTACCTGAACCAACCCTACGGCGATGTCTGGCTAAAACTCCGTCCGCTTGCCTATACCAGCCATCCCTATCGCTGGGCCACCATCGGAAAAGAGCTCTCGCATATTGAGAATGCAAGGATGGAAGATGTGAAGGCTTTTTTCGAGAAACACTACAATCCGCGAAACGCCATTTTGGTGGTTGCCGGCAATGTGCGAACCGAGGAAGTAAAACAGCTGGCCCAAAAATGGTTTGAAGGTATACCCGGCGGCACGCCCTATCTGCGAAATTTGCCTGCCGAGCCCGAACAAAACGCCATCAAACGTGAACTTGTTTATGGGGAAGTGCCATCCGATAGCGTTTATATCGCCTTTCACATGGCGGCACGCACCGATCAGGAATACTACGTAGCCGATCTGGTTTCCGATCTCTTGTCGCGCGGACAATCCTCCCGTCTTTACCGACGGCTATTAAAAGAAAAAGAGCTTTTCAGCGAGATCAATGCCTATGTCACCGGGAGCATCGACCCCGGGCTGTTTGTCGTAGAAGGCAAGCCCCTTCCCGGCGTCAGTACCGAGGCGGCGGAAGAAGCCATCTGGCTGGAACTGCAGCAGATGGCCTCCGAGAATGTGCTCGACTATGAACTGGAGAAAGTCAAAAATAAGATCGAATCGACCATGGTTTTTTCGGAAATGTCGGCCCTGAACAAGGCCATGAACCTCGCATTTTTCGAACTGCTCGGAGATCCCGATCAAATCAATACGGAAACAGAGCGCTACCTGGCGGTCACGGCCGACGATATTCGGCTCCTCAGCGCAAAAATGTTCCGTAAAGAGAATTCCTCCACCCTCATTTACTTAGCCCAAAACCATGATTAATCGAATTACCGCACCCGAATTTCATCCGATAGAAAACGTAAACCTTATACATCCGCAACGCGCTACCCTGTCGAACGGAGCCGAACTTTTTGTTTTCAATGCCGGCGATCAGGAACTTGTCCGCATCCAGTGGGTCTTCGAAAACGCACCCTTCCAGCCGGCCCAGCCCACGCTGAACGCTGCTTTAAGCGCACTGATGCTCGAAGGAACCTCCCGTTACTCGAGTGCCCAAATCGCTGAAAAAATTGAGTTTTACGGAGCCTATCTTTTTCCCGAATACAGTTTTGATCATACATCACTCAACCTGATAACGCTTAATAAGCACCTGAATCAACTCCTGCCTTTTGTAATGGAAGTGCTCAACGATATGACCTTCCCTCAGCAGGAAATAGACACCTATGCGCGAAACTCGAAGCAGGCGCTGAAAATTTCCCTTCAGAAGAACGACTATGTTGCCCGCCGGGCGTTTAACCACGCCTTATTTGGCGATACCAACTACGGATACAACCAGGAGCTTAGCGATTTTGATCGTTTAAACCGCCATGCGCTGCTTTCTACTTATCAGCATTACATGGTGCCGGCTAATTGCACCATTTTCGTAGCAGGGAAGGTCGATGATTCCTCTTTACGTTTTATTCGGCATGAAATCGAGCAGGGCTGGATGGCCCGGGGCGAGAAGCCTGCTATCCAGGCGCCAACCTTTCCGGTGCCGGTTGCCCGTCAGGAACTGATCGAACGCGAAAAGGCCATCCAGTCGGCCATCCGTATCGGCCAGCTCAGCATCCAGCGTTCCGACCCCGATTTTCCCGCCTTGCAAGTACTCAATACGCTACTGGGTGGTTACTTTGGTTCACGCCTGATGATGAATATACGGGAAGATAAAGGCTATACCTACGGCGTAGGCTCGGGCATCGGTTCGATGAAGCAGGCTGCATTTTTTACGATCTCCTCCGAAGTGGGAACCGACGTCTGCGCCGAAACCCTGAAGGAAATTGAATATGAACTGAATCGCCTGCGCGAAGAGGAAGTATCTGCCGAAGAACTTACGCTGGTGAAAAATTATCTTCTTGGATCCATGTTGGGCAGCCTGGAAGATGTCTTCTCGCACGCCGATAAGTTTAAGCAGGTGTACTTCTCAGGCTTAGGTCTTGATTATTACGATTACTATACCCAACAGGTTCAGGATATTACGCCCGCGCGGCTGCAGGCCTTAGCCCGCCAGCACCTCGACTACGATAAAATGATCAAGATAATTGTCGGCAAAATAAAATCGTGAAATACCCACTTTTAAGTATATAAAGGGCAAAAATGACATCTATATTTGGAAGCGAAAAGAAGGAGGAGGGAAGCGAAAAGAAGAGGGAGGAAATAAAAAGTACCCGGGAGCAGATTCGAACTGCCACGCCTGTTGGCGCCACCCCCTCAAGATGGTGCGTCTACCAATTTCGCCACCCGGGTATAATTTGAGTGCAAATATATCATTTCATTAATATATAACAATAGATTATTTAGATAGAAGTAGAAAAAACACATATGAAGATTAAAAATATTTGTTGCATCGGAGCCGGATACGTGGGTGGGCCAACTATGGCAGTCATTGCGAAGAATAATCCCGATATCAAAGTAACCGTCGTCGATATGAATGCCGAGCGGATTGCCGCCTGGAACGATCCCGATGTCAATAATATTCCCATTTATGAGCCGGGTCTAAGCGAGATCGTGGCATCTGCGCGCAACAAAAATCTGTTTTTTTCTACCGAAGTAGATAAGGCTATCGATGAAGCCGAGATGATTTTCATATCGGTCAATACACCGACAAAAACATACGGCAAAGGCAAGGGCATGGCCTCCGATCTGAAATATATTGAGCTTTGTGCCCGGCAGATCGCCCGGGTGGCCAAGAGCGATAAAATTGTGATCGAAAAATCTACCCTTCCTGTCAGAACCGCGCAAACCATCAAAAGTATTTTAAATCATACCGGAAATGGCGTTCAATACCAGATTCTTTCCAATCCGGAATTTCTGGCCGAAGGCACCGCTGTACGCGACCTGGAGAATCCGGACCGTGTACTGATCGGTGGCGATTCCGACGAGGAAGGAATGAAAGCCATGGAAGCCCTGGTCAGCGTCTATGCTGCCTGGATTCCCCGTGAAAAAATCCTGACCACCAATGTCTGGTCGTCAGAACTTTCAAAGCTTACCGCCAATGCCTTTCTGGC
>DAIRDA010000016.1:0-17704 GCA_036796375.1 Albibacterium sp.
CATTGAACTGAACAACAAATATATGCGAACAAACACCAAATCTCTGATTATTTTAACGGCACTATCGTTCACGGTTGTGCTGGGCTCTTACACACTTCAAAGAGGTAAAGGGCTCCCCGGACCGAAAGAAGAGAAGATTACGGTGCCCTCCGATTTCGTCGTGGAGCACCTTTATAGTCCTTCCGAAAATGAAAAAGGTTCCTGGGTATCGATGACTTTCGACAATAAGGGACGATTAATTGCTTCTGACCAGTATGGGGCTTTATATCGTTTAGAACTGCCGGCCATCGGAGCTGATTCATCGGGGTTGAAGATTGAAAAATTAAAGTTTCCGAACAATAGCAATCTGGAAAACGATCCTAAAAAACCGAAGGTCGAAATCGGTTATGCACAGGGACTTTTGTATGCTTTTAACAGTCTTTATGTCATGATCAATCATCAGCCCAATGAAGAATTTGAAAAAGGCAGCGGCCTGTATCGTCTTCAGGATACCGATAATGACGATCAGTTCGATACGATTACCAAGTTGATATCATTAGAGGGTGAGGGCGAGCACGGTCCACACAGTGTTGTGCTTGGCCCCGATGGAAAATCCATCTACGTAGTGGCGGGTAATCATACCGATGTGCCGAAAATGGATCATTACCGTTTGCCGAATAATTGGGGCGAAGACAATTTATTTCCACGCATTACCGACCCGCAGGGGCATGCAACGGATCGGCTTGCTCCGGGAAGCTGGATCGCAAAAACAGACTCGCTGGGCCAGCATTGGGAGCTCATTGGAGCCGGCTTGCGCAATACCTTCGACATTACATTCGACAATGCGGGGGAGTTATTTGCGTACGACTCAGATATGGAGTGGGACTTTGGAATGCCCTGGTACCGGCCGACGCGTTTGCTTCACGTGACCAGTGGCAGCGAGTTCGGGTGGCGTACAGGCAATGGAAAGTGGGCGCCGGAATACCCGGATAACCTTCCTGCCATGCTCAATGTGGGGCAGGGGTCGCCAACGAATCTTATTTTTGCCGGGAATGCAGATTTTCCTGAGCGATACAAAAAAGGTCTTCTGGCCTTCGACTGGAGCTTCGGAATAATCTATTTTGTTGATATACAGCCGGAGGGTGCCACCTACAGGGCCAAGGCGGAAGAGTTCCTTTCCGGTACACCACTTCCGCTCACCGACGGTGTCATCGGGCCGGATGGGGCACTTTACTTTATGACCGGCGGAAGAAAGCTCGACTCGGATCTTTACCGTGTTTCTTATAAGAACCGTGATAAGTCCGGACAGCCGCGCCAGGTAGCCGATGTTCCTTCTCTAAACAGCGAGCATGCGACCCGTCGGAAGCTTGAGGAATATCACCGGCCTTCAAAAGATCCGAAAGCAATCAATTTTATTTGGAAATACCTGAAAGACGAGGACAGGCATATTCGCTACGCAGCACGCATTGCCCTGGAGCATCAGCCAATAGATTCCTGGATAAATAAAGTGTGGAAAGAGAAAAACAGTACGGCGATCGTGCAGTCCATGATTGCTGTTACGCGTAACGGTGATTCTTCCCTGCGCGGCCAAGTATTTAAGAAGCTGGCCGCCATCAAGTCTGACAAGCTATCCCGAGATGAAAAAATCGATTTGCTTCGGACGTATGAACTTGCTTTGATTCGTTTGGGAACTCCCACGCCAGCAGAGAAGGCTTCACTAATTGCTCTACTGGATCCGGCTTACCCATCGTCAGATAATATCCTCGATCGTCAGTTAAGTAAGTTATTGGTCAGTCTCGACGCGCCGAAGGTGGTTGAGAAAACCCTGGCAATGCTTTATGAGGTAAAGGATGATGCACGCTATCAGGAAACGGTGACCAGTTCGTCCGATTTAATTCTGAGAAATCCGCAGTATGGAATGGACATCGCCAGAATGCTTGCCAAAACACCTCCTGCACAACAGATATATTTTGCGACGGTACTTAGTCGTGCAAATACGGGTTGGACTTATGAATTACGTGAGAAATATTTCAGATGGTACCATCAGGCTTTTGAATATAAGGGAGGGAATAGTTTTATAGGATTTTTGGATAGGGCCCGTAAGATGGCACTTGAAACGGTTCCTAAAGACGAATTTGCTTTCATGAATACTATTTCAGGCGATTCCCTTCTGAATCAGTCGGGCACCTCGCTTGCCTTGACAGTGGAGGGACCAAAAGGTCCGGGGCGCGATTGGAAAATGGAAGATGCCCTTCCGGTTGTCGAAAAGGATACGGGCACGCGCAACTTCAAACAGGGAATGACACTTTTTGCTTCTGTCCAATGCGGCACTTGTCATTCTATTCAGGGAGAAGGTGGATCGATTGGTCCGGATCTGACGCAATTGGGCACCCGATTCTCAAAACGCGATATGCTGGAAGCCCTGATCAAACCTAGCGAAGTAATTTCAGACCAGTATATTTCGAAAATTTACTCGTTGAACGATGGTACTTCCGTATTGGGCAGATTGGCCAATGAGGACGAAAAAAGCTACTTCGTTATTCAGAATCCCTATGCGCCGAAAATGTTAAAAGAAGTATCTAAAAAGGATGTCAGGGAAATCAAACCTGCTAAGGTGTCGATCATGCCGCCGGGCACCATTAATTCGCTGAACGAAGAAGAGCTCAGGGATTTAATTGCTTACCTGATGGCCGGAGGAAACGAAAACCATGTACTTTACAAATAAGATATCAAACCTTGCTCAGCTCGGAGGAATAGAGACCTCCGTGCTGGATAATGGTCCTGCACGCGGAAGCCGTATCGCCTGGTTTAACACCGGCACAGGTTTGCGCTTCAAGGTGATGATTGATCGTGCAATGGATATTGCCGATACGGCCTATAAGCAATACAATACCGCCTGGATCAGTCACCTCGGTGCAACATCGGCTCAACCATCGTCCAATCGCGGAAGTGATTGGATTAAAACATTTGGCGGGGGACTGATGGTTACCTGCGGGTTGGATCATGTGGGTGCGGCAGAAATCGACGATTTTGGTGAACGCGGGATGCATGGACCGATCAGCCAGTGTGCAGCAGAAATCGAATCCATCATTCAGCCCGACTTTCGGACGGGAAAGATGGATATGAGTATAACCGGTCGTATGCGGCAAAGCCAGCCCTTGGGCCCGCAACTGGAGCTGCAGCGGACAATTTCGGCGCGGATCGGAGAATCGGTAATCCGTATTCACGATGTGGTGAGCAATTGCGGAAATATTGCTACGCCGCATATGATCCTATATCATTTCAATTTCGGCTGGCCGCTGTTGGATGAAAGCACAGAAGTTTTCTGGAATAATCAGAGGGCTTATGAATGTCCGCCCCCA
The DNA here is from genome assembly GCA_036796375.1 of Albibacterium sp. Classification (GTDB taxonomy): domain Bacteria; phylum Bacteroidota; class Bacteroidia; order Sphingobacteriales; family Sphingobacteriaceae; genus Albibacterium. The sequence goes on from DAIRDA010000016.1 coordinate 3,342, forward strand.
TTGTCAGAACACCGGGGCAATGCAGAAGAAGTTCAATTTGTTGACATCGAGCCAAACGATTCGGGGATGTGCCGGGCGGGTTTATACAATCCGGATATAAACCTGGAACTATCTCTTCAATTCCGGAAGGCGCAACTGCCCTGGCTGACCAACTGGCGGCACTGGGGTGAGGGAGAGTATGTAACAGGCCTGGAACCAGGAACAAATCCGCCCATCGGTCAATCACGTGCCCGGGTGGAAAAGCAATTAATTCTCCTTCAGCCGGGCGAGTCAAAAAAATACCACCTGGAAGTTTATTTGGGTGAAAGATCAAAAAATACCAGTTATCAGTTGTAATTTAAACCAAACGTAAATCAAAAGCATATCATTTATGGAGAAATCGAGATTAGCATCGCAAGCACTGGAACAGGGTCAGGGAATTCTTCGCCTGGCGCCCACCTGGGTACCTCGCTCGTTTTGTGTACCAGGCAGAAGAATTAAACTCCACCCCGACGATTATTATATTTTAGGCGGCGAACGTGGCGGTATCGACGAGCGTTGGTTTTCTTCCACGACACCAGCTAAAAACGGTCCCTTAACCGGCGAAAACGAAGGTTTGAGTGCTGTGGTGCATCAAGAAGGCGAAACCGTGCATCAGTTCTTACTGAAGGATGCGGTGGAAGAGTTGAAGGGTGAACTGATTGGCGATCGTCTCTGGGATGAATATAAGAGCTGGCCGATGTATTCGAAGTTTTTCGATAATATGGGACCGCTTCCGCACCATATTCATCACAACGATGAAAAAGCTGCCTTAATCGGTCAGATGGGAAAGCCTGAGGCTTATTACTTTCCTCCGCAACTGAATAATCATGGCGGCGACTTTCCTTATACTTTTATGGGAATTTCGCCGGGAACGACCAAAGAAGAGATCAAAGAGTGTCTTGTTAATTTCACCAAGGGCGATAATAAAATCACGAACTATTCGCAGGCGTTTCAGCTTGAGCCAGGAACGGGTTGGGATGTGCCGCCGGGATTGTTGCATGCGCCAGGAAGTATGTGCACGTACGAACCCCAAAAAGCCTCCGACGTATTTGCGATGTACCAATCGCTGGTAAACGAGGCCATTATTCCTGAAGACTTACTCTGGAATGGGACTCCTGAAGAGAACCGCGGCGATTTCGACGCACTTATAGACGTCATTGATTGGGATCTCAACGTAGATCCACATATTCGGGAAAACCGTTTTATGGCACCGGTGCCTGTCCGGGCGCTCGAAGAAATGACGGCAGAAGGTTACATCGAAAAATGGATCTGTTATAAATCGGACGCTTTCAGCGCTAAGGAATTGACGGTCATGCCAGGTGAGGAGGTTACTATTTATGATTCGGCTGCCTATGGTATGATTATGATGCAGGGGCACGGCACGATGGGGGTCTGGAATATTGAAACACCGGCTTTGATTCGGTACGGGCAGCTAACGTACGATGAATATTTTGTGAGCGAGAAAGCCGCCAGGGGTGGCGTACGGATCATCAACCATTCGCTCACCGATCCTATTGTGATGTTGAAACACTTCGGGCCGGGAAATCCTGACTTAACGCTTTAATGAGAAACCAAACCATTGATTATGATCTATAATAATTATCCCAAACTGCACAATGCTACATGGCCCGGAATCGTTGGAAAAGGCGAGGGTTCGGAGCCTGTAATTTCATTCGATACCATGCTGGAACATACAGCGGCGGCGGAAGTCGACGGTGTGAAGTTTGATGGCGTCGATATAGGATTGTTCGACCCGCATATCGATCTCGATATGAGCGACGACGGTATCAGTCGCCTTGCCGATAAGCTAGGCAAATTGAACCTTGAAGTAGGTTCGCTTGTTGCGCCGATTTGGGGCGGTCCCGCCATGGGTAGTAAAGAGGAGCGAGCCACCTTTGTCGACTCGGTACGTAAATCGGCCATTTTCGGACAGAAGTTGCGAGAAATGGGTCTTCGCCCAAATGGTGTAATCCGGATCGACTCCGCAAGTAATCTGGAAGCCTGGTCGACTGACCCCGAGCAGCATTCGCGTTTAATCGTTCAGACTTTTCAGGAAGCTTGCGATGTTGCAGCCGACTATGGGGAGCGCGTGGCTGCCGAAGGTGAGATTTGCTGGGGAGGGATGCACAGTTGGAAGGCAATGCTTAAAACGCTGGAAGAGGTTGATCGGCCTAATATGGGTTTTCAGGCGGATATGTCGCACACCTTTCTATATCTATTAGGTTATAATGCGCCCGAGGACCGTATCCTGCCCGACGATTTTGATTGGTCGGATCGGGAATCCTTAAAGCAGGGTCTGAAGATGCTAACAGACGCCTTGCGTCCCTGGACGATCGATTTTCACGTAGCACAGAATGATGGAACTGTATTTGGCTCCGGATCGCACGATAAGACCGGGCGGCACTGTCTTCCTTTCGATCCCAATGGAAAATTAAATATTGTAGAGGATGCGGCTTATTGGCTGCGCGACGACCACGGCGAACTTACCAAGGCCTTCCGTCATATTTGCTGGGACGGCTGCATGTTCCCCAATGCTGTGATGACGCAGCAACAGACCTGGAATGATATTCTGGCGACGATGATTAAGGTCCGCGAAGCACATGGCTGGCGGGAATAATAAACCTTCAATTAAGAACAATGAAAAAAGAATTAAGAATCGGACTAATAGGATGTGGTTTCATGGGAAGAACTCACTCGAACGGATACAATCGGATCAGCAATTTTTTTCCGGCGCTTGAATATGTTCCTGTGCTTAAAGCCGTTTGCTCAAGAAATGCGGAGAAGGCGAGCGCCTTCGCCAAGCAATGGGGCTACGAGACGTTCGAAACGGATTGGAAAAAGATGATTTCCAGGGATGATATCGATGCCATTGACATTTGTACGCCCAATGATATGCATGCTGAAATTGCTATTGCCGCCGCGGCCGCTGGAAAAATGGTTTTATGTGAAAAACCGCTGGCCCGCAATCTGGAAGAGGCCGCCAGCATGGTCGACGCCGTCAAAAAAGCCGGAGTTGCAAATACCGTGTGGTATAATTATCGGAGATTGCCTGCCGTAACGCTTGCCCGTCAGATCATTGCTTCGGGGAAACTGGGTAAAATATTTCATTATCGCGCTAACTTTTTGCAAGACTGGACAATCAACGCGGCCTTGCCTCAAGGAGGAGCAGGAAGCTGGCGGATGGATGCGGAAGTTGCCGGATCGGGTGTTACCGGCGACCTGCTGGCGCACTGTATTGATACCGCGATGTGGCTCAACGGAGGCATTCGCGATGTGTCGGCTCTGACAGAAGTTTTTGTAAAAGAGCGGATGCACCAGGTGACGGGAAAGGTTCAGCCTGTCACGATCGACGATGCTTGCGTTTTTCACTGCAGATTCGATAATGGTTCGATTGGCTTGTTTGAAGCGACTCGTTATGCCCGTGGACATAAGGCTATGTATACTTTCGAAATCAATGGAGAGAACGCCTCTATTCGCTGGGATTTGCATGATTTAAATCGACTGGAATACTTTGATAATGCTGACGAGTCGGAACTCCGGGGCTGGCGTTCGATCCATGTTACCGACGGCGAACAGCCGTATATGGACAAGTGGTGGGTTCCCGGCTTGGGTATAGGCTATGAGCACAGTTTTATTCACCAGGTTGCCGATTTTCTCGAGAGTCTGTCGAAGGGCGAACCTTGTTCACCGACCTTCGAGGAAGCCTTCGAAACACAAAAGGTTTGTGAAGCTGTTATTGAATCGGCCAATACTAGGAGCTGGAAGGAAACCGGCGTTCAGTGGTCCGGAAATTATTAAACGAAAAGATTATGAAACTCAACATTCGACGTTATATCGGTTTGGCAATTCCTTTTGTGTGCCTGGTACTGGCCTGCAGTTCCATGAACGCCTCCGGGCAGAGTGAAAAAGATCAGGACGGTTTTGTGCCGCTTTTTGACGGTAAAAGCCTTTCTGGATGGGAGGGGGATGCCGCCTATTGGCGCATGGAAAATGGTCTTCTCATCGGTGAAACAAACGCAAATACACCTGCGCTGGAAAACAATACCTTTCTGATTTGGAAAGACCAGGAGCCGGGCGATTTTGAACTTATAACGGAGTTTCGAATCAGTTCAGCAGGAAACAGCGGGATTAATTACCGGAGTGAAAGGGTGGAAGGCCTGCCGTTTGCGTTGAAAGGCTATCAGGCCGATATCGACGGAATGAATCAGTATACAGGCCAAAATTACGAAGAAAGGGGCCGGACCACCCTTGCTTACCGAGGGCAAAAGGTAACGATTCCAGCATCAGGTGACGGGAAATCGGAAGGAAATGCCTGGTCGGCCATGCAAGTGATCGACTCCCTTGGCTCTCCTGAACATTTAAAGGAGGCGATCCGGGTGGAAGAATGGAATGAATGCAGGCTCGTGGTGAAGGGAAATCGCTTGCAACATTATATAAACGGCGTTCTGATGAGTGATATTACCGATGATGATAGCCGCAACCGGAAGATGAAAGGACTCATCGGATTTCAAATTCACACCGGACCTCCCATGAAAGTGGAATACAGGAACGCACGTATCCGAATGAAATAGATGTTTTTCAATTTATTGTTTATCTTTAAAACATCAATGTTTCATTCATAATCAATATCAATGCGTAAGAAATTTCTTGTATATGGTCTGAGTGGCCTTTTAATGTTTGGAGCTGCTGGCTCCGTGATGGCCTCAGGCGCCGTTTCGATGGTCCAAACTGTCCCAGGTGAAGGATTAATTGGTCGATGGGATATTACGGTCGAAGAAAACGGTAAACCTGCACCCTCGTGGTTGGAGGTAAAGTTATCTGGAACACGAACACTCGTGGGGTCGTTTGTAGGCACTTCCGGAAGTGCGCGCCCGGTATCAGAAGTTCATTTCACTGATGGCAAATTCCGTTTTACAATTCCGCCTCAATGGGAAAGCGGCGACGGCGATTTTATCATCGAAGGCGAGCTTAGCGATGGTGGTATAAAAGGTACCATTGTAACCAGCGAAGGAAAAAAGCACAGCTTCAAGGGTGTTAAGGCCCCTTATTTGAAAAGAACTGCAGCACCGGAATGGGCAAGCCCTATCGAGTTATTCAATGGAAAAGACTTAAGCGGTTGGACTCCTCAGGGTAAGAATCAGTGGAAAGTAGTAAACGGTGTGCTCACAAGCGAAAAATCGGGTGCTAATCTGATTTCCGACCAGAAGTTTACCGATTTCAAATTGCACGTGGAGTTCCGGTACCAAAAAGGCAGCAATAGTGGAATTTATCTACGCGGACGTCACGAAGTTCAGATTGAAGACAGTCCGAAAGACGCACACCCATCGTCTGTTCTTTTCAGTGGTGTGTACGGATTTCTGGCACCAAGTGAGATCAATGCGCTTGGTCCGAATGAGTGGCAGACGTTCGATATCACGCTAGTCGGCCGAATGGTTACCATCGTGGTTAACGGAAAAACGGTAATCAGTAATCAGGAAATTCCGGGCATTACCGGCGGAGCGTTGGATAGCAACGAGGGTGAGCCGGGGCCCATCTACATTCAGGGCGACCACGGTCCGATCGAGTATCGTAAGATTGTGATTACACCGGCAAAATAAGTAGCAAGGCGCATGGGCGGGTTATTCAAGCGCTTACATAAGAATATCAAGTTCTTCTACTATGTAGACGCGATATTTCATACCATGATCGTTCCGGCCGCCTGGCATCGTAAACGGCTTGCTGCAAAACTCGCAGAAGCGGATGGCGTTTACAGAGGCATACTTATAAACCGGGTAAACTATTATAACAAATTAAGAGCAGGAGCCATGCTAAGCGAGGCTTCTGCTCTTTCTGATATTAGCCTGCCACAGCGACGACGTGTTTATCACTTTGATTCCCAACGTTACCTTCGCTATTTCAGAGAAGATCTCCGCATTCGTTTTATCTGGGGCGATGTCACTCTAATTCCGGAGGAGCCATCGCTGGTGAAAAGTCGCCCTATCGGGTCCCGGAACAGTAATTCAATACTTCTTAACCTGGACAAAGCACGGCATTTTAATTTCATCAATGACCCGAAAAGCTTCCTGGATAAAAAAGATATCTTGATTGGCCGTGCCAATGTTACCCAGCCTCATCGCATCCGTTTCTACCAGCAATATTTCGATCACCCAATGTGCGATTTAGGACAAATTAACCGGTCTCCAAACCCGCAATGGATAAAAGAAAAGCTGAGCATTGCAAAACACCTGGAATATAAGTTTATCCTGTCGCTTGAAGGGAACGACGTGGCGACCAATCTGAAGTGGGTCATGTCATCCAATTCCATCGCCGTCATGCCCACGCCAACCTTTGAAACCTGGTTTATGGAAGGGCGACTGATCCCAGACCATCATTATATTCATATCAAAGACGATTATTCCGACCTGGAAGAGAAGTTAAGGTATTATAGCGAGCATACGGAAGAAGCGATACAGATTATCCGGAATGCTCATGAATATGTTGATCAATTCAGGAACAAGAATCGGGAAGATCTGATATCGCTTCTCGTATTGGAAAAATATTTTTACTGTACCGGACAATTGGCCGCCCGGGATGAAAGTCTCTTCGATGCTAGTTAAAGAGCTCGGCCAATTTTTCATTCAAGCTTTCCCCACGCAAACCGATGCCAATGATGCGGCCATCGGGGCCAACCAGAAAACTCGCCGGGACCGCTCGAATTCCATAAAGGCGTCCAACCTCGTTGCTCCATCCTTTCAAATCCGACACTTGCGTCCAGGGTAATTGATCGTCTTCAATGGCTTTCAGCCAATGCTCTTTCTTTGAATCGAGTGAAACCGACAGTATGTCGAAGCCCTTGTCTTTATACGTTTCGTACTGCGCTACCAGGTTAGGGTTTTCAACGCGGCAAGGCGCACACCAGCTTGCCCAGAATTCAATGAGTACGGTTTTTCCTTTAAAATCTGCCAGCGAAATGGCCTTCCCGTCAACTCCGTTCTGAGAAAAAACGGGCGCTATGCTCCCCATTTTGATGGTCTTCGACGCGTTGATCCGCTGGGCGATTTCTCTTCCGGTGTCGGTGTTTTGCAGTGATGGATCAAGTGCTTTGAAAACAGGCTCGACCGTTTCTGTATTTTCCGGGTTGGTTGCTTCGGAGAGGCCTACCAGCGCGAAAAATGATGTTGGATTGTCCTTCGCGAACTGAATCTGACGTTCGGCCCGTCGTGCCAGGGTTGCTCGGTATCGGGTGTCTACTTGCTTGATAAACAGGCTGTCTTGCTGTTGTTCCGGGGTGCCGCGTGAAAACTCCTCGTTAACCGCTTTGGTCAACGCCATAATGGTTCCGCCTATGTATTGGTTATATACTTCCGACTCATCGTATACTTTCGAACCGGTGATTTTTGCATTCCCGAGTGAATCCGCAGAACTCATCACCATATTTTCCGGCCCAAAATGAATATAGATGACATCGCCCGTGTAGATCGCTTTTTCTTTTCCGTCGCCTTGATGGGCCAGGGCAATCCGCGCAAAGGCATTGCCCCCGACGGTTCCTGAAAATTCAAAGGCGCCATTTTTCAAAATGGCTGAATCCTGGCCGCCACCACCATCGGCCGAATAATCAATATAGATTTTAGCGGGGGCATTGAGGTTTCCTATTTTTCCGCGTATGGTGAAATCCGGAGATTGTGCAAGGCAAATTGCAGGAACAATGTGGGCGAGCAGCAGTGCAAATGTTTTTTTCATGTTGTTGTTTGTTTATTTTAAGAGGATGTCGACAGGTGAACCAGGGATGCCCTGAATGCTTTGGATAATATTGCCATTGCTTCCTGTGCTGATATTAAGGGTATAAAGCGCACCTTCCGTTCCGACGGTAAGTCTATTATTGTCGTTACTGATTTTAAGCATACTGATTTTCTTTCCGTTGAAGGTTGCTTCCAGCGCGCGGAGGTCTTCATTTACCGGATTATAGCGGTAGACTTTATCGTTCGAACTGAAATAAACGACGTTCAGAGAGCTGCTGGTCCATTTTGACTCGTCGTTCACCAGGCTGGTACCTTTGAAAGTTCGCTTCCCATCGGCGCGAAACGTTTTTTCTGGTTCGTTCAAATTATAACTAAACGTGAGTTCTTGGATGTCTTTTGCAGTCTTGAAAAAGGCATAGGAAGTGCCCGATTCGCTCGCCTTCATGTAAATCAGGTCGCTTAGGCCAATATTTTTCGGGTCAAAACCAACACTGGTAGGTTCAACCGTGTAGCTGCTTCCTTCGTAGCTTCCGCCAGCCCCGAATACAACGAAGGCCTTCGATTTTTTATCGAATCCGAAGTAGAAGTTGCTACCTCTGGTAAAAAACGGTGATAATTCATAATCGCCGGTCTGTTCGTTTGCGAATTTACCGTAGTCGGGCGCAAAAGGAGCCGTCGACACGATGCCTAAATAGAGCTTATCGTTGATAACGCCGTTGGGAACGACTCCCATCATGGATTCGATGCGGCCAACGTGGATTTGGGCGGGGGGCGTAAAGAATTGAGCCTGAAAATAGTCCCTCCGAAGCAGCGTACTTGCGTCCAGAATGACGCTCGGCCTAGCCGGATCATTGCCCAATATCCAATACACTTCACTCGTGTTCGGTTGATAGGGTAGCGGATCTGCGTGATAAATTTGAACCGGATTAGCCGGAAGCGGTTCTCCGTGGAGGTCGGCATACAGATCGGCGAGGATCGTTTTATTATCAGGTTTAATAAACGAAAGACTGCCCGCGCCGTTGTAATCGCTCAGTACCAGGGTGCCTTCAGAGAACTGCGTTGTTCCCAGAATTTCGAAGGGGATGGGATATTTCAGTCCATTTCTTCGGTCGGTTATAATAAGCTTGGCAGCCCGCAAACCAGGTCCGAGATTATACAGCATCCGTAGCGGATAACCTTCAAAAGAAACCTCCCGGAGCTCCTCCTGAATGACGATTTTCCATTCGAAATGGAGATCAGTCAGGGGATCAGCACCAGCAAGGCTGACTTTCGGCTGGATAATCAAAGAATCGCCGATAAGCGCAGCGAATCTGCCGTCGCGGATTTCTTCGACTACCGGTTCAGACGGCGGGTTGTATTCGTAATTTCCAAGGTCCTTTTTGCAAGATAACAACCCAATCGAAAGACACGTTGCAAGAAAAATAAGTTTCAATTTCATGATCTGGTGGTAATGAATTACATAATGATCTGTTTACCGTTTTCATCGATGAAAAAGTGACTGGCCACTTCCGGTATATACTTGATATGGAATTTGATTTCGGGCGATCCGGCGCTGTAGAAGTCGTAATCCCTGCTTTCGCTACGAGGAGTGATCACATAGCCCTTCTCCGGATGGCGGGTTACCCAAGTAAACGGATCCTTAACAAAGAGGCGTATATTATCGATATAGAAAAGTGTACGCGGAATTTCGAGGTAAGCGTCGGGCTTTGACATGTCCACCAGATCGCGCGTACCCGAGGCGATCAGGAACAACTGGTGTTTGATACGACTGTACTCGCCCAGGTTCGCTTCCCAGAACATCCACCAGAAAGGACGTTCCAGCCGGTTCGAAAAGGTGAATCGCTTAATGAGCAAATCTTTCGGAAGATCAGTTCCGAAGTCGCTCGTGGGCGTGAGCGTTAAAGCGATGCTTACCGATTTTGAAGACAGTTCCGGATCGGTATTTTTGAGGATCAGCGGGACATAGGTCGACCCGGAATCAGCCGGTAAGATATAGAACTCTTGCAGGGGTTCATAATGTAGATCTGACGTCGCGGTTGATAAGGAATCGATCGCCTGAAGGGCGAAACGCCGATCGGCAGAAGACCGTTTTCCTGAAATCTTTACAGGGATCCAAAGCGTGTCTCTGGCCAGGCCTGGAGTGTAAGCAAAGGAATAGGTAATGCTGGTCGTGTCTAATTCTCCGCGCGAGGTGTAATAATCGAGGTATATATTGTCGTCGGCCTGGAATTGCATCTGCTCGTCTTTCTTGCAGGCGGAGGAAAACAACACAAGCAGGAATAGATATAGGATATATTTTTTCATGATAACAGGATGATTAGTTTCTGTAAGCTTCTTCGTCGATCGGAATCGGGAAAACAAAAATCTGATTGGATGCCGGATATAGCTGTCCGTTAGCCGCTATAATGTTGAGGTGAAGACGTTTGTGCATATAGAATATCTGACTCTCTCCGTAGAATTCCTTTCTCGCTTCTTTGACAAGCTCGGCGATGAACGCTGATTTGCTAAGCGTCGACGGAATGCGATCACCAATCCCGCGTTGAAGCCTGACGATGTTCAGGTATTCGGCAGCTGTCGCCGGATCTGTGTCGAAACTTGCCTCGGCTGCGATATAAAACATTTCTGATAAACGTATGGAAGGTGCTACCAGGGGATGTAAATTGCTTATCGGGCTTGAATTACGTGTATACTTTTGCAGAAACGCGCGATCGGCCAGGTTGGCATTCCGTACCACCCTGAACCACTGACGAAGCCGCCAGTCGTCGGCACCAGCACTGCCGGCTTCGTAGATTTGATTAACCTGCTCGTTCAGCGGACTATAGCTGGGGTTCTCGTTCGAAAAAAGTGATTCCAGATGCTCCTCCGCCTGAGGCATATACCAGGCAAAGATAAGCTCCTTATAAAAAATCTTATCACGTTCGCTCACATCGGAATTGAAAAAATCCCGTTGGCTTGTCCATGGAAATTTGTTAGAATTGATTACGGCCTCCGCCTTTTGCAGACTCAGGCTGTTTTCACCTTTGTACAAAAATACACGTGCCATGAGTGCCTGAACGGCATAATAATTTAGCCGATGCCTGCGGTTTTGCTTGAACAATTCTGGGTTCGTTTCTTCGGTAGCATTTACACTTCCGGGGTATCCCACTACATAACCGCCCGAGACGATCGGATCAGCTTTTAGAAGCAGTTCCTCGGCGGTTGACAAATCCTGAAGGATCAGCTCAAGCACTTGAGAAACGGTCGAAAACGCGGTGCTTTGCGTGCTGACTGTTGTGACGTAGGGGATGGCGCGCGCATTCGGATCGCTTTTGAACGAGGGCGCAAACATTCGAAGCAGATCGAAGTGTAGGAAGGCGCGCAAGGCGAGCGCTTCTCCTTTAATGATTTCGAAGTTTTGATCACGGAACACCGATTGCTTTTGGTCGATAACTTCCAAAATGGCGTTCGAATTATTGATGGCTTTATACGCTTCGGTCCAGATGCTGTTATTTTTCGCGAGGAGTTCCGGATCGTTGTATTGAAAAGACGCGACTTTCTGGTAACGCAGGTCGGTGAATTCATAGTTCTGCGCCATGATATCAAGGTTGCTAAACGTTAGGTTGCCGCCGTATAGCGATTGGCCGGATGCCTGGGTGTACACTCCGTTCAAGGCTTCCTTAAAACCTTCTTCAGCCAGGAAAAGCTGATCTTTCGAGACTTCCGACTCGGGCTGAACATCCAGGAATTTGCTGCAGGAAGCAAGCAGGATGCAAAGGGGAATGATATATAACAGGTTTTTCATAGTCATAATTAAAAAGAGGCCTGAAGTGAAAAGGTGACGGTTCGCGCAAAGGGATAATTGATACCGCGTTCTATTTCAATGCTCGAGGAGCGAAATAAATCGTTCATGGTGACCGATGTGCGTAGGTTTTGTAAACCTGCCTTGCGGATGAAGGCTTTGTTAAAGTCGTACGACAGATATACCGATTGAAGTTCGATCAGGTTATCCTTCTGAATAAACCGCGAGGAAGCATGTGTGCTTCCCAAGTCGGCGATATTTTTGTATAAGGCCTGATCGCCCGGATTTTTCCATCGTTCTTCGAGCACTCTTCTGTCGACATTGAAGCGCGGGTCGGCATTCTCCACCCGGTCCACCAGCGTTTGATTGTAGAGATCGCCGCCAAACCGGTAATAGAAATTGAAGCTTATCATGAAGTTTTTATAGCTGATGTTTCCGCCCAGATTACCTTCTGCATCGGGCGAGGTGTCGCCCACGGGTTGGGTGTCTTTCACATCCCAGGTGTAGGTACGGCTGCCATCTTTCTTTATGAATATTTCCTTTCCGTTTTCCGGGTCGATGCCGAGCGACCTGACCGCATAAATGGTGTTGATGGATTGCCCTTCGTTGTAACGTAGCAGGGGAACAGCCAATGCATTGTTTTCAGGGTCGGTTTGCATTTCATCGATTTTCTCGTTGAACGCTTTCAGTGAATTCGAGATTTTAACCAGTTTATTCCGGTTTCGTGCCAGGTTACCGGTGAGATTAACATTCAGGTTTTCCGTCCGCTTCAGGTTGGCTTGCAGATAGAGTTCGAAACCTTCGTTCGCCATATCGCCCAGATTCTCTTTATAGGTGGTGAATCCGGTGGAAGGCGCCAGGTTGATATCGGTAATCAAACCCTCGGTGAGTTTATGGTAATAGCGCGGCGTGAGGACTATCCGGTCTTGCAGGAAACCGATGTCGAGACCCACGTCGTAGGTCTGCGTTTTCTGCCAACGGAGGTTTTCATTTCCGAATCCCATGACGGTGGCGCCCAAGCCGGTAGAGTACCAGTTTGCAGTGTGGTATTGATAAATGGAGCGCGACAGGTAAGCGGGAAATCCGACGGATCCCAAGATACCGGTGCTGCTTTTTAGGCGAAGCTGACTGATCAGTTCGGAGTCGCGCAGAAATTCTTCGTGGTGGATGTTCCAACCCAGGCCCAATGCCCAGAAGGGAGCAAAACGTTGGTTAGCACCAAAGGTAGACGACCCTTCGTATCGGAAAGATGCGTCGAGCAGGTAGCGATTCTTCAGGGCATAGTTTCCTGAGAAGAACGTTCCTGCCGTCCGGGTAAGCGATACGTCGCCGCCCGGGGCTGTGTTTTCCCGATAGGTGCGTGCGAAGCCGATGTTGGTGAAACGATCGTTGCTGAAGCCTTGTGCCTCGAACGATTTAAAATCAAAGCGCGAGGACAGCACATTTGCACCGAGCACCAGGTTAAAGAAATGATCGTTAATTTGTTTATTATAGCCCAGCGTCACGTTTCCATCAATCGTCAGGCGGTTTGCACCTCCGTAACGATAATAGCCCCGGTTATTTAATTCGGAGCTTTCGTAATTGAAATACTCGCTGCTAAGCGGCGAAATAAACCGGTCGCTTTGCTCGGTGGTTTTGTTCAGACTGACCAAACCCCTTAAGCGGAAATCGTCGGATATCCGATAATCGGCCGAGAACGCATCCAAAATTTCAAGGTAGGAGGATTCGTCGAAGCTGCTCAGGCTGGATTCAAAAAGCGGATTGAACACATTAATTGTCTTATACTGGTCCTCGCCACTTGCTCGCGTGTCAATTCTCCAGCTTGCAACCTCTTGAATCAGGTTACCGGCACTGTCGGTTTTAGGGAAATAGGGGTTCATCCGCACATAGGTTGAGAAGTCGCCATACGGTGAGTTTTTACCCTGAACCTGGGTCACCGTTACTTCATTTTTAAAAAGAAGTCGCCGGTTCGGGTTATATGTAAAATTCATACCCCCGCTGTAACGGGTTCGTCCCGAGCCGATCATAACGCCCGGTGCATTGTGATAACGAAGATCCACTCCGTAGCGGAACGTCTCGTCTCCACCCTGTACAAATAGGGTATGGCGATGGCCATAGGCGTTTTGGAGCGGTTGCGAAATCCAGTGCGTATTCACACCGCTCACCACGTTTTTTCTACGGAGAAAATAATCAGCATCAAGTTGTTCTTGAGTGTTCGCCGTAGAGTTTCCCGTCAGATACAATCCTGCCAGTTCTTCGTAGGCCAGCTTTTCTTCTGCATTCAGAATATTGTAGTCGGATATATCCGGCCCGGTAAAGATGAATTCGTAATTATATCCCAATTGTAATTTACCTGCAATGGGCGCCTTGGTGGTAATAACCATGACTCCGTTTGCTGCCCGCGAACCATAAACCGCCGTGGCTGCTGCGTCTTTCAAAAGGGTAACCGATTCAATGCGGTTGATGTCAAGATCGGTTACTTTTTGCAGGCTAACTTCGAAACCGTCGAGTATAAAGGCAGGCAGATTATAATTACTTGAAAGATTATTCCGGTCGAGCAGGTTATCGGTGTCGGAAATGGAAGGCAAAGCCGTGGCACCCCTCACATTGATTCGTGGCATGGAATTAGGGTCTGATCCAAGCAGGTTGTTGTCCAGCATTTTGAAGGAAGGGTCGAACGACTGCACGCTTTCCAGGATACTTTGCGGATTCATTCTCTTTAATTCCTCACCCTGAATAGTGACGACGTTACCGGTGTACGTTTCACGGTTGATTTGTTGATAGCCGGTGATGACTACGTCCTGAATTTGGTGGACGGTGGGATTCAGGAAAATGCTAAGCGTTTC
>DAIRDA010000017.1:0-2840 GCA_036796375.1 Albibacterium sp.
CCGCTCCAAAGCGTTCCTTCGGTGAACTGTAACTGTTCTTGTGCAATGCCGCCAAAGAACATGACGCCCATATAGCCGTTGCCAAGCGGAAGAGCTTCTTCCATCCAGCTTTGAGCTGGTTTGTCGTAGTGTAAAACGAGGTTTTCCTGCGCAGAAACATTGCCTGACAGCCATAAAAGTATCAGCATGAAAAGCGAAATCGGACTGGGTTGGATCTTCATATTTAGGATTTGAAGGTACATAATAAACTAAATCCGGCTAAATCCCAAATGGTTTATCAACGCAACCGATTGCCTATCTGCCTTTCAGAGATTTTTCAGAACTTAACCTGTCAATAGACGACAATTTCGTCGGTAAATAAATAACCGCCCTGCGGATTATCTGCCTTTACACGAATGTATCTCGCCATCCGGCCGTTCAGGTTAAAATTGAAATTTCTAAAAGTGAGGTTTGTCTGACTGGCAGGAATATCATTTTTAACTTTCTGCACTTCCCTGAAATCCTTTCCATTATCGGAAATTTCCAGTGAGACAGTACCCGGCATAAAAACACCCGGACCGGCATTCTGCATAAAACGAAGCGACACCGTTTTGATTTCTTCGCGGCGTTCAAAATCGAGGGTAACATCGAGCCCACCTTTTGTAAAACCCTGCCATTCGCCGTCGCCATAATCCAAGCTGCCTTTCACGCCGTTTACAAGCGTACTGTCGCCCCTGGCCGCATAGCTGTCCCAGGGATTATTGTAAACCACTTTTTTACCGATGCCCTTATGGATGTCAACCTGCAAACTATCGATTTCGCCCAGACGCACGCTATCGGCAAAGGTAGCTGATTTCACCAGTGCTGATTTGAAGAGTTCAAGAGGTTCGGTATATCGGGGTGAAGCGGCGGAAGGTTCGCTGCCATCGATCGTATAGCGGATCATCGGCTGATACTGCTCGGAACTGATGGAGATTTTCGCACTACCGCTTTCCAATAAGAAATCAGCCTTGGTGTATGGCTTAAAAGAGGGCCGGTAATAATTCACATGTAAGCGCTGCAGAAGCAGGTAATGGCTTTGCAGCCTGTTCTGAAAGCTATCCCAATTTCTCTTGTCCTGCGCCGACCAGGCTACTTCCGACAAGGCAAGCGCCCGGGGGAATACCATGTATTCTACATGCTCTGTTGTGGGCATGTACTCAGACCACACACTCGCCTGGATTCCAAGGATATGAGCAATCTTGTCGGGTTTGATTTCTGCGGCAGGAGGCTCGTAGGCATAAACGGCAGCGAGCGGCACAAACCCACCGATGGCTTCCGGTTCGTTCAGAGGATTGCTTTGGTAGGTATCGAAATACATCGGGTTACCAGGCGTCAAAATGACGTCGTGACCGGCGTTCGCGGCCTGAACCCCTCCGCTATGGCCTCTCCACGACATAACAATGGCCTCCGGCGGCAATCCACCTTCCAGGATTTCGTCCCAGCCGATCAGCTTTCTCCCTTTCGACTTGAGAAAATCCGACATTCGTCTGACCGCATAGCTTTGCAACTCATCCAGATCTTTAAGTCCTTCGTCTTTCATGCGTTGCTGACATTTAGGACAGCTAGCCCACGACTTCTTGCTTGCTTCGTCGCCCCCTATATGAATCATTGGCGATGGGAACAGTTCCACTACCTCAGAAAGAACATCAGAAAGAAATGTGAAGGTCTGCTCGTTGCCGACGCAGAAATCTGAACTCTCGTACGCATTTCCCGAACATGACAAATGGGGGTATACAGCCAGCACTTCTTCAGAGTGCCCCGGCATCTCAATTTCGGGAATGATGGTGATTCCGCGTATGGCAGCGTAACGAACCAAATCGCGAACCTCTTCCTGGGTATAGAAGCCGCCACTGGCGTTGGGGTCGCCCATAGTCGCATAGCGCCTCCCGTTGTTCCACCATGACTTCCATCGGGCAAAGTTGCGCCATGCAGCTTTCTGTGTTAGCTCGGGGTATTCGTTGATTTGCAGTCGCCATCCGGCCCCGTCGGTGAGGTGCCAGTGAAAGGTGTTCAACTTGTAAATCGCCATTAAATCGAGATATTTTTTAATGAAAGACACCGGAAAGAAATGACGGGATACGTCTAAATGTAGTCCTCTATAGCCAAAGCGAGGCGCATCTTCCATGTCGAGATAGGGGATTTTCGAACCGTCTTTCTGCAGGTAGGCGATTTGCACTAGGGTCATAATGGCGTTGATCATGGCCTCGGGGCGGTGAGCAGTCAGTGTTATGCCACCAGAATCGACGCGGATGCGAAAGGCATTATCTCCCAGAGCATCTTGCTCTTCTGCGGCAACCAGCCGGATACCATGTTCGGGAATGTGCTTCTTCTTCTTAATCAATTTTACCTTTCCGAACCGGATAAAAGGATGCTCACGGAGCAGCTGAGCGGTTTCGGTGAACTTCTCAAAAGCGGCAACGGGTGTGGAAGCCGGAAATGAATAGTGACCGGTTTGGTAAGCGATCTGTTTGGGTGCAGGAATAAGCGCAAGGCCGGGAATTTCCGGAGTAGTCATCTGGGCATGAAGCGCCCGAGAAAAGGGCATCAGCAGCAGGACGACCAGAATAGTGGTACGGAACATATGCTTTGTTAAAATATCCATTGCTAAAATACATGCTTTTTCAGGTACTTTCTGCCATAGAAAAACCATTAGCTTAAATAAATAATTAGTTTTGTAGTTCATGCCCGATATCGATGATAAGTATATTCAGACGCTATACTCCCATAAACTTAATTTATCTGGTCCCCTTCGCATTATTGTTGTGCCTGGGAGCCTTTATTAATCTTCCGGAAAACCTACAGGCCGTCTTCTTCGAGCC
>DAIRDA010000017.1:2940-7738 GCA_036796375.1 Albibacterium sp.
TTTAACTGGAGGGAATGGATTGCAGGCGTAATGGGTTTTATCACCGTTTACTTCATTCTATTTATCATTTACCTCTGGCTGGAACAACTGGATCAGTTCAAGACGATCTGGCTACCGCTTACACGTTCCTTTCCGAACTCATTGAATATCGATTTGCATGACTACCTGGTATTGATAGCTCCGGCATTTATACTGGTTCTTTTCCTTCTTTCGCTTCGACAGAATTTCTTCAAGAGTATTGTTCATGTGAGGAAATCGTTTCAACTTTTTTTCTTTATGTTCCTGCTGGCTGCCGCCTCGTTTTACCTAAATGTCAACTTTGAAGAATATCACTTCCTGATGTGTATTCCACCGCTTGCGATTTACATGGCTTACTATTTCACTTATGCACGAATCACCTGGATATACGAAGGGGTGTTCGCAATCTTCGTTCTCGGGCTGTTGTATTTCCAATGGTTTTAGTGAGAGCTTTAACCTTTTTTAACAAAAATAGCATGCAAAGCATCTAAAATTTAGATAGATTTGCACGATAAACAGATAAAAAAATGAAATTTGGAGTTGTAGTTTTCCCCGGATCGAATTGCGATGAGGACATCATCTATACGCTGAAAGACATCATGGGTCAGGAGGTGGTACGTTTGTGGCACAAGGATCATGACTTACAGGGAGTGGATTTTGTGGTACTTCCCGGTGGATTTTCTTTTGGGGACTATCTCCGCTCAGGAGCCATTGCCCGCTTTTCGCCTATTATGCAAGAGGTAACAAGCTTTGCAAATAAAGGCGGTTATGTATTGGGAATTTGTAATGGCTTTCAGATTCTGACGGAAGCCGGACTGGTACCCGGGGCTTTACTTGCTAATACCAAACAGAAGTTTATTTGTTCAAATACCTTTATCAAAGCGGAAACGAGCAATTCTCTGATAACTTCCCAGATAGATCTGTCAAAAGCGCTAAAGATTCCGATTGCTCACGGAGAGGGGAACTATTTTGCTGACGCGGACACCATTAAGGAGCTGAAAGACAACGATCAGATCCTCTTCCGCTATTGCGATGCCGCCGGAAATGTAAATGACGATTGCAATGTGAACGGCTCGCTTTATAATATTGCGGGCGTTACGAACAAAAACAGAAATGTGTTTGGTATGATGCCGCATCCGGAGCGTGCTGCCAATAGCCTTCTCGGAAATGATGACGGGCTTGTCTTGTTTGAATCCATTTTATCAACTGCTTACTAATAGTCCCGGGCCTGGCCTGAACGATTTACGATACACAACACATGATTCCATTTAAACCGTCCATCCGTAAAATTGCCTGCTTGTCTTTACTATTGGCCAGTACCGGCGTTTTTGCGCAATCCAATACAAGTTCTCCGTATTCAAAATATGGTTTGGGAGAGCTGCGCGGGGAGCACCTGCCGCAGTTGAGAGCCATGGGCGGCATTTCTACCGGAGTCAGAAGTTTAGGGTCGTACTATAATATCAACTCGAGCAATCCGGCTTCGCTTTCCGGAATCCGGCTGATGGCCATTGACATAGGCGTGTACGGTAATTTGTCTACGCAGGAACGTGACAATGACAAGCAAAATAATTACAATTTTTCGCTTGGTTACCTGAGTTTTGCCGTACCGGTAACGCCGAAATCTGCGCTGAGCTTTGGCCTGAGTCCTTACTCGGACGTAGGTTACAGCTATTCCACACCGACCATGATTGATACCGTGGCTGTGAATAATGTCTACGCAGGAGAAGGAGGAATTTCTAAAGCACATTTGGGCTATGGAATTCAAATCGGCAAGAACCTGAGCGTTGGTGCCAGTGCGGGATACCTTTTTGGAAAACTGGAGAACAATCGTGACGCGCAGTTTCCGCTAAACTCCGGAGCACTGAACTCGCGGGTGGAAGATTCCCGCTCCGTATACGGGTTTACGTTCGACTACGGAGTTCAGTATTTCAGAAATATTAACGACGACCTGAGTTTTGTGCTTGGTTACTCCGGAAATTCGGGGAATACCATTCGTTCAAAGGCTTCGCAGTCGACGATCCGCACCTTCGGAAACTCTTCTACGTCTGAAGAAAATATCGCATTGGATTCCATCCGTACGGTTGATTTCGGCGCCAGCGATGTGGTGATGCCGATGCAACATAAGTTTGGCCTCAGTTTCAGCAAAAGAAACAAATGGCTGGTAGGCGCTGATGTTCATTTTGGACAATGGTCAGACTTCCGCGAAAATAATATGACAGCCAATTTCGAAGATAGTTACGGACTTGCCGTCGGCGGAAATTATACCCCTGACTTTACATCGAACAAGTATCTTAACCTGGTTGACTACCGTCTGGGATTCCGCTATGACAAGTCGCATCTTCATATCAACAACCAGGATATTAACGATATGGCGATTACCCTCGGACTGGGACTTCCCTTACCGTCTAATCGTCAGAGCACCTTCTATAAAATCAACTTCTCTGCCGAATTGGGTCAGCGGGGAGCTCTTCAGAACAATCTCGTTAAGGAGAATTACGTTACTTTCCGGCTCGGTTTCACGCTGAACGATCGTTGGTTCCAGCGCTATCAGTATGATTAGGAGCTATGAGGATCAATCCGGCAAATAATAAGAATTTGTTTATCGGCCGGCTCCTGCCGGTAGGTCTGTTTGCCCTGTTACTTCTCGGAAGCTGTGAGAATGACCTGAAGGAAGTTGAGCGGATATCCAATCAGAAGATTGAGGATCCGGTCGATGTATCGTATGGAGTGAAAGTAATTTACAGCGATTCTTCCGTGGTTAAAGCACAGTTGACCACTCCAAAAATGCTTCATTTCAACACAAAGGACCCCTATTATGAATTCCCCGAGGGGGGCGTACTGATTATGTACGATTCGCTCCGCAAAGAAACCCAGCGTGTTCGTTCGCGCTATGCCATTCAACGCGTAAACTCCGGCATAACCGAACTTCGAAAAAACGTGGTAGCAACCAGAGCGGACGGAATGACCTTAGAGTCGGAAGAGCTTATCTGGGATGAGAATCAGAAACGATTCTACTCGAACCTACCGGTTACCATCACCATCAACGATCAGGTTTCCTATGGAACCTCTTTCTGGGCAAGGGAAGACTTCTCCTATTTTGAGATCACATCGCAGACCGGTGATTTCAAATTCGACGGCCCTAAGCCGTTTTAGTTTATTTGTATTCTTTTTATTTTTTTTTACTTTTAATTGTATCTTGCGCCCACATTTGCGACTAGCAATGGTGTGAAAGCAAACAATTTAACTAAATAGTATAACAGTTTATGGGAATAATGGGATTCCTGCGAAATCGCGCAGGACTATTAGTAGTATGGGCAATCGGCTTTGCACTTGTGGCATTTTTATTAGGGGAGATTATTCCTCAGTTAATGGGTACCATCGGTCCGAACCAGAATGAGGTAGGAAAGATTGACGGAGAGTCTATTGACTATGCTTCCTTCAACGCTGAGGTGGAAATGGGAGTGAATAATATGCGTCAGCAAATGGGTGGCTCCGTGAACGAACAGATGAACGCCTACGTGATCGAAAATGTATGGAATCAACGTGTCTCACAGGCATTATTGGAAAAAGAAATAGACCGTATAGGCCTTAACGTGGGTTCAGCTGAACTAAACGATATGGTGTCCGGACAGAATCCATCTCCCCAGATTATTCAATCGTTCACGAATCCTGAAACCGGGCAGTTTGACCGTAACAGCTTGAGCGTGTTCCTGACGAACATCAGAAATGAACCGCCAAACAGCGAGCAGAAACAGCAATGGGAAAATTTTCTGATGGTTATTAAGAATGACCGTTTGCAGCAAAAATACAATCAGCTGGTTCAAAACAGTGTTTATGTAACTTCATTGGAGGCAAACGAAGACTACGTTCAACGTAATAAGATTGCTAACTTTAGCTATGTTCTGATGGATTATGCTTCGGTGAACGATAAAGACATTACCCTTAGCGACGAAGACTATCAGAACTATTATAACGAAAACAAAGCCTTGTTTAACAATAAGGTTGAGACGCGTACGATTGAGTATGTGGCATTTAATGCACAACCCACCCCGGCTGACTCGGCTGCTGTAAAGCAAAAAGCGGCCGAACTCGTTCAGGAGTTTGCAACAGCCGACAACGATTCGTTGTTTGCCAGCATCAATTCGGAGACAAAGTATCCGGTCATGTATTACAGCAAAGGACAACTATCGCCAGCACTTGATACTGCCTTGTTTAGCGCCTCTACGGGGGCTGTTGTAGGGCCGTTTTACTCCAACGGAACTTATGAGATGGCTAAAGTAATCGACAGTCGGATGAGTCCGGATTCAGTTACTGCCAGCCATATCTTATTGAATCCGGCGCTTGAAGGTGGACTTCCACAAGCCCAGGCAAAAGCAGATTCTATTAAAAACCTGATCCAAAACGGAGCAGACTTCACTGAACTTGCGTTAACCTTCGGGACGGATGCTACTAAAAACGATGGTGGTAGCCTGGGCACATTCGCCCGCGGAGCAATGCCTCCGATTGAAGACGCCGTTTTCAATGGTCGCACCGGTGATGTGATGGTTCTGAATACACAGTTTGGTGTGCATGTGATCCGTATCGACAACCAGAAAGGATCGTCGAGAGTCGTGAAGGCAGCCATCATTGACCGCAGTGTCCAGAGCAGTAAAGAGACCATGAACGAGGCCTATGCCAAGGCATCGTCATTCTTTGGTAAAGTGAATGATAAGAACTTTTCGGAGATAGCCAAAACAGAAGGTTATCAGGTTCAGGTAGGAGAAAACATCGTTCCGATGCA
>DAIRDA010000017.1:7838-17601 GCA_036796375.1 Albibacterium sp.
ATTATTCCGGGAGTTGCACAGGAGAACCGCGTGGTTGGAACTGTCTTCGGACTGCAGCCAGCTGCCCTTTCGAAAAGTATCGAAGGCAACCAGGGAGTGTATGTGGTGTCTGTACAGGATTTTGTAAATCCAAGCCAGCCTCAGAACCTGCTTTCAATTAAGCAACAGAACATGACTGCAATTAAACAGCGTGTTCCCGGAGCCATCTATCAGGTACTCCAGGACAACGCAGAGATTGAAGACAATCGCGTGAGATTCTATTAGAAGAAAAATAACTAACTTTGCATCCGGATAGACAATCGTTTATCCGGATTTTTTTGTTTAAGCGTTTATGGAAATTCAAGATAAAATAGTCAATAAAGTTGCCTTGAGCGGCCTGATTACCTTCGACCTGGCGAGCATTGCACCGCAGGGTGAACGGGTGCTTCTGGACATCAAAGATCAGCTGTTTCATGGCCTGATTTTAAGAGAAAAGGATTTTCGGGAGTACGTAAAAGAACATGACTGGTCGCAGTATGAGGGTAAGCATGTCGCCATCACCTGTTCTGCTGACGCGATCATTCCGACCTGGGCCTATATGCTACTTTCCAACCGGCTCGAGCCCTTTGCTGAAAGCATTACCTTCGGCGACCTCGAGGTGTTAGAAAATATATTGTTTGAAAGGGCTCTGGAAGGCCTCGACATGTCGCGCTTTGAAGGGCAAAGGGTCATGGTTAAGGGCTGTGGAGACATTAAAATCCCCGAATCTGCGTTCATTACACTCACACGAAAACTAAGCAAAGTTGCCAAAAGCATTATGTACGGGGAGGCTTGTTCGTCGGTGCCCATTTACAAACGGAAGGGATAAAGGCATATTTTTTGCCATGGTTGCCGTATGATAAAGAAACTAGCGCTACTCTTCCTGCTTTGCACTTCGTTTAACGCATTTGCGCAGGACTTACCTTATTTGAAAGAGTCTGTCTTTCAACCAGGAGAAGTACTAAAATATAAGTTAAAGTACGGCTTTATATCCGCTGCGGAAGGCACCTTGAAGGTGGAGAAAACGAACCGAATGTTCGCTGCCAACAAGCCTACTTTCCATCTGTCTGCTCAGGGAAAGACAGCCAGTGCTTTCAGTATGTTCTATACGGTGAATAATCGGTACGACTCCTTCATAGACAGGAAGACGTTTCTGCCCTACTACTATACCGAAAATATACGCGAGGGAAAGTACCGGCGAACTGATAAGGTTACCTTCGATCAACAGAAGAATGTAGTGACCGGAAACAAAGGAACATTTAAGGGAGCAAATCAGACATTCGACTTGCTTTCGGCCTATTATTTCGCGAGGAACCTGGACTTGTCGGGCATGAAAATTGGCGAGTCGTTCCGGCTTACTTACTTCCTGAACGATGAAGTGAGTACGCTGGGAATTACCTACCTGGGCAAGGAAAGAGTCAAGACCGCTATCGGAACATTCAATTGCCTGAAGTTTAGTCCAGAGATTAAACCAGGCCGAATATTTAAGAAAGACAGTAAATTATATCTGTGGGTAACCGATGACGGGAACCGCATTCCAGTAAAGGCAGAAGTGGAGATTCTGGTCGGATCGATTACCTTGGAACTGACCGGGGCCACGGGACTTAAGTACCCGTTAAAGAAAAATTAAAAATGATTGAAGTAGAGGGTGTTTTGCTCAGTGAAGACTTATTAAAAGAAGAATTTGTTTGTAATTTAAATGCCTGCAAAGGCGCCTGCTGTATTGAAGGGGATTCCGGAGCCCCTTTAGAGCAACACGAGCTCCAGATATTGAAGGACATATATCCGGAAGTGAAACCCTATATGACGGCGAAAGGCATTGCTGCCATCGAGCTGGAAGGGACCCACGTTATTGATGAAGACGGCGATTTAACAACACCATGCGTAGATAAAAACAAGGAATGCGCCTACGTGACCTGGGAGAACGGCATTACCAAATGCGCAATTGAAAAGGCCTATCAAGACGGCAAAATTTCGTGGCAAAAGCCTATTTCATGCCATCTTTATCCTATCCGTATCACCGCCTATCCTGATTTTGAGGTTTTGAACTACGATCGCTGGCATATTTGCCACGATGCTTGTTCCTTTGGGCGCAAGCTGGGGGTTCCTGTCTACAGCTTCCTGAAAGGGCCCCTTATCCGCAAGTATGGCGAGGAGTGGTATCGTGCTTTGGAAGAAACTGCTAAACTGGAACTCCCGGCTACTTAATATCGATACGAACGGTATCCTGATCGGTAGCAGTCGAATCAGAGGTTTCTTCGGGCTTTAAATAGGGATTAAAACGCGGACGGCTGAAACTTGTTAGCCTCCTGAAAAATTCGCCGAAGGTGTCGAACTCCTGGCGATAGACCAAACCCACCGCACTCACATATTCATCTTCAGGATTGAGGAAATTTCGGTTGTTCAATCGATTGGAAGCCCGTAGCAGCAGGTTTCCGCTCTTCCGTATCAGGTAAAGCGCTTCCACATCGCTCGCTATGTCCTTCCCAAAAACATTCAGGTCGTTCAACTGTCCGCGCCGGTCGGTTACACCACCGGTAAGAATCAGGCGGTCGTTTAACAGCCGGATAGAAGCGCTAGCTTCATTAAACGACCGTATGTTAAAATCGACAAAATTAAGATTCAGGGATTGCGAAATAATGTTATTCAGCTGATTGAAGGCAAGCTCGGTACCGGCACTAAAAACCGTTGTATTTAATTCCCGGGTTAAATCGGTACCGGTTCCGGGAGCAAAGCTACGGCGGACGATAAGACTTAAGGCTTGTTGATTCACATTATTAGCATCGCTCAGGTAACTCTGCAACTCATCCTTCACGTAAGAATCGGTTGGAAAGTCGATATCGAACGTGATATCAGGACGCAGGAGGTTTCCGTTCAGGATCATTTCCGCCTGCGCCATAACACGCTGATCGGTGCCTGATCGGCCCGCGGCGGTATATAAGGGGCCGACGCTGGTGCGTACCTGATAAACAGCAGTCAGGTTAATCAAGGCCTCAACCGGGTTTCCTGTCCACCGGATCGAACCTCCACGGTCGATCTCGAAGATCTTATTGATAAAGTCTTGTGCTGTAAACTCAAACTCTCCTTCCTGAATGGCATAGTCGCCAAACATTTCGAAGTCGCCCAGCGCAGTAATATTCATGGAGATTAAGCCATCGCCCTTCCCGGAAAGTTTACCCAGATCGGTATAAATGTTTATTTCTGCGTCGGGGCTGACAGAGAGGTCCATCGCCATGGTCATCCCCTGAAAGTAATTAGTCTTTCGTGGAGCTGCGGTCGAATCTTTGCTTACAAACGTGATAAAATCCTGATCGGTAATGGTTCCCGCCGCATTCAATGGTATATTAATCACAGTACCCTCGTTTGTTCGCGCCTCGATGGTGATATCCATATCATCGGTTGGGCCGTGGAAACGAAATGAACCGGTCCCGTAGGCAATCCCGTAGTACAAGGGGTTATCTTTCGCGGTGGTGTTCAATACCATGAAGTTGTCAGCCTGAATATCGACGTTGATCGTCGGATTAAGCGGGGTACTCATGTCGACCGTCCCATTAGCCACGGCCGTCCGGTTGTTGTGGTCGCGGAGTTGCGTATTCTTCAGTACGATGACGCTATTCTCGACCTCCACCTCGTCGTTCAGCCGATAAGGAGCCTGAAGATAATTAACAACCATCCCTGCATCATTAAAATTCGCAGAGCCGGTGATAACCGGACTTAAAGGGGTTCCGGAAACGGAAAGATTGGCGGTGATGGTTCCCGACAGATCGGAAACAAGCTTTCTAAGGAAGGGAGAAAAGACAACTAGCTGGCTCTCATTCAGGCGCATCTCAAGATCCAGCGAATTTTCTTCATCCATCGCATTATAGGTACCCTCTACCAGTAATGTCTGCTGCCCTAAATGGTCGATCGATGCTTCCATATTAACCAGCCGGCTCGTCTGATCGAAATCGGCCGCAAGGTTGAGGTCGCCTATACCAATTTGATTATAGGTGATGTCGTTTGCTGTAATATTGCTTTGAATAAAGGGACGTTGAAAGGCGGATCGTACTTCAACGCTACCGTTCATCAATCCCGCTAGTTCGATACCGGCAGATCGGGTAAGCGGGTTGAGTGTCTCGAGAAGGAAATCCTCAAAGCGGACGCTGACGGCATCTTCTTCCTGATTGGATAATATTCCATTGATCACCACCAGTTGATTTCCCTGAGACAGTTCAAGGTCGTTGACCTGGATCTTCCCGTCGGAAAACCCAATGCGTACCTGTTCTTCAATTTTCCATTCCTGCTGATTAATAATAACATCGGACGGTAACAAACTGAGCTGTGTAGCCGGCTCACCGAACTCAACCAATCCGTTCAGGTCGAGCTGATTGGTGGCGTCCATATCCGACAGCTTGATATTGAAGTGTAAACTGTCGTCGCGGAGTACGTTGGCAAAGTTAACGTTGTTGATATATAGGCTATCCGAAATGTCTATACGGTCGGAAGTAATAAACACGTTCAGGTTCTGCTCATTGGTGGTCTGGTCAAAAATAAGGTTGTTCGCTTTGATGCCTTTGTAACTAATGGAAGGAACAAATCCATTCAGCGTCGCTGACTCGCGCTCTGAAGAGAAAACACCCGTGATAATTACCTCATCGGGAATAAGCACATCCGGTGCGAAGACCAGCGCTAAGGGTGCAAAATCTTTGACGACCAGTTCCACATCGAATTCCTGCTTTCCACCGGCCACAATCGTAGTCTTCCAGGAAGGTATATAGCGTTTTGCAACCGATTTAAAATAGGAAGGAAAATTGTTCAGATCAAACTGGCCCCGAATCGTTGCATCAACGATATCCGATTGAACATAGAGCAGCCTTTCGTTTTCCGTTCCGGTTGCAGAAACCAGGATAGAGTCGATAAAGGTAGACTGGGTGGATTTGGCAATCCGAAAATCGGACACCCGGAGGCTTCCCGTCAGGTTATTCAGCGAATTACCTTTCAGATCGCTCCGGATCCCTGCAGCGAAGGAGAGAGAGTCTTCCGAGAGATTCAGCACACGAAGATCCATTGTGTCTACCAGCGCCGTGAAGTTGACACCCGGGGCTGAGTTACTGATATTCAGGTTTCCTTCCAGACTGGCACGCAAGTGCTCATCGCGTATATCAATGTTGCCTGCGAAAACCTGCTGGGAGAAAACACCATCGATCGTTATATCCCGGTATCGATAGCCATTAAAGTCGAAAAATGCAACCTTCGCTTCTACATCTTCTTTCAGATTTTCCAGGGTAAACCCCTCGCCCACGGCGTTTGCCCTCAGCGAGAGGAGGCCGAATTTGTCGTCCTGAATAAGTGAACCAAGGTTGAAGTTGTGGGTAAGAAGTTCTCCGCTGTATCTTCCGTTGCCCGTCAATTCCAAATTAATGTCGGCTATCACATCGCCAATCTCGGTCTTGAAAATGCCCTTCGTGATAAAGTCGTTGTAAAATCCGGTGATATTTCCCTGATAGGAGACCTTTCCAAATCGATCGAAAATGGCGGGGAGCTCAAAAAGTTCTTTGCCACTCAGGTCGGCAACCAGCTTTTCTAAATCGGTACGGGTGGTAATCAACTGCGAAAGATCAAGGTTGAACAGCGTTTGCTCAATTTCCGGAAGTCCTTTAATCGAGAGGTCGCCCTGAAGCCAGGTCTGCTTTCCTGTGCGGATCTGAACGTTACTGCCCGACAGATCGTTTACTCTTCCGCTGAATTTGCCGCGGATCAGTACGTCGAAGTTCGTAACGTTTACTTTCGGAGCGAAAAAGGCGATATCTTTCGATGTCAATCGTGAGTCGAGCAGGTTGCCGCTCAGACTTACCTGGTTAATAAAATCTGAAAAAGCAGAGAAATCCGGATATTCAAGTAAAAGATAATCACGAATGTAGCTGGAGTTCACTGCCAGATCAAGCGCATCGAATTCCATCCGGTTGCTGTCGATGGTTGCCCGTGTATCAAGCTTCTTCACGTAAAGGCCGCTTTTCTCCCGAAAGGTAAGTCCTTCGACGCGCGCCTGAAACAAGTGCTTTACGTAGTCGATCTCTTCCAATCTCCCGCTAAGTCCGGTAATCGAGAGATCATTAAAATCTATTCCCTCCCCGGTTTCTTTAGCCAGAAAGTTCCGGTAGCGAATGTTCATATTCTCCAACCGTGCGTCGGGCAGGACGAAATCGAATTTTTTACTTTCTGCGTCGGGTTTCTTATCCGAAGAAAAATACTCCTGGATAAATGAAAAATTCGTGCTTGAATCAGCCTGCCTTTTGATGTAAACTGACCCATCGGTTACGGATACTCCGCTCATGGTCAGCTTCGAATTCCAAATGGAGCTGATGTCTATATCCGCCAAAAAACTGTCGACATAGAGAAGGGTGTCCTGATCGCGGTCTTCGATATACAGCTGATGTATCTCAATGGCATTGAAGGGACGGAAATATATAGAGCCAAGGGTGATCCGGGTTTCCAGTTCCTTAGACAGGAACGACGACGCCCGCTGGGCGAGAAAATTCTGCACAGGTTTAAGCTGCAGCGAAAGCGCAAAAAGTACCAGAAGCAGGATAAAGCCCAGTAAAACCCGCAACACTATTTTAATTACTTTTTTGATACTTTTGTATTTAACTTAAAACAACATCCATTGGCAACTATCCTTGGCATTGAATCGACCTGCGACGAAACATCTGCTTCTATTTGTATAGACGGTAAAATCTACTCAAATATTATCGCGAACCAGACCGTACACGAAAAATTCGGAGGGGTTGTTCCCGAACTTGCTTCGAGGGCTCATCAGCAGAACATTATCCCGACCGTCGATGCGGCCATTGCAGAGGCAAAAATACATAAAAATGACGTAGATGCAGTTGCATTTTCACGAGGACCCGGTTTATTGGGTTCCCTTCTTGTCGGCACCTCATTTGCCAAGGCCTTTGCGCTTGCAAAAAACATTCCCCTGATCGAAGTGAATCATATGCAGGCACATATACTGGCCCATTTCATCGATGACCCGAAGCCCGCTTTCCCGTTTCTTTGCCTTACGGTTTCCGGCGGACACACCCAGATTGTGAAAGTAAATGACTATTTCGATATGGAATTGATGGGCCAGACACTCGACGACGCAGCCGGTGAGGCCTTTGATAAAACGGCGAAAATTTTGGGTTTGCCTTACCCCGGTGGCCCCTTGATCGACCGGCATGCCAGCGCCGGAAACCCATCTGCCTTTGAATTTCCCGAGCCAAAAATAGAGGGCTATGACTTTAGTTTCAGCGGACTGAAAACATCCATTCTTTACTTTGTACAACGAAACCAAAAATCGGACCCTGCATTTATTGAAAAGAACCTTGACGATATTTGTGCGTCGGTACAGTATCGGATAGTGAGCATACTGCTTAATAAGCTTGAGAGCGTGTCGAGAGCAACAGGAATTCGCAATATTGCCATCGCAGGGGGCGTCTCGGCGAATTCAGGATTAAGGTCTCATCTGGAGGAACGAGGGATAAAACAAGGATGGAACGTTTTCATCCCTAAATTTGAATATTGCACGGATAATGCCGCTATGATAAGTATAGCAGGCTATTATAAATACCTTCAAAACGACTTTACCGATCAGGATGTGTCGCCATTGACGCGCTGGACAGTGGCGTAGTTTTTTTTATCGAGTATATTTACGATTTTTGCCTTTCAACTTCACAAAAATGGATACACCTAGTATTTTCTTCCTCGTCATCTTCGCAGTGCCTCTTGTCGTACTGCTCTTCTGGGTTATCAGAAAGGACACGCATTACCGGAAATGGGGTTACTTAGCGTTGACGGCTATGCTTTTGGTCGCACTTTACGTTGCTTTCTTCAAGGCGCCCTCTTTCGAGCAGCTTTTCCCGAACGCCTAAGCTTTATACGGTTTTAACGAAGCGCTCGTCGTAGTTTTCGATGTCGATGATATACTGATTGTGCGTTAGAAACTGAAAGAGCGGCTTGGCTTCTTCCGAAACCGGCATGTTCTTGGTAGTAATAATCTTGTTCTCCTTCTTGTTGAGGTAGGGATAAGCGTATAACTTCACATTCTTGCTGAACATGCCGCTTACGTAGGCTAAAAGCTCATCGGTATAGTTGGCGCCATACAATTGTGAATTGAAAATATTTTTGAGGTTTGAGATATTGGTTGAAATCCCGACGTTTTGCGGCTTGAATTGTGCAAGGAACTCAGCCAGGATATTGTTCCGTGAAAAGTTGGAAACGATAATATGATTACCTGTGGCGCATAACGCTTCTGCTCGCTGAGCAAAATAATTGAGATCTTCGTTACTTAAAGCCGGGTGATCTTCCAACACATTCGACATAAGCACTTCGATCATGACCACCAGGTTGGAGTCGCCGATATTGCAATTGCGTTTAAATTCATCGACTGCCAGATTGAATAGGTCGAAGTTGGGATTCGACTTCTGGCGGAACTTCGTGCGAAGGATAACAATGTCTTTTTTATAAAGAAAATCTTTGGCCTGAAGAACGCTTCCGCTGGGATTAAAAATTGCGGCCGGGGAGAAACCCTTTGCTACCAGATAGAGGTTAATCAACCGCTCGTTAACTCCGGCAAATACAGGACCTTTTACCCGCACCATATCGATTTCAACGGATCCGGAGGATAGGTTATCGACCAATGATTCGATCATAGTCTGCATATCGTCCTGATAATAATAGGCCGCAAAAATCAGGTTTACGCCCAGGATTCCCAATACGGTTTGCTGCAGACTGGAATCGCTATCGAGCAAACGAACGTGGAAAACAATATCGTTCGGGTCGCCACCTGCCTCCGTTTGGAAACGAAGTCCGACCCATCCGTGCGGATCGTTCGTTTTACTGAAGTTCAGGGTGGTAACGGTGTTTGCAAAGGCAAAAAGCCGTCTTTGTTCGTATTTGGGACCTACAAGACGTTCGGTCAGTAAGCGATACTCATGATCGAGCATTTTCCCGAGCCGGGATTCACTCACATAACGCCTGCTTTTTTCCACTCCATAAATGGAATCGGAAAAGGCCATATCGTAAGCAGACATCGACTTGGCAATGGTGCCTGAAGCCGCTCCGGCGGTAAAAAAGTTGCGTGCAACTTCCTGTCCGGCACCAATTTCTGCAAATGTACCATAAATGCCTTCATCCAGATTAATGCGCAATGCCTTCCTCTTTGTCTCAAAAACTTCTCTCGCCATGTCGCAAAAGTAGCAAATTTTAGGTGATCAATCCTAATCGCTCCAAGCCGTAAAACAGCGCGGAGGTATGAAGTGCCTGACCAAATTCGTTGCTGAATAGCATCTTTTTCAGTTCATCGGCCGAAACAGTAAGCACCTCAATCTCTTCCTGAGCGTCGAGCTGCTGCTCCTGAACAAGGACACCTCCGGTGGCCAGGTAGCTGGTAGTAATATTATTGCTGGTAGCAGGGTTGGGATATAATACACAAAGCTTCTCAATGGATGGAAAGGAATAGCCGGTTTCTTCCAGCAATTCCCGTCTGGCTGCCTCTTCAGGCGACTCTCCATCATCGATTACGCCACCTGGTATTTCAAGTACCGTTCCGGCCACGCCGTGGCGATACTGCCTGACCAGAATAAATTGGTTTTCGGCAGTAACAGCCACAACGTTGACCCAGTTCGGATATTCGAGAACGTAATACTCCGGAACTTCCTGTCCGCCTGGCATTAAACACGTATCTTTCCTCAATACAGCCCAGGGGGCTCTGACCAGGTATTCCGAC
>DAIRDA010000018.1:0-12229 GCA_036796375.1 Albibacterium sp.
ATTACCTGAAAACCGGACTATCCTTCCTGCTGATCTTTATCGGTGCGAAAATGCTGCTGCACGGCCAACTGGAAAGCATCGGTTTCACCACGGCGCATTCACTCTATATCATTCTCGGAATATTGGCGGGAAGCGTTATCCTGTCGCTCGTTTTCCCGAAGGAGGAGAAGGTCTGATTTGAGTATTTCTCCGCATATAATTGCGGACGAAAAGAAAACGAACCGAGCGATTAGTTGCGCTCGGTTATAATCGTAAGAAGGGCATCGAGGAAGGTCCGGTCGTTGGCCAGGCGAGGTACTTTATTTTGCCCGCCTAATTTTCCACGCTCTTTCATCCACTGATAGAAGGTCCCGGCCGGGGCGACATGCACCAGCGGCTCTTTCAGGGCCAGGTTATTAAATCGCTTGGCGTCGTAGTCGGAATTGATTTCCCGAAGTCTCTGATCGAGCAGGCGGAAAAAAGTATCGGCATCGGACGGGCTCCTTTCAAATTCAACAATCCATTCGTGCGCACCGGCTTCCTTGTCGTGAAAATAGACGGGGCCGGCGGTGAAGTCTTTTACAATGGCGCCGGTTTCCTTGCAGGCATAATGCAGCGCGTCTTCCGCATTGTCGACAATCAGTTCCTCCCCAAAAGTATTGATGTATTGTTTGGTTCGTCCGCTTACCTGAATTCGGAAAGGATTCAGCGAGGTAAAGCGTACCGTGTCGCCGATCATATAGCGCCAGAGACCGGCGTTGGTCGTGATGATGATGGCATAGTTTTTCCCCAGTTCAACCTGACTGAGGTCGAGGGTCAGGGGATGTTCATCATTTAAATTCTCCATCGGGAGAAATTCGTAATAGATACCGTAATCAAGCATCAGAAGCATCTCGTCGGAGTCAGGAAGATCCTGGATGGCGAAATATCCTTCCGAAGCGTTATAGTTCTCCATATAATACATGCTCGCCGAAGGGATCAGGGATTTAAATTGCTCGCGGTAAGGCTTAAAGCTGACGCCACCGTGGAAGTAAAATTCCAGGTTGGGCCATACCTCCAGCAGGTTCGATTTGCCTGAGATTTCCAGAATACGTTTTGCCAGTACCACGTTCCAGGTGGGAACGCCGGACAGGCTGGTGATATTTTCGGTTAAGGAAAGTTGAGCGATCTTTTCGATCTTTTCTTCGAAGTTGGGATTGAGGGTGGTATCGATATCGGGAAAGCGGTGATACTCGGCCCAGAACGGAAGATTCTGGACAATAATCGCCGATAAGTCGCCCGAAGAAGTTTTGCCCAGGTCGTTTATCTGATGACTCCCTCCCAAAACGAGTCCTTTTCCCTCAAAGAGATTATTGTCGGGACGGTTCTGGCAATAGAGGCTGATCAGATCTTTGCCACCCATATAATGGCATTCTTCCAGCGCTTCCTCGCTGACAGGAATGAATTTACTCCGGTCGGCCGTGGTACCCGACGACTTGGCAAACCATTTTATGGTGGAAGGCCAGAGAATATTCTGCTCGCCGTGGAGCATGCGCTCGATATAGGGCTTAAGCGTATCGTAATTCTGAATCGGGACGCGGTCTTTAAATTCGCGGGTGGAGCAAATCGACTCGTAATCGTATTTTCGGCCCCATTCGGTGGCTTGTGCGGTAGCGATTAAATCGTGCAGCCATTCTTCCTGAACTTCATTGGGATATTTCTTAAAAAGCTCAATCTGATGCATCCGCTTCTTCATGATCCACTTCAGGATGGAATTAACTATGGCCATAAATGCTATCGCTTTTTAATTTTTAATTCGAAGTGCTGCCCCAGGTAATAGGTTCGGGCCATTTCATTGACCGCGATCTCCTGAGGTGTTCCGGTAAGCATGATCCGCCCTTCGGTCAGCAGGTAGGCCCGATCGGTAATCGAGAGTGTTTCCTGGACATTGTGGTCGGTAATCAGGATGCCGATGTTCCGTAACTTGAGTTTATAGACGATCGACTGAATTTCTTCCACGGCGATGGGATCGACGCCGGCAAAGGGCTCATCGAGCAAGATGAAATTCGGATTGGCTGCCAGCGCTCTGGCAATTTCGGTACGGCGGCGCTCACCACCCGATAGCAGGTCGCCGCGGTTCTTTCTAACCTTATGGAGGCTGAATTCACCGATAAGCTCCTCCAGCTTGGCCATCCGCTCCTCTTTGTTTTTATAATGAATTTCCAGCACTGCCAGAATATTGTCTTCCACGGAAAGCTTTCGGAAAACGGAGGCTTCCTGAGCAAGGTAACCGATGCCTTTCTGGGCACGCCGGTACATCGCGTCGCTGGTAATTTCCTCGTCCCCGAGAAATACCTTGCCCTCAGTGGGTTTAATTAAGCCCACGATCATATAGAATGAGGTCGTTTTCCCGGCTCCGTTGGGCCCGAGCAAGCCGACAATCTCGCCCTGCTCTACCTGAAAGGATACGTCGTTGACGACTTTGCGTTGCTTGTATTTTTTAACTAGGTGCTCTGCTCTTAAAATCATGTCAGGTGCTAATTTACCGATTCAATTGAATATTCATTGATTTTGATTCCCTTTATATTCAGTTGAAGCGTGCGCTTTTCGCGCCATACATTTTCTTCAATGTGATAACACATATCGAAGGATGCGCCTTCGTTTAAAAGGGTTTCGTAGTGGGCCAGCCCAAATCCGATGCATTCGAACGCTGCAGAACCATTTTGCACGACCCGAAGCTTGAGATGTTTTTTACCCACCACGCTCGCCTGCCCCAATACCTGAACGGATTTGCTCAAAAAGACAGGGGCTTCGTTTTGCGGCCCGAAGGGTGCAAATTGCTTCAGTATGCGGTAAAACTTCTGGTCGATCTGATTCAGTTCGAGAACCTCATCGATGAGGATTTCCGGACAGAGTTGCTCGGCGGAAATGCTGGCCGACACCACTTCCTCAAAACGCTCCTGCAACAGGGGAACATTCTCTTCCCGCATGGTGAGTCCGGCGGCATATTTGTGGCCTCCAAACTGTTCGAATAACTCGCTGCATTGATTGAGCGCTTCATACAAATCGTAGCCAATTACAGAACGCGCTGACCCGGAGACCATTCCGTTTGAACGGGTGAGCACAATGGTGGGGCGATAATATTTTTCAGTCAGCCGCGAGGCAACAATCCCGATGACCCCCTTGTGCCAGTCTTTCTGGTAAACAACGGTGGTCTTCCTGCCCTGAAGGGCTTCACAATCGTCGATCATGGCCAGGGCTTCTTCCGTGATCCGGTTGTCAAAATCCTTTCGCTGCGAGTTCTGAAGATCGATTTGCCGGATAAAGAGTTCGGCCTCGTGATCGGTTCGGGCGATCAGCAGAAAAACCGCATCGCGGGCATGCTTGATACGGCCGGCAGCATTGATACGAGGTCCGATCTGGAAAACCAGGTCGGTAGCCGTAAAATTGGTTTTGCTCGAACAGAAGGATATCAGGGCCTTTAGTCCGGAACAGGGCGTCGAATTAAACCGTTGAAGGCCGAAGTGGGTCAGGACCCGGTTTTCGCCCACAATGGGAACGATATCGGCGGCGATGCTGACAGCCACCAGATCGAGAAAGCGGAATACTTTTGCCGGGTCGATGGTATGCTTCTGGGCATAAGCCTGGATCAGCTTAAACCCGATTCCGCATCCGGAAAGTTCTTTAAAGGGATAGGGGCAGTCGGCTCGTTTTGGATCGAGCACGGCACGGGCTGCCGGAAGTTCGGAACCTGGCTGATGGTGATCGGCAATGATAAAATCGATGCCCTTTGAATTGCTGTAGTCGATTTTATCGACCGATTTTATACCGCAATCCAGCGCTATAATCAGTGAGAAGCCTTGTTCTGCTGCATAGTCGATCCCCTGGGTGGATATGCCGTAACCTTCGGCATAGCGATCGGGTACATAAAAATCAATATTGCTGTAAAATTCCCGGAAAAAACTATAGACCAGAGCAATAGCGGTTGTACCGTCGACGTCGTAGTCGCCATACACCAATATTTTTTCATTGCGCGCAATGGCATTTTCAATGCGCTCTACTGCCTTGTCCATATCTTTCATAAGAAATGGATCGTGCAGGTGCTGAAGTTCGGGGCGAAAGTACAGTCGGGCATCCTCAAAGGAGTGGATGCCGCGTTTGACCAGCAGCGATGCGAGGATGGGTGTAATATTCAGGCTTCTGCGGAGTTCTTCCGCCGCGACCGGATGCTTCTGCAACTTTTCAACCCACCTTTTTTGCATATATTTGTGCTTTCAATTGGGTAAAGATACGTCATACGAGGCGTATTATCAACGAATCTAAACAGACAAAATGGAAGCATACGCATTGCATGAAGGTTCATATTCGGTAGGTGTGGATAAGAAATTTATTCCTTTCGATGAGGCTACCGATGATAAGAAAGACCGTAAAGGCTCTTTGTTCATCCATGTTCAGCCATTTTTAGTCAAAAGGGGCGACGATCTGCTGGTGATTGATACAGGCTTGGGCCAGGAGAAAGGCGGAGAGCTGGTTATACACCAGAACATCCGAAAGTTGGGCTTTGAACCGGGCGATGTGAATCTGGTTTTGATGTCGCACCTGCACCAGGACCACGCTTCGGGGATGGTTTACCAAAAGGAAGGAAAATGGGAACTGACCTTCCCGAATGCAGAATATGTTATTCAGCGAAGCGAATGGGAAGAGGCTTATACCAATAGCTCATCTTCTTACCGCACCGAAATTTTTGATGTGTTGCAGCGGAGCGGTCAAATCCGCTTTATTGAGGGCGACGGTATCCTCAACGATTATATCCGCTACGAAATGAGCGGCGCGCACTCGCGCTATCATCAGGTGTTCTACCTGGAAGACGAGGGCAAAACCATTTTCTTCGGAGGCGATGAATGGCCGGAACCGGAGCAGGCGCTTCGCCGCTTTGCTGCCAAGTACGACTTCGACGGCAAAAAGGCGATGGAGCTACGCGAAGATTATGCTTCGAAGGCGGCTGATGAGCAGTGGTTATGTCTTTTTTACCATGCCAAGGCAAACGCCATTGCAGGCGTGCGCCGCCAGGAAGACAGCTTCCGGATTATCCCGGTTTAACTGCCCCTTACAGGGAAGCCTACCAGTTGAAGGTGAGGACTTTCTCCATAGCTGGATCGAGGCTGTAAAAAACCGGACAGGTCCGGGCAGCCTTCTCAAGAATGATTTTTTCTTTATCGGTATATTGCTGCCCCTTTGGGAAACTGAAGGTGATTTCAAGACGACCTACCCTGCGCGGATTGGCTTCCATAATCTTGGTGGTTTCTAAAACGGCCCCTTCCAGATCAATGGAATGTTCGCGCGAAGCAATTCCCATAATGGTGAGCATGCAGCTCGAAAGTGCTGTCGCCAGCAAATCGGTTGGAGAAAAGGCTTCGCCCCTCCCCTGATTGTCGAGCGGAGCATCGGTAATCAGACTGTTGGATGATTGGACGTGCGTAGCACGGGTCCGTAATTCTCCTAAGTATTCCGTTTTAATAGTAGCCATAAATAATCTTGATGTAAAGCTGGTGTTTACTTGGTTTGAATTCACTACTAAATTACAATATTATCTTTACTTTTGTGTTATGATCGAACTTCCAGTTATTTCAGCAAACCAGTTGCAGCGCAAGCCCGACTGGCTACGTGTTAAATTGCCTGTTGGGAAAGAATACCGTCATGTACGCAGCCTGGTAGATACGCATAAGCTTCATACCATCTGCGAAAGCGGCAATTGCCCCAATATGGGAGAATGCTGGGGTGCCGGAACGGCTACCTTTATGATTCTGGGAAATATTTGTACACGCTCATGCTCTTTCTGCGCAGTGGCGACCGGCAGACCCCTGGCGGTTGACCTCGACGAGCCAAACCGGGTTGCTGAGTCGGTAAGACTGATGGAAGTGAAGCATTGCGTGATTACTTCGGTAGACCGCGACGATCTGAAAGACGGCGGATCGACCATTTGGGCGGAAACGGTGAATGCAATTCGCCGGGAGAGCCCTCAAACGACGCTGGAGACCCTGATTCCGGATTTTCGCGGCATCTGGGATAACCTGGACCGCGTACTTGCTGTACGGCCGGAGGTGGTATCGCACAACCTGGAAACGGTTCGCCGGCTGACCCGCGAGGTTCGGATCCAGGCGAAGTACGACCGGAGCCTGGAATGCCTTCGCCGTATCTCTGAAGCGGGACTTCGTACCAAATCAGGCATTATGCTTGGATTTGGCGAGACGGAAGAAGATGTGATTGAGGCGATGACCGATCTGTACAATGTGGGGGTTCATGTGCTGACCCTGGGGCAGTACCTTCAACCAACCAAGAATCATCACCCGGTAGTGGAATGGATCAGCCCGGAGCAGTTCAAACATTATCAGGAAATTGGTCTTAAAATCGGATTCCGCTATGTAGAAAGCGGCCCCTTGGTGCGTTCCTCGTACCATGCCGAGAAACACCTTTTTGACATGCAGTAAGCTAAGAAAGCGGCTGATAGGATAAGTCGACCTGCTGGCCGCTTACTTCCAGTGTGACCTGCTTCCCAAAAATGAGTGCGTGGTTATTGTCAATATGCCCTGCCGGAAATCCGCTTGCAACCGGATAGCTGTATCCCTTAACGACTTCAAAGATGATTTCTTCAGCACTTTGACCGAAAGGAACCTCATTGTCTTTCAGCGATGTAAAACCCCCGATGATGAGTCCGGCCAGCTTCTCGAGCTTCCCCGATCGCTGCAACATCCGCATCATCCGGTCGATGGAATAATAATACTCACCAACATCTTCAATAAAGAGAATTTTACCTGCATAATCGGGTTCAGACACCGAACCGGCGATGCTGACCAGGATGGCCAGGTTTCCTCCCGTAAGCACACCCGCTGCCCTTCCGCTCCGATTGGCCTGTTCACTCTGATACTGATAGGAAAGCGATTCGCCAAAAAGCGCCCGACGCAGGCTTTCAAGCGATGGCTTTGTGGCGTCGGGGATATTCAGGGGCATTTGTGCATGCAGGGTGGGGATCCCAAAAAGTGCCTGGATATGGCTGTGAAGGACAGTGATATCGCTGAAGCCGATGATCCACTTCGGATTCAGGGAAAAGCCTGAAAAGTCGAGCTGATCAATGATGCGTACGGTACCATATCCGCCCCGTGCAGCGATAATGGCTTTTACATCGGGATCATCCAGCATCCGCTGGAAGTCGGTCGCCCGCAACCGATCGTCGCCTGCGAACTGATGGTGGAAGGCGTGCACGCTTTCTCCCAGTACAACCTCAAGGCCCCACGACTGCAGCAGGTCGACTGCATCGAGTACGCCACCGGGAATATTTCCGGCCGGAGCCACGATGGCAACCTTATCTCTTTTTTTTAAAAACGGGGGTACTTTCATACGATATAAGTTTAAGAAACCGCAAATTGACTTATCTTTGCATTCGGTCGTACAAAGATTGCAATAATTTTTCGTATGCCTTTTTTCCACCTTTAATATTGAACCATTGAAAACGCAAGCAACCAAACGATTTACCATAACTTCCGCATTGCCTTATGCAAACGGACCTTTACATATCGGACATCTGGCAGGGGCCTATATTCCCGCGGATATTTTTGCTCGTTTTCAACGCCTCAACGGACACGATGTGCTGCATGTATGCGGATCGGATGAACACGGAGCGGCAATCACCATCAAGGCGAAGAAAGAGGGTGTGAGCCCGCAGGAAATTGTCGACAAATATCATACGCAGATTGCCGAAAGCTTCGACCGGTTCGGGATTGATTTTGATATCTATCACCGGACGTCGGCGAAAATTCATCATGAACTCTCGCAGGAATTTTTTCTGAATCTGTACGAGAAGGGGGAATTTATTGAGCGGACTTCCGAGCAATATTATGACCGGGAATTTAATCAGTTTCTGGCCGATCGCTATATTACGGGTACGTGCCCCAACTGTCATAACGAAGGCGCTTATGGCGACCAGTGTGAAAAATGCGGAACTTCCCTGAACCCGACCGATCTGATTAACCCCATCTCTACGCTAAGCGGAAAAAAACCGGAACTGAAGGAAACCAAGCACTGGTATCTTCCGTTGGATCAATACCAGGAATTTCTTGAAAAATGGTTGCTGGAGGGAAAGAAAGATATTCTGAAATCGAATGTATACGGGCAATGCAGCTCCTGGCTGAAATCGGGCTTGCAGGCGCGCTCGATGACCCGCGACCTCGACTGGGGAGTGGATGTGCCCCTTGAGGAGGCTGAAGGGAAAAAACTCTATGTTTGGCTGGACGCCCCTATTGGCTATATATCGGCAACAAAACAGTGGGCGATTGACCAGGGGAAAGACTGGGAGAAATACTGGAAAATACAGAACAATCCGGACGACAACGCTCACCTGATTCACTTTATCGGGAAAGATAACATTGTGTTCCATTGCATTATCTTCCCTGCGATTCTGAAAGCCCACGGCGATTATATCTTACCGGACAATGTACCGGCAAATGAATTTCTGAACCTGGAAGGCGACAAGTTGTCGACCTCCAGAAACCATGCGGTTTGGCTTCACGAATACCTGAACGAATTTCCGGATAAGGAAGATGAACTTCGTTATGTGCTGACGTCCATCCTGCCGGAAACTTCCGACAGTGAGTTTACCTGGAAAGATTTCCAGGCACGCATCAATAACGAGCTGGTAGCCATCTTTGGCAACTTCATAAACCGGGTGATGGTGCTTTCTCACAAGTATTTCGAAGGAAAAGTGTTGGAAGGCTCCGCACGGAACGCTGAAGACGAAAAACTCTTGCAGGAACTGGTGGAATACCCAGCGAAAATAGAAAAATCAATCAATGCTTACCGTTTCAGAGAAGCGCTCAGTCACTTTATCCAGGTGGCGCGGATGGGAAATAAATACCTGGCCGATGAGGAGCCCTGGAAAGTGATCAAAACGGATGAGGAACGGGTGAAGACGGTGCTGAATGTGAGTCTCCAGCTGGCTGCCAAGCTAGCGCTTCTTGCTCAGCCTTTCCTTCCATTCACAGCGAAGAAACTCGTTGGGATGCTGAACCTTCCGAAAAGCGACTGGCAAGACACTACTCAACTTAGCTTGCTGGAAGCGGGCCATCAGTTGGGTCCGGTGCAACTTCTTTTTGAAAAAATTAGCGATGAGCAGGTTCAGTTGCAACTGGACAAGCTCGCCAAGGCGAAGCTGGACAACCAGCAATCGGCCCGCAAGGCGAGCCCGGCAAAGGCAAATATCAGTTTCGACGATTTCACATCCATGGACATCCGGACAGGCGTTATTTTAGAAGCAGAAAAGGTGGCCAAAACGAAAAAACTTTTGAAGCTCAAGGTAGATACAGGACTCGACCAGCGGGTGGTGGTTTCAGGAATTGCCGAATTTTTCAAACCTGAGGAAATTATCGGGAAACAGGTGTCGATTCTGATTAACCTGGAGCCCCGCGAAATTAAGGGTATCCAATCGCAAGGCATGATTTTGATGGCGGAAGACAGTCAGGGCAAACTCAGCTTTGTTGCTCCGGGCGATGCCGTGGAGCCGGGAAGCATTGTGCGGTAGGCTGGTTTTCTTAAACAAAATATAATGTCTATTTTAGGCTTGTAAACCTAAAATAGACGATGAAAAAAATATTCCTGCTGCTTCTTTCCGGTCTCCTGATGCAGACGGCCGCAGCTCAAAAACAAACGATCACCGTTGCGAGCGAATTGAAAAGCTTGTCGGATTTTGAGTCGCTTCCCCGCTATGTGCCTGAAACTGCGATCAGGCAGACCTCCTCGTACGATACAACGGGCGGAAATGATGATGGCTTTAGCGGTAAATATTCTTTTGTTCGACGAAACGCGGACAGTTCGCTGGTAATTTTTGAGGCGAAAGGCAATGGAACGATCAACCGGATCTGGACCCCTACACCCAATACGGATACGCTCGACTTCTATTTCAGCGGTTCTTCCACACCCTCCTACTCGATTGCATTTTCCGATCTGTTTTCAGGTAAGGTGTTCCCTTTTATAGCGCCGCTTACCGGAAATGAAATAGGAGGTTTTTTCAGCTATTTCCCGATCCCCTTCAAGAATGGTTGCAAAATTGTATCGCGCGGGAAAGAGATGCAATTTTATCAGGTTCAATACCGCAGTTATCCGAAAGGAAGCACGGTGGAAAATTTTTCACCTGACCTGACCGGCGAGGCGCGCCAGGCACTCCAAACCCTG
This sequence comes from Albibacterium sp., assembly GCA_036796375.1. GTDB lineage: Bacteria > Bacteroidota > Bacteroidia > Sphingobacteriales > Sphingobacteriaceae > Albibacterium. The sequence goes on from DAIRDA010000018.1 coordinate 10,180, forward strand.
ACAAAAAAATGGACGGATATTCAACCGACTAACTCAGATACCCTTCGTACCGACACCCTGCTAAGACCCGGAGAGCGCATTATTCTGGCCGATACCCGTAAAGGTGGTCGTATCAACGGGATCCGCCTCCATTCCGCTAAGAGTTTCGCCGGCCTTAGAAAGCAAGTAGACATTCGTGTGAGCTATGATGGAGACCCGGTTCCTGCAGTTTACCTGCCCGTGGCCGATTATTTTGGTTATGCCTTTGGAAATGTTTCGATGCAGAGCCTGTTACACGGCACAGCGAACGATATGAACTATTCTTACCTGCCCATGCCGTTTGATAAAGAGGCGAAGGTGGAGCTTATTTACAGGAAACCTGTGGCTGGCGAGCAAGCCGAACCGATTCGGATTCAGGCGGAGATATTCCTTGGCGATCGGAAACGGGACCCGAAAACAGAAGGTAAATTTTATGTAAGCTGGAATAAAAACATCGACCCGCCGCTCGGCATGCCGCATACCTTTCTGAAAGGCGAGGGCCGCGGTCATTATGTCGGCACCATTTTACAAAGCCAGGGGCTGGAGCCGGGAATGACGCTTTTTTTTGAAGGAGACGATGTTACCGTGATCGACGGAGAGAGGCGGATTCATGGGACCGGCTCGGAGGACTATTTCAACGGTGGCTGGTACGCCCTGCTAAACCGCTGGGACCGGGGAATCAGTCTGCCGCTTCATGGCTCGCTGGACTATTCGTTGCCTTTTGCCAGAACCGGAGGCTACCGTCTTTTTATCTCCGATAAGATGCCCTTTGAGAAAAAAATTGAGCATACGATGGAGCACGGTCCGGAAAATAACAATAAGCGTGTGGATTATACTTCGGTGGCGATGTACTATGCCGGGAAACCGGTGGGCGCACAACCCTCCAATCCTGAAAACTCGCTCACGCAGGTATATATGCCCGATACCCTGATGGTTTATCCGCAACTGATGCGCTTCAGTATGGGAGAAGGGTCGGTGGAAATTGATGGAGAAACGTTTACTTCTTACAACGGGGCGCACCTGCGGATCGCGCTGGACGATATTCCGAAAGGAAAATATAAAATGTACGCCGACGTGGAACACTCGCCGGTGGGCGCAGAGATCACGGTTTGGCAGCGGCAGACACAAACCGGACAGCCCTATTCTTTCTATACCGAAAAAGACACACGGAAATCAAATGTATTTTTGAGCGACATCGTGATCGATGATTTTATCGACAATGTAACGTTTCGATATAAAAGAGTAGAGAACCGGCACCGTATTAAAATATTGAGATTGATTCTGATCCGGCAGTAGCGACTCTCCTTTCAAGATCGAGAAGCCACTTTTTACGCCATACCCCACCACCGTAGCCTGTCAGGCTTCCATCAGAACCGATGATCCGGTGGCAGGGAACAAGAATCGAAATCCGGTTCATTCCATTTGCGTTCGCAACGGCTCTTACCGCGCCTGGCTTTTGTAGCTGCTGGGCCTGTTGTGAATAGCTTCGGGTTTGTCCGAAAGGTATCTGCTGAAGGCTTTTCCATACCTGCTGCTGGAAAGCAGAACCGGGCATATGAAGAGGAACGGAAAATTCGCTGCGCCGGCCATCAAAATATTCTTCCAGCTGTTGCCGGAGCAGGTCGAAATGTGGGTTATCGCCCTGAAGGATGGTGGCGTTTAATTGTCGGGCAAGTGATTTAAAAGAAGTTTCCAACATCTTGCGGTCTGAAAACTCGAGCAGGCACAGACCTTCCCCGGTGGCGCAGGCGAACATAGTGCCCAGGGGACTTTCGATGCGGCATAAATCAATGACCTGGTTTTCTTTACTGTTTTTGGGAGAAATTCCAAAAACTGATTTAAACGAATCGGTAAAGCCACTTAAGGACTCAAATCCGGAACTGAATGCGGTGTCAGTAATTTTATCGCCTCCTTTAATTTTTTTAAAAGCCGTGTTAATCCGATACATACGCTGATAGGCATGGAAGGTCATTCCGTGGTTTTTCATGAACCACCGGCGCAGCCAGGCAGGCTCGATACCGCGCGTCACCAA
>DAIRDA010000018.1:12329-17145 GCA_036796375.1 Albibacterium sp.
TAAGCTGTCATCGTTGTGAACTGATAAAGCAAAGTAAATGATTTGAAGAGGGCCGGACAACCGAAAAGTTAACAAGTATTTTTATAAAAAAAGACCTGCTTCTCGCGAAAGCAGGTCTTCATCTACAGGTGCATGTAAGTTTCTTTTATACGGTCATGATATCTTGCTCTTTCAATTCGGCAAGCTTATCGACTTTAATAATATACCGGTCGGTTAGCTTCTGAACTTCTCCTTCGCCATCTTTCATCTCATCTTCAGAAACACCGTCGTTTTTCAGTTTGCGGATCTGCTCGTTCGCATCTTTTCGCAGGTTCCTGATGGCTATACGGCCACGCTCTGCCTCGTCTTTGACCTTCTTAGCCAGGTCGCGACGGCGCTCTTCGGTAAGCGGTGGAATCAGCAGCCGGATAACGTTTCCGTCGTTTTGCGGATTGAGTCCGATGTTGGAATCGATAATCGCTTTTTCTATACTTTTCAGAAGTGTTTTCTCCCAGGGCTGAATGACAAGCGTCCGTGCATCGGGCGTTGAAATCGTGGAAACCTGGGAAAGTGCCGTGGCTGAACCATAGTATTCAACGAAGATGCCATCCAGCATGGAAGGCATGGCCTTTCCGGCACGGATTTTTGTAAATTCATTATCTGCGAACGCGATCGCTTTATCCATACTTTCAGCGGTATCGTCAAGTATCAGTTTTATGAGGTCGTTCATGGGTATCTATTTATAATCAAAAATACTATTTTTTTCGTACGGTTTAGCGGACAAGGGTTCCTACGCTCTCTCCTTTTGCCAGCTTCAGGAAGTTACCTGCCTTGTTCATATCAAAGACGATAATAGGAAGATTGTTTTCCTGACACAGAGTAAAGGCCGTCATGTCCATCACGCTTAATCCCTTATCGAAAATTTCCTGAAAGGACAATTCATCAAAGCGGGTGGCTGAGGGGTCTTTCAGCGGGTCGGCCGTGTAGATACCGTCTACACGGGTACCTTTTAAAACGACATCGGCATTGATTTCAATAGCACGCAGGGAAGCTGCCGTATCGGTGGTGAAATAGGGGTTCCCGGTGCCGGCTCCAAAAATGACCACGCGGCCTTTTTCCAGATGACGAACGGCTCTTCTGCGAATAAAAGGCTCGCAGATTTGTTCCATTTTAATGGCTGTAAGAAGGCGGGTTTTCAGGTTTACTTTTTCCAGTGCATCCTGCAATGCCATGGAATTGATAACGGTGGCAAGCATTCCCATATAATCGGCCTGCACCCGGTCCATTCCCGACTTTTCGGCACTTAAACCGCGGTATATATTACCTCCACCAATCACGATTGCAATCTCAACTCCTTCGTCGTGGACGTTTTTGATGTCTTGCGCATATTGAGCTACGCGGTTGATATCAATTCCATAATTCTTTTCACCCATGAGGGCTTCGCCACTGAGTTTTAATAGAATGCGCTTGTATTTCATTGGTAGGGTATCTGAATGTGAAGAAAAGTTACTATTCAGGCACCAAAGGTAAGCCATTTTTTTAAATACCCCATCTTACTTTACAATTAGCATTTATTTTTTGGGATAATTTTGAATTTATGCTTAATATGCAGGAAAATAAAACGAATTATACAAATGAAAAAACCATTACTTTATTTGATCTTTGGAGCAGGTTTGCTGGCTTTTACGCCGCTAACCAGCCAGGGACAAAAAAAGCCGGTTCCTGCTGCAAAAACTGCTGCCTCGCAGGACTCGAGCAAGACCAAGGAGGCTGACAAGAAAGGGCCGAAGAGCTTTAAAAGCTTTATTAAAGGCGACACACAAGCTGATCAGGGTCTGTTCACGATTTACTTCCAGGATGAAAAGTATTTCTTTGAAATTCCGGACTCCATCATGGGCCGGGACATCGTTGTGGTGAATCGTATTTCACGGAGCGGCGCTGACTTAAGAGCAGGTTTTTCGGGATATGCCGGCGACCAGATTAACGAGAACGTGGTTCGCTACGAAAAAGGCCCGAACAACAAGGTATTTATGAAAACGATTTCATTTTCCGAGCGGTCGAGAGACAGCACGCAGGAAATGTACACAACGGTAATGAAATCAAACATACAGCCGATCACGGCATCCTTCGATGTGGTCGCTTTCGGAGAGTCTAAGAACAGTGTGATTGTTGATATGACTTCTTTTATTAATGACGACAACGATGTCTTCTTTTTCAGCCCACGTTACAAGCAGACACTACGATTGGGAGGAATTAAAAAAGACATGTCGTACGTCGATACCGTAAAGTCGTTTCCCACAAATACAGAAATAAAGACGGTAAAGACCTACGGGCGTACAGCCCCTCCGGGTGTTTCAGGCCCCGCAGCTGCGGCCATGGCCAGTGGAACGGCGACATTGGAGCTGAACACGTCGATGGTGTTATTGCCGAAAACACCTATGCAGGGCCGTTACTTTGACCCCCGGGTAGGTTATTTTACCGTACGCTATACCGATTTCGACCTGAACCCGCAGGGGGTTGAGCGCAAGGCGCTGATCACCCGCTGGAGGCTGGAGCCCAAGGATGAAGATATTGCCAAATACAACCGCGGCGAACTGGTTGAGCCTAAGAAACCGATTATTTTTTATATTGATCCGGCAACCCCTGAAAAATGGGTTAAACACCTGATCGCCGGTGTGGATGATTGGCAGGCTGCCTTTGAAGAGGCTGGATTTAAAAATGCCATTTTTGCGAAACGGGCTCCAACGAAGGAGGAGGATCCGGAATGGTCGCTGGAAGATGCACGCTACTCTGCGATCGTTTATAAACCTTCCGATATTCCGAATGCAAGCGGTCCGCATGTGAACGATCCGCGTTCGGGTGAAATTCTGGAGAGCCATATCAACTGGTACCACAGTGTTATGACCCTTCTTAGAAACTGGTACTTTATTCAGGCCTCGCCGAATGATCCGAGAGCCCAGAAAATGGAATTTGATGAAGATTTGATGGGTGACCTGGTTCGTTTCGTATCCTCGCACGAGGTTGGGCACACCCTTGGCCTGCGTCATAATTTTGGTTCGAGCGCTGCTTACCCGGTTGACAGTCTGAGAAACGTTGCCTTTGTGAAAAAACATGGTGTGGCTCCTTCGATTATGGATTATGCGCGCTTTAACTACATCGCGCAGCCCGGGGACGGAATTACCGGAAAGGACTTATATCCCAGAATTAATTATTACGACAAATGGGCTGTAGAGTGGGGTTACAAACGTATCCCGAACGCCAGCACGGCCGATGATGAAACTGCAACGTTGAACCAGTGGGTAATGGCCAAGGCAGGTGACCCGAAATATTGGTTCGGATCGGAGTCGAATCCGGATGATCCACGGTCGCAAAGCGAGGACCTTGGCGACGATTCTATGTTAGCCAGTACCTACGGTATCATGAACCTGAAACGGATTGTTCCGAATCTGCTGACCTGGACGGCGACGCCGAACAGAGGCTACGATAACCTGGGTGAGCTATATGGTGAAGTGGTTACTCAGTTCAACCGCTATGCGGGGCACGTTGCCAAAAACGTTGCCGGAATCTACGAAACCCCGAAGACCGTAGAACAGGCAGGTCCGGTGTATGAGTTGGTACCTGCGGAAAAACAGCAAGAAGCAATCGACTTTCTGAACCGGTATGTATTCCGGACACCGACCTGGTTGATCGATTATGATATTTATAACCGAATTGGCCAGGACCCGATCGGGCGAATCGGCGCGGTTCAGGAACGTGCGGTGAACCGACTGCTATCGGCGCAAACCTTTGATAAGCTGATTAAAGCGGAGGTTCAGGATCAAAATGCCTTTACGGTTGAAGATCTTTTCGATGGTCTTGAAAAAGGAATCTGGAGTGACCTGAAAAACTCGGATGTGTATCAAAGGAATTTGCAAAAGGCTTATGTTGCCCGGATGATTGACCTTCTTACGCCTCCTAAGGATCCAAGATCAAGTTTTGGCCAGCCTAATATTGATCCGACCCAGTCTGATATCTCAAGCATCGCCAGAGGCCACCTGATGGATTTGCGGAGTAAGATCAATTCTTACGGATCCGGAAGAGGAATTACAAACGCCCACTTCCGCGACCTGAGCGAGCGTATCGACCAGGCTTTAAATCCCAGAATTTAATATCCATACTTCTATAAACGGAAAAAGCGCTGATTCAGCGCTTTTTCCGTTTATAGATAGTAATTTACTCAGACAATCTTTTCCTTAACAAGATATTCGGCAATCTGTACCGCATTGGTAGCAGCGCCTTTTCGGAGATTATCGGCAACGATCCAGAGATTGAGCGTTTTTTCCTGGGTTTCATCCCTGCGGATACGACCAACGAAAACCTCATCGCGGTTATGCGCATCAATAGGCATCGGATATTTCAGGTTCGCGGGGTCGTCAACCACCAGTACCCCCTCTTGCGCGGCAAGCGCTTCACGTACTTCGTTTAAATCAAATTCGTTTTCGAATTCAATATTGACGGATTCAGAATGCCCTCCCATGACGGGTATGCGGACGGTAGTAGCCGTTACACGAATCTGATCGTCGCCCATGATTTTGTTGGTTTCCTGAATCATTTTCATTTCCTCCTTGGTATAACCGTTTTCGGTAAATACGTCGATCTGCGGGATAACGTTCAGATCTATGGCATAAGGATAGGCTTTCTCGCCAGAAATACCAGCGCGCTCGTTATTGAGTTGTTCTACGGCTTTCACGCCGGTTCCGGTGACCGATTGATAGGTGGATACCACCACACGCTTGATCTTGTACTTGTCGTGCAGGGGCTTCAAGACAACAACCATCTGGATCGTAGAGCAATTCGG
>DAIRDA010000019.1:0-16853 GCA_036796375.1 Albibacterium sp.
ATAGATAAATAATACCTACATTTGTAGAAATTAAAATACAATATAATGCAACAAGGAACAGTAAAATTTTTCAATGACACAAAGGGTTTCGGATTCATCTTGCCATCAAATGGCGATAGCGAAATATTTGTTCATTCTTCAGGCTTAATTGACAACATTCGTGAGAATGACACTGTAAGCTACGACGTAGAACAGGGTAGAAAAGGCTTGAACGCGGTAAATGTTAAAATTAGCTAAAAAGTAATTATACTACATAATCGTCAAAGCATCCATCTGAAAAGATGGATGCTTTTTTTATGCTTCATTGTTAAGGCAATTTGGCACGAATGGTTTTGCCGTTATATTTAAGCGTGGTGCTCACGCGGCCCGACTGATCGAAGCCTTGCGGAGTATCGCTGGTAATGTAGACGACCCTAAATACGCGGTTTTTTAACATGCCGGGAAAAGTTCCGCGGGCGGCATAGAGCGTCAGGCTGCGATCCTGATCGTTATACTGCATCCGGATGGTACTGTTCATGCCTTTTTCATAATCGTTGTTGCTTCCTTCGTCTTCATAGAGCGTAAACTCGGCATCGGCTCCTGCATAAACGTATAAGATAATCTCGGAAGCCTTTTTCTCGTCGGTATACTGAAGTTCGGGACCGATCGGAAGGATCGAACCTGCTTTGACAAAAAGCGGCATCCGCTCGTAGGGTGCCTCGGCTTCGATCTGCTGCCCACCTTGTGCATACACGCCGTTGTAGAAATTATACCAGCCGGTGCCTGCCGGAAGGTAAAGCGACCGGGAAGTCTGCCCCGCTTCGGTAACCGGATTTACCAGCAGCGACGGTCCGAAAAGGTACTGATCGTTGATGTTATACACCTTCTCATCCTGCGGAAAGTCCATCGCCAATCCACGGATCATGCTGTAATCGTGCAGGTAGGTCATGCCGGCAAGCGAGTAGTTATATGGAAGCATCCGGTAGCGGAGCTTGATATAATAGAGCATGCTTTCGTACGCTTTATGGCCTTCCGGCGCAATGTTAAAAGGTTCGCGGAAGGGGAATTGACCATGGGCGCGGAACATCGGCAGGAATGCGCCGTACTGAAACCAGCGCGCATTCATTTCGCGCCATTCTTCCTGATCGGCCGCATTGGGTTGATGGAAGCGCTTTTCAACGAGAAATCCGCCGGCATCCATCGTCCAGTAAGGCACCCCCGACATGGAAAAGTTAATTCCCGCTGAAATCTGATCTTTATAATCGTGCCAGCGTGATGAGATGTCGCCGCTCCAGGTAGCTGCAGCATAGCGTTGCTGTCCGGCAAACGATGAACGGGTTAAGATAAAGACGCGGTTATTGGGGTCGCTTTCACGCTGGCCTTCGTAAATGCCACGGGCGTTTTCAAGTGGAAAGGCGTTGTAATACCGGACCGAAGAGCCGATGGATGGTTGCATAACGGCCTTTCGCTCTTCCATATTGATGTTCGAGTGCATATCGGGCTCGCTGGCATCCATCCACCAGGCATCTACCCCAATTTTATAAAGCTTTTCGTTCATCAGATCCCAGAAGCCCTTGCGTGCTTCAGGGTTGAAAGGGTCGTAGAAGGTAGAAGTGTAACCCTTCCCGATCCAGTCTTTCCGTGCATCGGCAATGTTGCGCATATAGAGCCAGCCTTTATCGCGGAAGGTTTCGTAAACGGAAGATTCTTCGTTGACTTTCGGCCAGACTGAGATCATCAAACGGAAATGATCGTTGTGGAGTTTGCTGATCATTCCTTTCGCATCGGGGAAACGTGCTTTATCAAAATCGTGACTTCCCCAGTCGTGCTCGGCCCAGTACGACCAGTCTTGCACCATATTATCGATCGGGATGCGTCTTTTGCGGAATTCAGCGGCCACCTCAAGCAGTTCGGCCTGCGTTTTATAACGTTCGCGGCTTTGCCAGTAGCCAAAGGACCAGCGCGGCATGATGGGTGCACGGCCTGTCAGATGCCGATATCCGCTGATGATGTGATCCATATCCTGACCGGCAATGAGGTAATAATCGACCGCGTCGCCGGCTTCCGAATTGAACGAGAAGAGGTTTTGCTCATTTTCAGGAATGGGCATCTGGGTTTGCACCGCGAGGTACGACTGGGTGCCATCGGGAAGCCATTCCATTTTCAACTGGTATTTTTTGCCGGGCTGCATGTCGAGGTCGAGTTCAAAACTTCCGGCGTTCCACGACTCGCGCCAGCGGTCTTCGCGAAGCTCACCATCGACCCACACTTTCAGATAGCCTGCGTATTTGATATGTAAGCGATGAAGGCCTGCGTAGGGAGATTCCACCGCTCCTTCGTAGCTGACCAGGGCGTTGACCAGGTCGATACTGTCGGGAAGTTTGGGAAGATCGCTCAGATAAGAGTAATCGATTTCCGATTCAGGCCTGGAGAGGATGATTTGACTCGGGGCATCTTTCATGGCATAATTGGCCGTTAACCAACCTGGCTGCCCATCGGCCGAATACAGGCGAAGGGCCGAGAGCGGCTGAAGCGGCCGGATATCGCCTGCCCGGGTGATGGAATAATTATTCCACAGGATGCCGTACTGATTGGTAGATATGAGGAAAGGAACAGCTACGTCGGTGTTGTATTGTAGGAGGGTAACCTGCCGTCCTCGATAATTCATAATTCCGTTTTGATGCTGGCCCAGGCCGTACACAGCCTCATTGGGACTTAGACGGAAGCCCTGCTGAACAGCAAAGAAGGCATCGCCATCGTAAGCCGCTGAACGAAAGGTGCCGGCATCGCGTCGTACTTCCTCAACAAGGGATTTCCCTGCATGATCGAGGAAAGATACAGCGCCGGTTTGCCGCGATACGCTTGCCGTAATTGCCGAGGTTTTGACAAGAAGATCATCTCCCGCCTCCTCGACGGTCCACTCGCCCGGCTGTATGCGCAGGCTGTCGACAATGATGAGGTTCTGGGTTGGCTTAATATCGGACCCGATCGGGTGCGAACGGACATGAAGGATGTGCGCTGTGATGGGTTGAATGCGGATTTGTTGCCGGATGCTGAACAGCGGATCGGTAAATTGGAGAGTTAATCCTGTTTTATCTTGTTGATAGCTGGCCTGCTGGGCCATCAGAGGCATCCAAAGCCCGAGGATTAGGGATAACAAGGCTATCCGTTGTTTTGAAATCATGCGTTTTCGTAGTTCGGTAAGAAATTGGTCTAGATCTATTCCCAAACTTAGTTAAAATCGTGCTTATATGCAATAAGGGAAACAAAGCCCTGACAGCGCTGTTTATTAGGGAGTAACGGAAATCAAAACATAGAAAAAATGAGAGAATTAGAGAACAAAAAAGTAGCGATTTTAACAGAAAACGGATTTGAAGAATCGGAATTAACCAGCCCTAAAAAGGCGCTGGAAGAAGCCGGTGCGCAGGTGTTTATTGTGTCTCCGCAAAAAGACAGCGTGAAGGCCTGGGATAAAGACAATTGGGGCATTGAGCTGAAAGTGGACAGGGAAATTGGTGCTGCTTCGCCCGACGACTACGATGCCTTATTGCTTCCGGGTGGCGTGATGAATCCGGATACGCTTCGTGGAAATGAAAAAGCAGTGGCTTTTGCCAAAGCCTTTTTAGATGCGAAAAAGCCGGTTGCCGCGATTTGTCATGGTCCGCAGACCCTGATTGAAACCGGTCTGCTGAAAGGACGGGAGATGACTTCCTACTCATCGATTAAAACCGACCTGATCAACGCCGGTGTGAACTGGGTTGACCGCGAGGTGGTGGTGGATCAGGGTTTGGTGACGAGCAGGTCGCCGGAAGATTTGCCTGCCTTTAATAGCAAAATGATTGAGGAATTTGCTGAAGGCGCTCATTAAGCATAGGCCGGATGAACGTCCTGATTGTATTGGGTCACCCGAGGACGGACAGTTTCTCGGGTGCTCTTGCTCATGCCTACCTCACCGGCGCTTTGAAGGCGGGTTGCTCGGTGAAGCAACTGAATGTTGCTGAGATGGATTTCAATCCGGATGTCTTCACGGTTTCGCCGCGCCATCAATATTACGAGAAGGATGTGGTGAAAGCACAGGAACTTATTACCTGGGCCGAGCACCTGGTATTTGTATATCCTACCTGGTGGGGTACGATGCCGGCAAGGCTGAAAGGATTCTTCGACCGGGTGTTTACACCCGGTTTTGCTTTTGAGGAAATTCATCACAGCGATAACTGGGAGAAGTTGCTGACGGGCAAAACGGCGCAGGTGGTAACAACCATGGACACACCGTTGTGGGTTTACCGCTGGATTCAGAAGAGCCCGGGACATCGGATTATGGCGACTTCCATTTTAGGCTATTGCGGTATCAAGCCGGTAAAGATACTGGCTTTCAGTCCGGCCAACGATGCACCAGCCGACCAGCGGGAACAATGGTTGAGAAAGACCAGGGAGGCGGGAATGGCCCTGCAGAACGGTTTTTTATCGCCGGGTGAACGCCGCTGGGATAAAACAAAATCGTGGCTGAAAGCAATTCGGCTCCAGTTTTACCCGATGACCTGGATTGCATACGCGGCCGGGGCCTATGGGGCTTCCCAGATGGGCTATGGCTTTAGTGCCGGCATGTTCTGGCTGGGCTATGCCTGGCTTTTTGTGGTGGAGGTAGCCACTGTTTTGTCGAACGAAGTGCAGGACGTAGAAACCGACCGGCAGAACAAATATTATGGTCCCTTTACGGGTGGCTCGCGGGTGCTGGTGGAAAAAGAGCTGACGCGCGGCGAACTAAAAACGGGTATAAACCTTTGCCTGTTTCTGTCGCTTGTATTAGGTGCCATCATTCTTTGGCAATTGAGCATTCCGCTGATCGGTTCGCTTGCCGTGATGTTAAGCCTGTTTATCCTGGCCATGGGCTATACGAATCCTCCCCTAAAGCTGTCGTATCGCGGCATGGGTGAACTGGACGTGGGCCTCACACACAGTTTAGGTGTTATTTTATGTGGTTATATTTTTCAGAACGGCTTACCCGGCGACGCGTTTCCCTGGTTACTGAGTGTACCGCTTTTTCTTTCAATTATCCCCTCCATCCTGCTGGCGGGTTTTCCGGATTATAATGCGGATCTAGCGGCGGGGAAAAGGACCATACCGGTACGCCTGGGCAAGAAACGTGCTGCGATACTGGCTGTAGGATTAACCGCTTTGTCGGCCGTGAGTGCTTTGACCTGGTATTACTTCGATGTGGCTAAGGGGGCATACGGACCGGCGGTGTGGGGTATCGCTCTTCATGCGGTGCTGCTGATCAGCATGCTGATGGCATATATCCGTACGGAGGTTGATAAGAATCATATCAACTTACTGATGGTGACTTCACTCACCTATATCATCTGGTTTGGGATGATTCCCCTGCTGCGGCTTTCTTAAGTCGCTGCAGGGGATATGTTTTTAATCGCGGCCGTTATATACGATATTAAGTCCGACCTGGTCGCAAGAAATATTGATTCCCGGACAATACTTTTTAAGCAGGCGGCTTACCATTCTCCGCTTTTCGGGACCAAAAATCTTTCTGGCCATCAAATCATCCATTTCAATGGTCTTGTTGATATTAACCTTCGTTAATTCTGTCTGACCAACTCCATAAATTGTTACTTGTGCCATTTTCGTCTTTTTTTATGTAAAGGTAAGACGAACGATTTTCCACCATTTGCGTATTTCTACTCAAAATATTTACTGACAGTACCTAAAATGATTGCCGTATATTAACCGGCTTCCAATGCGTAGTCGAGGTCGGCGATTAAGTCTTCGCAGTTTTCGAGCCCTACCGATACGCGCAGGAGGTTCCGTGGAGTGAGGGTGTCGGGCCCTTCAATGGAGGCGCGATGCTCAATCAGGCTTTCCACTCCACCGAGACTGGTTGCTTGCGTAAAAATACGGGTGCTGTTGGCAAGTTTGCGTGCGCGCGATTCATCGCCTTTTACCTGAAAGGAAAGCATGCCGCCGTAGCCCGGGTAATAAATGCCTTCTACCTGAGGGTGTGATTCCAGAAAGGCCACCAGACGACGTGCGTTTTCGTCGTGCCCGCGCATCCGGTAAGGGAGGGTTTTAATGCCGCGCACGGTGAGATAGCAATCGAAAGGCGACAGCACGGCGCCCGAGAGCTCCTGCACCTGGCGGACGCGTTGCCAGAAAGCATCCTTTTCCCGGGTGATGAGGGCACCGCCAAGGGCATCGCTATGACCGCCCAGGTATTTGGTAGTGGAATGCATTACCAGGCCGGCACCCAGCAACAGGGGATTTTGAAATATGGGGGTAGCAAAGGTATTATCGCAGCATACGCGCACGCCGGCTTCTTTTGCCAACTGGCAGATCGCTTCGATGTCTGTTATTTTGAGCAAGGGGTTTGAAGGGCTTTCCAGCCAGATAAGCTTCGTTTCACTGCGGATGGCACGGCTGACCACCTCGAGATCGGTCATATCGACGAAGTCGACCTGAAGCACGCCCTGGTATACGACTTTCAGCAGGTTTCGTAATCCGTGATACATATCGCTGGGGGCGAGTACGTGACTGCCGGGTTCAAGCGCTTGAAAGACGGCACCGCCGGCAGCGTTGCCGGATGAAAAAACGCTGGCGTCGGCACCTTGCTCGAGCTTGGCCAATACATTTTCAAGAGAAGTGCGGTTGGGATTGGCTATGCGAGTGTACATGTAGCCGCCGGGGTAGCCGCCGTCTTCGCCCCGTTGGAACGTGGTGGATAAGGTGATGGGCTGAATGGCTGCGCGACTGGAGGGATCGACCTGGTTCCCGGCATGGATGGCGATGGTTTCGATTTTCATGGTTTAAATTTACAAAAAGCCTGACATAAAAAAAGTTTTACCCTTTCGGATAAAACTTTTGAATAATTTGATAGCCTTTCTTTCAATAGCGTTCTTTGAATAGCCGTTCTTTGGATAGCGCTTCTATGAAATGGGTCCGCGTCGCGGATGCTTTCGCTTAGGAAGGGCGCCGAACGATAAACTGTGGATTCGCGCGGAACCAGTCGCATAATTCGCGTGTGACTACCTTGTCCATATCGATACCCATGGCTTTGGTAACACCCTCCCCGTAGGCCGGATCGGCGATGTAGCAATGCTGTGCATGGCGGATTTTTACATATTCCTCTGCTCCATCAATGGCCCTGGCGGTATTATCGAAGAGTGCCTGCTGCTGTTCGGCATTCATGAGCCGGAACAGATTTCCCGGTTGGGTATAGTGGTCTGCATCGTCCTGATAGTGGTCGTAATGGTCGGCCGGGCCTTCTAAAGGCAGGGCAGGTTCTTTTACTTCCGGACTGGCGTTCCATGCCTGTGAGTGGTTCGGCTGGTAGGATACTTTCGACCCGTGATTGCCATCGACCCGCATGGCGCCGTCGCGGTGGAAAGAGCTGACCGGGCAGCGCGCCTGATTGACAGGGATGGAGCTGTGATTGACGCCCAAACGGTAGCGTTGCGCATCGCCATAAGAAAACAAACGGCCCTGCAGCATTTTGTCGGGCGAGAAGCCGATGCCTTCTACAATGTTGGCGGGGTTAAAGGCGGCCTGCTCTACTTCAGCAAAGTAGTTATCCGGATTGCGGTTCAACTCGAAATACCCAACGTCGATTAAAGGATACTCCCCTTTCGGCCATACTTTGGTAAGGTCGAATGGGTTGTGGTAGTGGTTTCGGGCCTGCTCTTCGGTCATGACTTGTATTTTCATTTCCCAGCGGGGAAAATCGCCTTTTTCGATGCTGTAAAACAGATCGCGCTGGGTGCTTTCGCGATCGTAGGCTACCGTTTTTGCCGCTTCTTCGTCGGTCATGTTCTGAATTCCCTGCTGACTTACGAAGTGGAATTTTACCCAGGTACGCTCGTTGGCCGCATTGTACATGCTGAAGGTGTGACTTCCGAAGCCGTGCATATGACGCATAGAGCGAGGAATGCCACGCTCGCTCATGACGATGGTGATTTGGTGCAGTGCCTCCGGAAGGGAGGTCCAGAAGTCCCAGTTGTTCTGGGCACTTCGCAGATTGGTGCGGGGGTCGCGTTTGATGGCGTGGTTCAGGTCGGGAAAACGCAGGGGATCTTTAAAAAAGAATACCGGTGTATTATTTCCGACCAGGTCCCAGTTGCCGGCATCGGTGTAAAATTTCAAGGCAAAGCCGCGGATATCGCGTTCTGCATCGGCAGCTCCCCGCTCGCCTGCAACCGTCGAGAAGCGGGCGAAGAGGTCTGTTTGCTTGCCGACCTGCGAAAAAATACTGGCTTTGGTATAGCGGGAGATATCGTTGGTGACGGTGAAGGTTCCATAAGCACCCGAGCCTTTGGCGTGCATTCTTCTTTCCGGAATAACTTCGCGATCGAAATGCGCCAGCTTCTCAATCAGCCAAACGTCTTGCAATAATACCGGGCCTCTCGGACCGGCGGTAAGTGAGTTTGTATTGTCGGCAATCGGACGGCCGTTGACGGAAGTGAGTTTGTCTGAATGTTCGTTCATAATGCTTTATTTTCCTGTTTAAATAGTGTAGATGTTTGTTTCTGGCCCAAATATAGCCCTAATCCGGATGGGAAATTATCTTAAATCTTTATGGGATATAGGCGTTGACTATAAAGCGCCCGGAGGTATGTAAGGGCTCGGCCGGGGCAATTAATATTTTTATAACTGCAACGAAAAGCGTATATTTGATTCATTGTCTACAGATACGGTAGTCAATACAATAGTTAAAATTATAATAAAAATTAGAGGCATATGAACTTACGTTTAGGGGACACCGCTCCCAATTTTAAAGCAACTACCACCATTGGTGAAATTGACTTTTATGAATTCCTGGGCGATAGCTGGGGTGTTTTATTTTCCCATCCGGGCGACTATACACCGGTATGTACGACCGAGCTGGGAAGAACTGCGCAGCTGAGCGATGAATTTAAAAAGCGAAATGTAAAGGCGATTGCTATCAGCGTTGATGGCGTGGAAGACCATCATGGATGGGTAAAAGATATCAACGAGACCCAGAATACGCAGGTGGATTTTCCACTGATTGCGGATCCGGATCGGGAGGTTTCTGACCTTTATGATATGATTCACCCCAATGCGTCGAATAATATGACGGTACGTTCGGTATTTATTATTGATCCGAACAAGAAGATTCGCCTGACGCTGACCTACCCGGCCTCAACAGGAAGAAATTTCATTGAAATTCTTCGGGTCATTGATTCGCTTCAGCTGACCGATAGCCACAGCATTGCAACGCCCGCCGAATGGAACCGTGGCGACAGGGTGGTGGTAGCAAACAGCATCAAAACGGAAGATGCGATCGTTAAATTTCCGAAGGGCGTAGAGGAGGTAAGACCTTACCTGCGCTATACTCCGGATCCGACGAACGATTAAGCTCGGAACGGACTAAGCGTTTCAATAAGTGAATTAATAGCTGGGCGGTTATGGAAGTTGGTTAAGCCAGGCGATAAAATGTTCAAGCCATTGTTCATTTGAAGTCGGGTTATTTAAACCAAATCCATGACCTCCTTTTTCGTAAGTCATCAGATGCACCGGAACCTTCTCACGGATTAATGCGTCGCGAAAGCTTTCGCTGTTTTCGATTGGAACGACTTTATCGTCTTCAGCGTGTACTAAAAAGGTGGGAGGCGTGTCGGACGTAACCTGCTTTTCATTGGAGTAGTTCTTGATCTGCGCGACCGAGGGGGACGCTCCCAGCAGGTTGGTTCTGGATCCCATATGCGTGAAAGTTTCGTCCATGGTGATGACCGGATAGCCCAGCAACATGAAATCGGGCCGGAGACTGGTCTTCTTGGCATTGGGAATGAAGGCTTTTGCATAGTGAGTGCCAAGAGTGGCAGCCAGATGCCCTCCGGCGGAGAAACCTGCGATGCCTACCTGCCCATCCTTAATACCCCATTTGGCAGCGTTTTCCCGAACTAGCTGTATGGCGCGTTGTGCGTCCTGAAGGGGGCCAATGCTTTTATCTTCCATAATGGCATCGTTGGGCAGACGGTATTTTACTACAAAAGCCGCGATTCCCTTTTCAGTCAGTCGCTTTGCGATGTCGTGCCCCTCATGATCGATGGCCAGGATGCCGTATCCGCCACCAGGAAAGATGACAATGGCTTTGCCGGTATTCTTTTCTTTCAGAGGAAAATAGGCAATCAATTGAGGCTCACTCACCTGCGAAACCCGGGTTATTCCATCGCCACCAGCTTCTGAAACCTCCTTGTGAGTAGCTTCTTTACTTCCCGGAGCCGATCCATCGTAAAGATTAATGCTTTGTTGTCCGTATAGCGATGGTGTTAAAAATATCATAAAAAGGGCGGCTGAAAATTTCATTAATTTCATAATCCTACAAATTATTACCGGGGTTCGTGAATCAAATATAACGAAACCTGAGCAAATAATTTAACTTTGCATACCCAACAGGGACTGACGATACATGAGATTACTGCTAAAATACCTTGGGAACTATAAGCTTCTGATTTTCATTGCTTTACTACTTGCAGCAATCAATCAGATCTTTTCGCTGCTCAATCCTTACATTCTGGGTAACTACATTATCGACCCTTTCGCCAACAAAGCGGCCGAGTTTCGGGAAGGTGGAGAAAGCGATACGTTTTTCCGTGGGGTGGCGATCGGCTTGCTGATGATTATCGGGGCGGCAATGGTTTCCAGGATTGCGAAAGCTTTTCAGGATTACGTGGTCAATGTGGTGATTCAGAAATTCGGAGCCAGCATTTATACCGATGGCTTGCAGCACGCCATGCGTCTTCCCTATCAGGAGTTTGAAGATCAGCGCAGCGGGGAAACGCTGTCTGTTTTACAGAAGGTTCGCGAAGATTGTTCTAAATTTATTTCGGGCTTTGTGAACGTGTTATTCGCTACGTTGGTGGGTATCGTTTTCGTCACCATCATCGCCTTTGAATTGAGTCCGGTTCTGCCAATGGTTTATCTGGTAGGGGCGGTAGCCCTCTCCTTCCTGACGAGCTACCTGAGTCGGCGTATTAAATCAATACAACGAAATATTATCAACGAAACCACCTCGCTGGCGGGTTCTACAACGGAATCGCTTCGCAATATTGAGTTGGTTAAGAGTTTGGGGTTGACGCGTCAGGAAATCGGGCGCTTAAACGACACCACGATGAAGATTTTAAGCCTGGAACTGAGAAAGGTAAAGAGCATCCGTGCGATCAGTTTCGTTCAGGGTACTTTCGTAAACTTTCTTCAGCAGGTGATTATGTTTGCGCTGATTTACTTTGTATTTCATGAGCAGATTACGGTGGGTCAGTTGCTGATGATGCAGATGTATTCCTTCTTTATTTTCGGTCCTTTGCAGGAATTGGGAAATATTATTATGTCGTACCGCGAAGCGGAAGCTTCCCTGTCTAACCTGGAAACGCTGTTCAACAAAAAGGTTGACTACCAGCCGGCGAATCCGACCAGGATTGACTCCATCCGCAGCCTGCGTTTTGAAAATGTAGGCTTTCAGCATCAGAGTGCCAGCCAACCGGCGCTTGAAAATATTTCTTTTGAAGTGAAGCGCGGAGAAACGATTGCCTTTGTAGGTCCGTCGGGTTCGGGGAAAACGACTTTGGTTAAGTTGCTGGTCGGACTGTATCCGCCCTCAAGCGGTCATATACATTATAATGGTATCCGTGAGGGGGAAGTTGATTTCGACGATCTTCGGCATCAGATTGGTTTTGTGACGCAGGATACGCAGCTCTTTTCGGGCACAATCCGGGAAAACCTGCTCTTTGTGAACCCTACGGCGACCGAGGAAATGATGCTGGAAGTGCTGAACAAGGCTGCAGCGCATACCATTTTATCAAGGGCTGAAAACGGTCTGGAAACGGTGATTGGTGAAGGGGGGCTTAAACTTTCTGGTGGAGAACGACAGCGCCTGTCGATTGCCCGATCACTTTTGCGCCAACCCGACCTGATGATATTTGATGAGGCTACTTCAGCACTCGACTCGATTACCGAGGAACAGATTTCAAAAACCATACGCCATATAACGGATGAAAAGCAGCATATCACCGTGATGATTGCGCACAGGCTTTCAACGATTCTGTATGCCGACCGGATATATGTGCTCGAGAAAGGGAATATTATCGAAACCGGAACGCATTTTGATTTGTTGGAACTCAAGGGCTTATACTATGCCATGTGGAGACAGCAAATTGGCGAACGGAAAGAGACCCCCGTGACACAATAGGCGCTCTGCCTTCATTTTTAAATTGTTAATAATACAAACCCTATCATATTTCACAATCAGAACATGGAACAATTCATAAAAAAGGTAGTTATCGTCGGAGGCGGGTTCGCTGGAGTGAATCTTGCAAAAAAGCTCGCTAACGATTCCCGTTTTCACGTTACGCTCGTTGATAAGAACAATTACCATTTTTTCCCGCCATTGCTTTACCAGGTATCGACCGCCTTTATTGAGAACTCAAATATTAGCTACCCTTTCCGTAGAATGTTCCAGAATAAGAAAAATCTTCGATTTTTTCTGGCCTCGCTGGTGCGTGTGAACCCAGATGAGCATACCGTCGAAACGGATGCCGGGACACTGAGCTACGATTACCTTGTTTTGGGCATGGGTACGGAAACGAACTACTTCGGAATGGAGAATGTGAAGAAGTATTCGCTTCCGATGAAGACTATTCGCGACGCGCTGAAATTGCGCGATCACCTGTTGTTGAACATGGAGAAAGCCATTCGGGCGACCAATAAATTTGAGAAAAACAAGTACTTCAATATTGTGATCTCAGGTGGTGGACCAACGGGCGTCGAGATTGCCGGTATGCTGGCCGAGATGGTTCACTCTATTGGTGCGAAAGACTACCCGGAGATTACCGACCGTAGTGTTAATATTATTTTAGTGGATGCTGCTCCGGTCCTTTTAGGGCCCATGAGTAAAAAATCGCAGGAGGAAGCTGCCAAGGTATTGACCAAACTGGGCGTTCAGGTGCGGTTGAATACGCCTGTGAAGGATTATAAAGACGGAAAAGTGTTGTTAGGAAACGGCGAAACCATCCCAACGAATTCACTGATCTGGACATCGGGAGTTATCGCCTGCGAGGCGCCCGGCCTGCCTGCCGAATCGGTTGGGCGCGGCCGGCGGATCCTGGTGGATGCCTATAACAAGGTGAACAACACGGAAAATATTTACGCCATTGGCGATATCTGTATGCAGGTTTCTGATGATAAATTCCCGAATGGCCACCCGCAATTAGCGCAGGTAGCTATCCAGCAGGGCGATTTGCTTGGTGAAAACTTGAAACGGATGGCCGAAAATAAGCCTTTGAAAGCCTTTACTTATAATAACAAAGGAAGTATGGCGATCATTGCGAAGTACAAAGCCGTGGTCGACTTGCCAAATGGATTCTTTAAGGGATTGTTTGCATGGCTGGTTTGGCTGTTTATTCACTTGATTCCGATTGCCGGATTCAGAAACAAGTTTACGTTGGCGTTTAACTGGTTCTGGGCCTTCGTAACGAACGACCCAACCTTGCGTCTGATTATTCGCAAAGAAAAGAAAGAAACCGGGATGATCGAGTAATTTCACCGAGAGTTTTATAGCGTCTACCGATATTTTGATCGTCCTTACCTAATTCACATTGCCCGTAGATGTGTTTAGCGGTAGTTTTGGATCAAATATTAAATCTATGAAAACGCTATTCCTCCTACATCCTAAAACATCTTCATCACTATTAGGCTTTTTCTGCTTCCTGTTGCTTAGCTATACACAAGCTTTTGCACAGGGTGCAGAAGGCCATATTGAAGGCCGCGTAACCGACAAATCAGGTATTCCACTTGACTATGCGACGCTTACGCTTCTGTCTTTCCCCGATTCGGCGATATTAAAAACTTTCTTCACTGGCGAAGATGGACGGTTTAATATCGCTTATGCGAAAAAAGGAAAGTTTCTTTTAAAAGCGGAACTGCTTGGATACAACGCTGCCTACAGCGATGTCATTGATCTTTCTGACTTGAATAACCGGGTGAAGCTTGGCGACTTATCGCTCGAAACAGCCAACAAAGAGCTTCAGGCGATCGTCATTACGGCCGAGAAACCACTGATTGAACGGAAGGCCGATATGCTGGTTGTAAACGTTGAAAATTCAAGTTTAGCTGCTGGCAATAATGCGCTTGATATTCTGGAACGCTCACCGGGCATAACGGTTGATAAGGACGACAATATCAGCCTGAACGGAAAGCAGGGCATTTTGGTAACGATCGATGGAAGGCAGACGCACTTGTCGGCTGCTCAGCTGGCGAATCTGCTGCGGTCAACCGATGGTAATACCATTCAATCGGTCGAAATCATTAACAATCCTTCTTCAAAATACGACGCTGCCGGCGGTTCGGGCATCATCAATATCAAGATGAAAAAGAACCGGATGGCGGGAACCAGCGGTTCTGTAACGCTGGGTGGCGGCTATGGAAATGGTCATAAGGCCAACGGTTCGTTAAATATAAACCATAAGGCAGGGAAGTTGAATACCTTTGGAACCTATTCGTATATGGACAGCGAGCGGACCGACCAGATGAACATTTTCCGCTTAGTGGGAGCAAATACTAATTTCACCAGCTTCAATCAGGATAATTCAATGAACTCGCAGCGAGAAAACCATTCGATGCGGGCTGGTGTGGATTATCAGACCTCCGACAAAAATACGGTGTCGCTGCAGGTAAGCGGTTTGCTTAACCGCTCAAATGACTCAAACCTGAGCGCTGTAAATATCGGCTCGTTTGGATCATCGCTCGATTCGACGCTTGCCGCAAATTCACTATTTGATAAAGACTTTAAAAATTATTCGATCGCATTGAATAATACCTACCTGATCGATACAATGGGAACGAAGATCAGCGCCGATATCGACGTTTCATCGTTCTTTGAAGAGGGTGGTGCAAATTATGAGAACCGCTTCTTCAACGTCGACGGCAGCAGCATGCGCAACCCGCTTCTGCTGAAGAGCGATATGCCTTCTACCATTCATATCCAGTCGTACAAAACAGATTTTACCCGTCCGTTTAGTGATAAGTCGGGCATGGAAGCTGGATTGAAATACGCCAATGTGGAGACCGACAATGATTTAAAGTTTTCAGAAATGGTTGATGGCCAGTGGACGAACGTGGCGGACCGTACCAATCATTTCGTTTATACCGAGCAGGTCGCTGCGGCCTATATAAACTATCATACCAAGTTTAACAAGCTTGGTGTGCAAGCAGGCTTGCGTTCGGAATATACCGTTTCGAATGGCAACTCGATAACGCTTGATAACGAGGTGAAACGCGATTACATTGACTTTTTCCCGAATGTTTCGCTGAGCTTCGAGGCTTCCGAGAACCACCAGTATAGCCTGAGCTATTCTAAGCGAGTGAACCGTCCTCGGTACAATAACCTGAATCCGTTTTCATACTTCCTCGATAAGTATACCTACCAACAAGGCAACCCTTACCTGCAGCCGGAATATACCCACGCGATCGGCTTAAACTATACCCTGATGAGACGTTTCAACTTTGCGGCAGGTTATGAAATCACGAAAGATGCGGTGGTAGAGATGATGAAGCAGGACGATGTGGAAAAGAGCACCCTGGTGACCAACGAGAACATCGCTGAACAGGAGCAATGGTTTTTAAATGTGAACGCTCCGATTAGCTTTACGTCGTTCTGGAAATCGAACACGAACGCAACGGGATTCTACCTGGGCTTCAAAGCTGACCGCCCGGAGGCTAACCTCGATTATGGACAGTATGCACTTCAACTGAATAGCAACCATAGCTTTACCCTTCTTCCAACCTTAACTGCCGAAGCAACATTGAATTATCAGTCGGGACTACGCTACAGTATCTATAAGATTGGTTCCTCCTGGAGTACGGATGTGGGAGTTAGCAAGTCGCTTAAAGACAAGCGAGCTAACCTGAAGCTTTCGGTTTCCGATATATTCAACACCCGCACGCAGCATGTGAGTACGCAATACTCAAACCTGAATGCGACAATCGATCAGAAACGGGAAACCCGTGTGTTCCGCCTTTCGTTTAGCTATAACTTTGGCAATACTAAAATCAGCGGACCAAAACAGGCCTCTAAAAGCGAGGAACAAAAACGCGTGGGCGAGAATTAAACGACCGTCCGCTCTCTGTTAGCTAAGCTGGTTGATCAGGAATTGCAAATCGTCTTGATGATGCCAGCTGCTTACAACCATCCGGTTGAGCAAGGGATCCGTTTCCTGCGGATAGGGAAATGAAGAAATAATAATTCCCTTTGCGAATAGCCGTTCATATAGATTGGGGTTTTCAGCGAGATAGGCTGGGAACCCTTTTGTATATTGGATCGAATCTGGGAGATTGGATTCCATAAAGGCCATATTCCTCATAAGTGTAGCCCACTGACGGGCATAAATACCACGTCCTTCGACGAAGGCGTAGAGACCCGCAGGGCTTGCAGGAGAAGCCCCCCTGAAAATGGGCGACTGCCGAAACCGATCGATCAAATCCTGATCAGCCAGTATGAGTCCGCCATCGACTCCCAACCCTTTTGCCATGGAACCGACGACGACAGGCCGAAATTGTGCATTGAATGGCAAGGAACTGTAGACACCCCTCCCGCCTTCACCTACCACTCCCAGTCCATGCGAATCATCTACCACGAGTATGATTTCTTTATCGGCTCCGATTCGGTCAAATGCAGAGAAATCGTAGCGTTGGGGCACTAAAGTATTGAGTGCATCGCTCACAATCACAAAGCGGCGCTCCTGGCTTTCTTCAATTTGTATCAAGGTATTGCTTACCCAATCACTGAACTTTCCGGAGCTTTCCGGTTTGCCCGAAAGCCAGAGTGCCGGATGGGTGTCGGGAGCGTAAATCATCTTGCCGAA
>DAIRDA010000020.1:0-16563 GCA_036796375.1 Albibacterium sp.
CTTTGAGCAAGAAATGGCCTTTATACCTTTCTACGAAAAATACCATTTTGAAGAAGTACGACGGTCGTTTCAAAGATATTTTCCAGGAAGTTTATGAAAATGAATTTAAATCTTCTTTCGATGAGGCGGGTATTGTTTACGAGCACCGCTTGATTGATGATATGGTTGCTTCGGCATTGAAATGGAACGGTAACTTCGTGTGGGCGTGTAAGAACTACGACGGCGACGTTCAGTCGGATACGGTAGCACAAGGATTTGGTTCACTTGGACTGATGACTTCTACGCTGATTACTCCGGACGGTAAAACGATGGAGGCTGAGGCTGCACACGGTACGGTGACCCGTCACTACCGCGAGCACCAGAAAGGTAACGCAACCTCGACCAACCCGATCGCTTCGATTTTTGCATGGACAAGAGGTTTGGCTTTCCGCGGTAAACTGGACGATAACCAAGAGCTGATCGACTTCGCCAATACGCTTGAGCAGGTTTGTATTGAAACCGTTGAGAGTGGTAAGATGACGAAAGATTTGGCGGTTTGTATTCACGGTAACAAGGTTGACAGCAGCCAGTACCTGAACACCGAAGATTTCCTTGCGGCAATCGACGAGAACCTTCGCAATAAATTAACGAATTAATCTGCAGTGATTTAGATATAATTCATTCTTAATAAGAAAAAGCTTCGGTATTTTTGCCGGAGCTTTTTTATTATATGGATTTCCATTGATATATTAGCTGAAATATTAAGACGATAAAACAAACTCCCTATTGATATGAAAAGATCTACCGTATTCGCGCTTTGTTTAACCAGTTCGGTTTTCCTGTTTTCCTGCACATCCAAAAAAATGCAGGTAAAAGACGGGGCCGAGGTTTCCTATAATGGGAAGGCATCGGGAATTGAAAGCCGGAGCGATAATATGACCAAAACCGATCGCGGACTGATGATGACCTTCCAGTCGGACGTGCTTTTCCCGACCAACTCGTCGTACCTGACTGAGCAGGCGAAAAGCGACTTGCTTCGTTTTGTTGAAACGGTGAAAGATCATCCTTCTTCTGACATTCAGGTTGACGGGCATACCGATGCAACCGGTACGGCCGAATACAATAAGTGGCTTTCTGAGAAAAGGGCGAATTCGGTGAAAGAATTTTTGGTGAATTCCGGCCTGAGTGCGAGCCGTATCTCGACGCAGGGTTATGGTTTGGAGAAACCGGTAGATTCAAACAAGACCAAAGAAGGCCGTCAGAAAAACCGCCGGGTTGAAATTACTATTTTAGACTAATCAACATTAGGATTCTCTAAAAGAGGTCTTTTATAATATGAATCATTGCACGTGCAGGCTATAAGCCATTTGCACGTGCAGTGATTTCAGCGATATCGAGCACATCAATTTCCTGTTCCTTATTGAAGTGCTTTACGCCGTCGCGCAGCATGGTCATGCAGAAAGGGCAGGAAGAAGCCACTACCTCGGCTTTGGTTTCCATTACTTCCTCCACACGTTCGATATTGATATCTTTTTTTCCGGGTTCCGGTTCCTTAAACATTTGAGCCCCGCCGGCTCCGCAGCAAAGTCCATTGCTCTTGCAGCGTCTCATTTCGGTCAGGTCGGCATCGAGCGCTTCCAGGGCTTTTCGGGGCGCTTCGTATACGTCGTTCGCGCGGCCCAGATAGCAGGGATCGTGGTAGGTGATACGTTTTCCTTTAAACGACTCGCCACCCTCGGCCTTGAGTTTGCCCTGATCAATCAGATCCTGAATAAGTTCGGTGTGGTGAACAATGTTGTAATGGCCGCCCAGTTCGGGGTATTCGTTTTTAATGGTATTGAAGCAGTGAGGGCAGGCGGTGACGATTTTCTTCACTTCGTAGGCATCCAGCACCTGAATGTTGGCCATGGCCTGCATCTGAAACAGGAATTCGTTTCCTGCGCGCTTGGCCGGATCGCCGGTACAGCTTTCTTCTTCGCCCAGAATGGCGTATTTCAAGCCAACATGCTGCAGGATTTTACAGATGTTTTTAGTGATCTGCTGAGCTCTTTCATCGTAACTTCCCATACAGCCTACCCAGAAAAGAACATCGGGGGTTTCACCTTTTGCGGTGAGTTCGGCCATGGTTGGAACCTGTATATCGATCATGGTGATTTCGTTTTTAGGAGTGTATATTATTGTTGACGCCAGTTTGCACGGTCGGCTGCTGAGTATTTCCAGGGAGCGCCGTTGTTTTCGATGTTACCCAGCATGGCGTTAATGGGGGCAGGAGCCTGCGATTCTTCCATCACGGCGTATTGACGCAGTTCCATAATGATTTTCAGCGGGTCGATGTTCACCGGACAAGCTTCCACGCAGGCGTTGCAGGTGGTGCATGCCCAGATTTCTTCGCGGCTGATATAGTCGTCGAGCAATGTTTTTTCATCGGGTTTGAATTCGCCGTTCTGATCGATGTTTTTGCCAATTTCGGTGATGCGGTCGCGCGTATCCATCACGATTTTACGCGGTGAAAGGAGTTTCCCGGTCATATTGGCGGGGCATACGGAGGTGCAGCGCCCGCACTCGGTGCATGTGTAGGAATCGAGAAGGCTCTTCCAGCTCAAATCGGTGGCATCTTTCGATCCGAAGCGAACGGGCTCGTCCGAGGGTGGCGGCGGGGTGAAGGAAGGATCCATCATGGCCTTCACTTCGGTGGTGACACTTTCCATCAGCGGAAATTTGCCTTTGGGAACAAGCTTTGAAAAATAGGTGTTCGGGAAGGCCAGCAGGATATGGAGATGCTTGGACACAACCAGGTAGTTTAAGAAGGCAAGTACGCCGATGATGTGGAACCACCAGGCGGCGCGTTCGATCAGGATCAGGCTGTCGATGTTTTCAGGAAGGATGCTGAGCAGAAGCGAGCTCACCGGGAAGCTTCCGGCCTGGTTGTAATGGTCGGCACCGGCTTGTTGCAGCTTATAATCGGCTGCATTCATCAGTAAAAAGGCACTCATCAGCAATACTTCCATGATCAGGATCAGGTTCGCATCGGTCCGCGGCCAGGTGGTCATTTCCACACCGAAAAAGCGGCGCAGGCGTAAAATATTTCTGCGCGCCAGAAAGATAAGGCAACCCACCAACACGGAGAGCGCCAGCCATTCGAAGGAAGCAATCAGGAAATTATAAAAAGCTCCCATTCCGCTGAATACACGATGCGTACCGAAAAGTCCGTCAATGACGATTTCGAGCATTTCAATATTGATGATGACAAATCCGAGGTAGACAAACAGGTGGAGGAGGGCCGGGACGGGGCGCTTGAACATTTTCTTTTGCCCCAGCGCTACCAGCACCATGGTTTTCAGACGCTCGCCGGGGCGGTCGCTTCGGTCTTCCTTTCGTCCTAATTTTATATTGCGGTATATTTTACGGGCGTTGAACGAAAAAAGGACCACAGCGCCGATAAATAAAAGGGCAAAAATGACTTGACTGATCATAGATTGAGGATTTACACGAAGGTAATATATTATTATATCTGTTACCAAATAATTGGCGAATTAGATATATTTGCTTTCTATGCATCGAAATATCAAGCAACTAGGTATACTATTCTTTCTTTTTTCCGTTCTTTTTTACAGTGCCTGCACCATGCCCGCCAAGGGGAACCGGGATGGTAAACGACCGCCTTTCGACGATCAGATCGGGGTGGACTATTACGAGGTACGGCGGTCGTTTGATAACGGACTCTCTTTCGATACCATTGGTTTCCAGCAAGAGCCGGTTTGGCATATTAACTTTATTAATAACGATACGGTGTCGATCTACAGCTATGAGATCGATTCGATGGTGCGTTTTCCGATTTATTATGATCACGATTCTATTTTCCATTTCGGTACGGAATGGTTTCGGGTAAAGTCGCTCGATAAAGACAGCATGCTATTTCAGCGCCTGGCGGTGCAGGGATTGCGGGTGAAGGAAGCACGGTCGAACGTATATATGAAGTTTTATTCGGCACGCTATATTCGTGATGTGCTGAAAACGACGGCGGAGGAACTGCGGAAGCCGACTGCGGCCGATACAGCCTTTATCCGTACGCGGGTAGAACGCACGAATCGCAATCCTTTGAATCTGGATAGCATTATATCCGCCCGCGATGGGGTGGAACTGACCAGCATTCATCCGAGCCTGACGGTAAAGCGGCACGAATACAGCGAGAGCGAATCGCTCGGGAAAAGCAAGGCCTATAAATACCTTTATCCGGAATTTGACATCGTCATAAATAGAGCTTACAAACCATTCTATCATTCTTTTTCTGTTTTTGTAGACAAAGACGGGAATATGACGGTAGGGAAGTTTGTGACCAGTCCGGAGTTCGAGGAATCGCGCAAGCGGGTTTTGCAGGGAATTATTGACGTCTACCTGGAGAACATGATGGAGATAAAACCTGGCTCGACGCTTGGAATTCCACACAATACGCTGATTATGCTACATGTGGAAGGAAAGGAATAGTGCACCGGATTTAAAAATTACCAATTAATCAACCAATATATATAACGATGATGAAGCGTTCCCTTTTACTAAGCCTGTGTCTTTTTCTATTGGCAGGTGTGGCCCATGCCGCCAAAGTAGATACCGTGTCGGTTTTCAGCAAGGCCATGAATAAAAACGTTAAGACGGTGACGATCTTGCCCGACGCGTATAACGATGGACGCGTGTATCCGGTGGTGTACCTGCTTCACGGACATGGAGGCAATTACGGCAACTGGGTGAACCAGGCACCAGAAATAAAGGAACTGGCTGATAAATATTCGATGATTATTGTTTGTCCTGACGGAGGCACCGATAGCTGGTACTGGGATAGCCCGGTCGACCCGAGCTACCGCTACGAAACTTTTGTGGCGCGCGAGCTGGTAGCGTGGGTGGATGCGAACTACAAAACCGACAAAAGACGTGAAGGACGGGCCATTACCGGATTGAGCATGGGTGGACATGGAGCGCTGTACTTAGCGCTGAAAAATCAGGATGTGTTTGGCGCTGCCGGCAGCATGGCCGGCGGGGTGGACATTCGCCCGTTTCCGATGAACTGGGGAATGGCTAAGCGATTGGGAACTTACGCGGAAAATAAATCGAATTGGGAGTCGCACACGGTGATCAATATGCTGAACCTGCTGACACCGGGTTCGCTGGAGCTGTTGATTGACGTGGGCCGGGGCGATTTTTTCTATGAGGTGAACGAGGCCTTGCACCGCGAGCTTACCTACCGCAATGTGCCGCACACGTATACCGTTCGGCCAGGGGCGCATAACTGGGATTACTGGGTGAACTCCATTCGTTACCAGTTGCTTTTTATGCACGAATTCTTTAAGGCAAAAGGGCAATAGTTGTTCCTGATGCGTTTAGCGAATGTAATTTTCATCGGCATAAGGATCGTCGCTTGCCGGCCGGTCTTCCTCATCCAGGTAGGCGTCTGACTGCACCTTTTCGATGGTGAATTCCTGTTCCAGTCGTTTCCTTTTTCCGCGGGCCATAAAGCCGAGGATAAATCCCAGCACAAGAAATACAAGCAGTACGGCGAGTTTGGAAAGCTGGATATCCCCGAAAATCCAGAAGGTGGCCGTGTCCTGGTTGTTCATCAGAACAACGGTAAGCAGCACGGTGACCAAAATGATGATGATGGTTTTAGGCTTCATGGCGTCTTTGTTTAAAGCTAAAATACGATTATTCGAAATATGGTTGATATTTAATACGAATATTGGAGACTGTATTGAAAAAGGAAACGTTCGGGCTGCTGCTCGTTAACGTAGATGGTTTTGATCCCGATTTCCACTTCGGGGAGCAGAAAGCGAAGCACGTTGAGATCGGCCGTAAGCTCGAAGGAATAGGTTCGGGGGGTGAAATTTTGTTGAATCCCGGGGTCTTCGAAGTCGGCTCCGAAATTTGCCTTCAGTCGCTTGACGTAGGCTAAGGGGCCGATTTCGAAGTCGGGATAGGCCAATGGTAGCTGATAATTCACAAAAAATGTGCTTTTAGGTCGGGTCGGGCTCAGCTGGTCGTATCCGCTCACCATGGGAATAACGTTGTCGTTCCGATACAGTCCTTCCCGATGCTGCACATTATAGCGCAATTGCGTAGAGTGATTGGCGAGCAGGCCGGGGAAGTAAAAGACCGATTGAAGCCCGAACCGCATTCCTTCGGTATCGGAGAAGGGCAGATGCCGCAGGGTGAGGGAGAAGTTTTGTCCCCAGCGCGGTGCCAGGTCGTGTGCACTATAGCGTGCGTTACGGCCCAATCGAAGCTGATAGGTCATGGGTAAGCGAATTTCCCGGATCATAAAGGGCGCAATGGCAGCTTCATTGATGTTGTAGCGCCTGGTGTAGGAAGTAGCCACCCGTAGATTAGCACTATAGTTCCAGTCGAGCCGGTTGAACGAGACGGGCAGATCAACCTGGAAGCGAGTTTCATGTTCCCGCCAGCGCACGCCATACCACTGGCTGTTCCGCGGGTGACGGATGTTACTGAAGCGCTCGAGATTATCGTAGGCCAGGGAGAACACCGGGTAGTAGCGTTTGTATTCAAGTGAAGCATGGTAATCCAGCGCGCGGATATCGTAATCGTAGGTGATGCCCGCCCGCGCGGCCAGGGTATTCATCAGGTTGTTCGATAGCAGAAAGAGACCAGGCTTATAATCGTCGAGCGTAGAGAAGTCGCCGTTGTTTATTGAAAGACTATGAAAATTAAGCAGCTGCGAGAAACGATTATAAGGCTTTACAGGGAATTTTTCTATCTGCAGGCTGTCGATGATCGGCGCCTGGCCGATCATCCCGCTAAGCGGCTCAAAATAAGCTGTTTTTTGAGTGCCCCCGTCCCGGACCAAGCGGGATTCAGCCTGATCCAACGGCATGATGCGAACATCCAGATCCCTCCCCTCATCATTCATAAAATATAGCTTCCTGTTTTTGCGATCGACGAAGGGATCGTAGGCGCCGTATGGGACGCGACTGAGCTCGCGGATTTCGCCGTTTTGCGGCTGCAGGAAATACAGGTTATCGACACCTGAAAAGTGCGCTTTGAATATGATATCCGAGCCTGAATATTGCGGCGATTCGAGCTCTTGTGGGAGGGGAGCGAGTATCGGACGAACCGACCTTTCTGTAAGGTTGAACTCGACCATTCCGGCACCTTCGGCGTTGCGGTTTACCGCAAGGATTTTCCCTTCAAATTGGGGGGATAGCGAAGCCAGCATATCGTTGCCGGGAGAGGCGATTCTGATCTGTTCTGAACCGTCGAAGGCATCGAGAACGACGAGCGATTTTCGGTTGCTCAGATCGATTTCTACCACGGCAATTTGCCGGCCGTCGGCGCTTAAAACGGGGCCAAAAAACCGGCTCTTCCGGGTGAGCTGGCGATGCTCTTTTTTGGCAATGTCGTAACGGTGCACAACCGAAAAATTTCGCAGTTTGAAACGGGGGTCGGACTGCACCTCGTCCCACGTCAGGATGCCTGCGGAATGAGCAAAATGTGGGGTCGCCTGGCGACCGGTTTTGACGAGTTCGGTGATGTGGCCATCGGCCTCGATGCGGGCGATGGAGGGAGTGCCCTGCGGACGAATCCAGAGGGCAAGCGTTCGGCCGGCTTCGTCGGGCTGCGGGTGGGCGAACTGCTGAGGAAAGCGCGACGGTTCTACGGCGATCCGCTCATGGCCCGGCACAGGATTCGGGTCGTAATCTGCTTTCCATATTTTGGTCAATTCTTCCGTTGTTGCTTCATGCCAGTCGCGCGTATTAAAGCCGGTGATTTTTTTCAGCGACCGCGAGAAGTTGTATGGGCGAAGTGGGTTGGATGCGATGCGACTCAGCAGCTGCCGGGTGATGGCCGGTCCGAAGTCGCGGTACATTTTCGTTGTCATAAAGTAGCCGAGTTCATAGTGGCCCGGCGTCCGATCCTTGAAAGATCCAAAATAATTTTTCTGGTAAGAGAAGCGGTTTCCTTC
The DNA here is from genome assembly GCA_036796375.1 of Albibacterium sp. Classification (GTDB taxonomy): domain Bacteria; phylum Bacteroidota; class Bacteroidia; order Sphingobacteriales; family Sphingobacteriaceae; genus Albibacterium. The sequence goes on from DAIRDA010000020.1 coordinate 7,946, forward strand.
AAGCAGATTCGCGCGGAAGGTGCGGTTGAATGAGGGAGCTCTTCCGCGCCCTCCGTTGCTCATCAGTGTCTCGGTCAACACCGCATCGCCTTCATAGAACCAGCCCGGTAGCGCGACTCCGAAAAATGCGAATCCCAGCTCCTCAAAAGGAAAGCGGATGTTGCCGGTGAGCTTGTCGATTTGGACAACGTGCCTGTACTCGTGGAGCGCCAGCATCTGGAGCCAGTCGCCCGGTTCAGCATCCTGTGAAGCAGTGATAAAAAATTCCGACTTCCGTGGGGCAAGCTGTACATACCCGTTTCCTTCCGTATTTGCACTCTGTATGACAATATCGATTTTTCTGGGTTTTATACCATACTGCTCACTTACCGAGGAAACGTGATTCCTTAAGAAGGATGCGACACTTTGTGCGTCGTTGTATAGCAGTTCAGGGTAGAGTAGGTTGAATTCCGGTGTCTCTATGACCTGCCATTTTACACGAGGGGGTGCCTGTTCGTCGTTGATTAACTGCGCAAAAGTCTGTAGTGAAGTGAGTGTAGAAATAAGTAATGATAAAGAACTGATTTTCAGGCAGCAAATCTGTTTGTTCTTAAGTAATACGAGGGGTGTGCTAATATTGTTAGCGAATATACGCATCAGCGTTTTCGCAAAGTTAAACCGTTGATTAAAGATATAATATAAATGCATTGATTTACAGTGTGTTATGTTTGATAGATTTTATCTATATCATGTTTGTATTCTCCAGAAAGAAGCCGCCATTTGCCTCCTGAAAGATTCAGTTAGTTCCGGACGGTAAGGTTTTGGATTTCGTCTCTAAGCTACACTATGTTTGGGAATTTCACTGACTCGAAATTTTGTTTTTTGGATTCGGTTCGCGAGTAGATTTTCTCCATCCGGTTCCTGCAACAGTTATTTCGCGCGCTTAAAAAATTAAAATCCGTGAAAAGTGCTATTTTAATATTTTCGAAGAATTCGCGTATACGCGCCGATTCGGAGGGTCGGCGAGTCTCAGCATGGTCAACGATTTGTGTCGCTCTGAGAGCTTCTAATGAGCTCTGGGAGGACTGCCCGTAATATGAAAAAACGGTGCGTGTAGCCGTTATGCAGGAGACGATCTCTTCCTTCGAGTCGACTGTTTTTGTATGAGTGTGGAGAAATCAGTCGGCGTTTTAAACCCGGCTCGGCACCTGGATATGATCTTCGTACGGTATTTCGGACCGAAAAGCGTCGTGTTAACCTGGGGAAAACATGACAACGAATCGGAAATTTGAAGCGTTGAAGGCCATTGGGAATACTTTATAGCAACTGTCTGACGATCAGCATGTAACAGGTATGCGGTGTGCCTAACGTCTTGAGAATGAGGAATTAGTTGTTTTTGGAGATTTTGCTGCGCAGTTTTCGCTTTTGCTGCGCAGTTTTTGCATAGGGATAGACGAATACAGTGCCGAGTACTACCACTGCGCCGGCGTAAAATCCGAGGCTCATTTCCTCTGCGGTGCCGAAAAATAGCCAGGCCAGCATGATGCCGTAGATGGGTTCCAGATTGGTTGCAAGGGCAACCGTAAAGGCGCTGAGTTCTTTCATGACTTGTACGGCGAGCACGTAGGCCGTGGCGGTACACACGGTTCCGAGCAGGATCAGGTAGACCAGATCAGACGTGTTAAGGGCAAGCCCCTGGTCAAATTGTCGGGTAATTAACATATACAGGGAGATCCAGAGAAAGGCTCCTAGCATCTCGTAGAAACTGATGACGGGGGCGCTCCCTTTACTTACCAGATTGGAATTGATGATGGCAAAGATAGAAGCGAGAAATGCAGCTGAAACGCCCAGGATGATGCCCAGCATATACTCGGTTTCGAACCGGAAAATGAGGTAAATTCCCAGGATGATAACCAGCCCCGTAATGATGTCGATACCAGCAATTTTTTGCCGCTTTATCACCGGCTCAAGAAAGGCAGTAAAGAGGGTAACGGAAGATAGGCAGACCAGTGTTACCGACACGGTAGAGACCTTGATGGCGCTAAAGAATAGTATCCAGTGGAGGCCAACCAGACCGCCGGTAAAAAGGTACTGCAGGAGCTGTTTGCGGCTGACGCGGTACGACTTTTTTTTGAACCAGAAATAAGCCATCAGCGAGAGAGATGCAATCAGTACACGGTACCAAACCAGGTGCAGTGCAGAGGTCTGGATCAGGACCCCCAGGATGCCTGTAAAGCCCCAGATGAGGACCGTAATATGTAGCAGCCAGGTGTTCCTGGAAATACCTTTAAACATGGTGATTATTTTGGTGCTTTAATCAAAAGATAGACCGCCAGGATCCCAAAAAGTGTGTTGGGAATTAGCACGGCAATGAGGGGTTCTAATCCGCCCTTGAGGGAGAACATATTGGCGAACTGGATGAAGAGAATATAGGTGAAGCTCAGTCCGATTCCGACCCCTAAACTCAGTCCGATTCCGCCCCTTACTTTACGCGAGGAAAGGGCTACGCCCATCAGGGTAAGTACGAAGGCTGAGAAGGGATATACGAAGCGTTTGAACTTCTCGAGCTTCAGGTTAACCATGTAGCCGGTACCCCGCATTTTTTCCTTCTCAATACGCGCATTAAGCTCATCGAGGTCCATGGCATCGAAGATGTTATCGTACACCTGGAAGTCGTTGGGCGACATATCGAGCGTGGTGTCTTTGGCGGCGCCGCGGATCATCTCTTCCTTCAGGCTGTCGATGTTCCGGATGGTGTAATTATGGATGGTCCAGTTGTTTTTGAGCGAGTCCCAGGAAATTTTGTCGGCAATCAGCTTGCTCTTGAGCTCCTGTCCCTCGAAGATCTCCAGGATGAACTTATAACCCACCTTCTGATCGTTATCGAAGCTTTCTATAAAGACAAAGCTGTTCTTATCGATCTGCATGTGTGTGGAACTCTTGGTATTGCTGTCTTTGGGCTTTACGTACACATTCTCGAAGCCAATCTTTAGCTTGTTGGTTTTCGGAATGATATACAGATTAAAGGCGAAAGTAACCAGGAAAATGAGTCCTGCTGAAATCATATAAGGCCGCAAGAAGCGGTTGAAACTCATTCCTCCGCTAAGAATCGGAACAATCTCGGTCTGGTCGGCCATCTTCGCAGTAAAGAAGATAACGGCGATGAAATTGATCAGGGGTGATAGAAAATTCAGATAGAAGGGGATAAAACCGGCGTAGTATTCGAAGATGATCTTTGAAAGCGGCGCCTTGTGCTCCAGAAAATCATCCAACCGCTCAGAAACATCAAAGATGACCATCACCACCGTGAAAATTGCCATGGTGAATACAAAGGTTCCGAGGTATTTTCGGATGATGTATCGGTCGATGATGCTTAGCTTCATCGGAATTAAAGTTTTTGATCCAGTATTTTAACCATTTTGTTTTTCCAGTCGTAAAAAGTTCCGGCAGCAATATGATTGCGTGCTTCGTCCATTAACCAAAGATAGAAATGTAAATTGTGGAGACTCGCAATTTGCGCTCCCAAAATTTCTTTGGAATGGATAAGATGCCGTAAGTAGGCTTTGGAGTAGATTTGATCGGCGTACAGATCGCTGCTGGCGTCGATGGGTGAAAAATCGTCTGCCCACTTCTTGTTTTTGATGTTGATAACGCCCTCTTTGGTGAATAGCATGCCGTTACGAGCGTTTCGCGTCGGCATCACGCAGTCGAACATATCGATGCCCAGTGCAATGTTCTCCAGCAGGTTGATGGGGGTACCCACACCCATCAGGTAGCGGGGTTTGTCTTCCGGTAAAATATTGCAGACCACTTCGGTCATTGCATACATTTCTTCGGCCGGTTCTCCCACGGAAAGTCCGCCAATGGCATTGCCCTCCCGGTTGAAGGAGGCGATCTTTTCGGCCGATTTCTCCCGAAGGTCTTTGTATACCGATCCCTGAACAATGGGGAAGAGGGTTTGGCTGTAGCCGTAGAGCGGCTCGGTGCTGTCGAAACGGTCGCAGCATCGTTTGAGCCAGCGGTGTGTCATATCGAGTGATTTCCGCGCATAGGTGTAATCGCAGGGATAGGGCGTACATTCATCGAAGGCCATGATAATATCGGCCCCGATGATGCGCTGAATGTCCATGACGCGCTCGGGTGTGAACAGGTGACGCGATCCGTCAATATGCGACTGGAACGTAACGCCTTCTTCCCGGATTTTGCGTACCTCGGAGAGCGAGTAAACCTGGTAGCCGCCGCTGTCGGTGAGCAAAGGTTTATCCCATCCGTTAAATTTATGCAATCCCCCGGCTTTCTGGATAATGTCGAGTCCGGGACGCAGGTAGAGGTGATAGGTGTTGCCCAGAATGATCTGCGCCTTGACATCGTTTCGAAGTTCGGGCTGGTGGACCGCCTTCACCGAGCCGGCAGTTCCCACCGGCATAAAAATCGGGGTTTGGATATTGCCATGGTCGGTTTCAATTTCTCCTAAACGGGCTTTTGATTGGGGATCCTTAACTTTGAGGGTAAACTTCATTGAACTTCTTCTATAATCAAGCTGCAAAAATAGCAAAATTTAAAAGGCTTTGCTCATTATTGCCGATACTTACAGGGTATTTGTCGGCACATGTTTATCTTTGGAGTTCATTTTAACGGATTCTGATTTGGAGCAATATCAAGACTATATTCCGCTGGCAGTAGGTGGGCTGGCCCTGGTGATTCAATGGTGGTTTTTGCTGCTGGTGTATATTCGCACGGCGCTGTACAGGGTGCGCGAATTGCCCGAAGAGCCGGCAACCCTTCCCGGCCTGTCGGTGGTGATTTGCGCGCGCAACGAGGAGGAAAATCTTCGAAGGAACCTGGAATCTGTCTTGAACCAGGATTACCCGGATTTTGAAGTGGTGCTGGTGAACGATTGTTCGCGCGACGACAGTCAGTGGGTATTGAAGGATCTGGCAGAACAGTATCCGCAACTTCATGTAGTGACTTTGAAAGAGGATGATCGTTTTCAGCATGGAAAGAAATTTGCGGTGACCATGGGTATCAAGGCAGCCCGGCACGACCGGATGGTGTTTACCGATGCCGATTGCCGCCCGGCGTCCGACCAATGGCTGCGGCATATGGGCAACAGCTTCGCTGAGGGGGTGGAAATTGTGCTGGGTTACTCGCCGTACACCCGACTGAAGGGCTTTCTAAACCTCTTTATCCGCTTCGAGACCTTTCATACGGCCATTAGCTACCTGTCGCACGCCTTGGGCCGAAATGCCTATATGGGCGTGGGAAGAAACCTGGCCTATTCGCGCGACCTTTTCTTCCGGGGGAAGGGTTTTGCCTCGCATATGCATATTTTGTCGGGCGACGACGATCTGTTTGTAAACCAAAATGCACGGCGGAAAAATACGGCGATCTGTATCCATCCCGATGCTCAGGTATGGAGCGATCCGAAAACCACCTATGCCGCCTACGCCCGGCAAAAGAGGCGGCATCACGGCGCATCTTCGGCCTATAAGGCCAGGCATAAATGGATGCTTAGCCTCCAGATGGGCAGCGCCATTGTTTTCTATCTCTCGTTGATTGTATGCGCTTTTCTGTACCCTGAATTTTGGATGTATCTGGCAGGAGCCTATGCCTCACGCCTGCTGGTGCAGCTGCTGATTTTTAAACCGGCGATGAAAAAGCTACAAGTTTTAGATTTATTGGCCTGGTTGCCCTTGCTGGATATTATTTTTTATTTTTACACTAGTTTTAACGGACTTCTTTCACTCTTCCGTAAGGAAACGCGCTGGAAGTAAAATTGCACTCGACTTGGAAAAAGCAGCAGAATTGATTTTTAATTATTTTCCGGACCTTACGGAAACGCAAAAAACGCAGTTCGAAGCGTTAGACGCCTGTTATCGTGAATGGAATGCTCAGATTAACGTCATATCGAGGAAGGATATCGACAGTTTGTATTTAAAACACGTGTTGCACTCATTGGCCATTGCCCGCTATGTGCAGTTTAAGGCAGGCGAGCGTGTGCTCGATGTGGGCACCGGTGGTGGTTTTCCCGGCATTCCGCTAGCCATTTTGTTCCCGGATACTGAGTTTTTGCTGGTTGATTCCATCGGGAAAAAGATCAAGGTGGTGAATGAGGTTGCCAGATCGATCGGGCTGCAGAACGTTCGCGGAGAACATAAGCGAGCGGAGGAAGTAAGCGGCTTGTTTAATTTCGTGGTGTCGCGAGCCGTGACGCAGTTGAAGGACTTCTATCCCTGGGTCAGGAATAAGATCAGCAAGGCTTCGGTGAACGCGGTGCCGAACGGTATTTTATACCTGAAGGGCGGCGATTTGACAGCCGAGATACGCGAATCGGGCTTAAAACCTGAACTGATATCCGTAGCCGATTATTTTAAGGAAGAATTTTTCGAAACCAAATATATACTACATATTCCCATTAACTGATTATGCCTTCTTTAGTTGATGAACTTGCACTGACGTTTATCCCCGGTGTGGGAGACATTACGCAAAGAAATCTGATCCGGCACTTTGGATCGGCCCGGGCGGTGATTGATTCATCAGCCGGGTTGCTCCAGGAAGTAAACGGCATTGGAAAGAAAATAGCCGCTCAGATTTTGGATGGAAAGGCCAAAGCGTATGAGCGGGCGGAGCAGGAAATTGCCTTTGCAAAAAAGCATCAGATTCACATACTGTGCATGGCTGATGCCGCTTATCCGCAACGTTTGAAAGAGTGTTACGACGCCCCTGCGGTGCTTTATTATCGCGGGAACGCCGACCTGAATGCAAGGCGTATGGTGAGCGTGGTAGGAACCCGCCATGCTACGGGCTATGGCCGCGAACTATGCGAGCGGCTGGTGGAAGACCTGGCGCCTTATGGCGTTACGGTGGTAAGCGGATTGGCCTATGGTATCGATACCCTGGCGCATAAGTCGTCCGTACAGCACGGCCTTCCAACGGTTGGCGTAATGGGGCACGGACTGGATCAGATTTATCCGTCGCAGAACCGGAATCTGGCGGTCAGCATGCTCCGGAACGGCGGATTGTTGTCGGAGTTTCCTTCGGGAACAACGCCTGAACGCACTAATTTTCCACAGCGGAATCGGATTATCGCTGGCATGGCCGACGTTACGGTGGTGGTGGAGGCCGCTGTTCGGGGAGGGGCGCTGATAACTGCTGAGCTTGCCAATAATTACAACCGGGATGTATGTGCGTACCCGGGAAATGTGCACCTGCCTTTTTCTTCAGGATGCAATCTTCTTATCAAGAGTCACCGTGCCAATCTGATTACCTGTGCCAAAGACCTGGCTTATCTGATGGATTGGCAACCGATAGAAAAGGTAGTGGAGGCCCCTCCGCTGGCCCTGTCGGGGAACGAAAAGCTGTTGCACGACCTGCTGATGAATCATGAACAGCTCGGAATTGATGATATCGCTGCCCGTTCGGGCCTTGCGCAGAGTAAACTGGCCATTCACCTGCTTGAACTGGAAATGAAGGGACTGGTGATTACAATGCCGGGTAAATTATTCCGCAGCACCCACCGGCTATCAAAATGATCTCCATTGTATTTGTCCGGTTCCGGTGCCGACGGCTTTCCATGGCCCATCGAAACGGAGGTGGATAATTCCGGCGGTGGGAATATGATCGGGATACTCGTCGCTCAGGTATCCGGCAAACTCGGATATGCCGGGATTGTGTCCGAACAGCGCAACGCGGTTGAATTCTTCAGGTAGGTGATTCACAATATTGAGGAGGGAAGTAACGTTGGCTTCGTAAATCATGTTTTCGGGCTGCACCTGATGGCCTGGAATTCCCAGTTGATCGGAGAATATCAAGGCTGTATTGAAAGCTCGTTTGGCGGCACTGCTGATAATGAGTTGTGGCAGGGTACCATAAGCGACCAGTCTTTTTCCTGCACTTTCTGCTTCTGCGAAGCCACGTTCATTGAGCGGCCGGTCGTAGTCGTCGACGCCCCGGGGATGGCTTGATTCAGCGTGCCGTATCAGGAAGAGGTCTTTTTGCATCATTTAATTTTTTCCAGACATGTTCAACTATCATGCCTGAATCGATGCGGTAGAGGCAGGCCAGGTCGCCCCGCTCGCAAGCTTTATTTCCGTATACAGAGCTTGGCCGGCAACTCAATTCTACCTGCATGCAATCCTCATATGCCTGTCCGTAGCCGAGGAAGCCGGCATAGGGATGCGTGCCGCCCCAGATGGATACAACGGGTGTTCCTGTGAGCGAAGCCATGTGCATGCCCGAGGAATCCATACTGATCATCAGATCCAGGTTGCTGATCAGGTTGAGCTCCTCGGCAAGGCTCAACTCATTGATAACGCTGCAAACCCCCGGATATCCGGTCCACCGCTCAGCAATGGCCGCTTCCTGCGGTCCGCCCCCAAAAAGAAAAATACGGACGGGGTAGGCGCCGAGCTTTTGAATCAGTTCTTCCATTTTCTCGTGCGGGTATACCTTCTCCCGGTGTTTGGCGAAAGGTGCAATCCCGACGAAGAAGCGGGTTTGAGGATCGCTGAAAATATGTTTAACTTTCAATGGAAGCGATTGCGGTTTCCGGGTCAGCTGATGACTGAGCTGCAACGGGAAGCCAAGCATACGAAATACATCGGCATATCGCTCGTGCGTGCTGCGCAGGGGTATTAGTA
>DAIRDA010000021.1:0-16313 GCA_036796375.1 Albibacterium sp.
TCATCATTGTTCATAAATACCAATACCCCGATGCTGATGAGCAGAAAATCATCAATGATATCGAATCGATCAAAAGGGAAATCTGGTTTCAGATGCCCTATACCCTAACCCCGGTTGAGAAGGTTCGGATCTTCAATACGGTCTTTTACCAGACCCTGGGGTTTTCCGGCAATACGCGCAATTATAATAATCCACAAAATTCTTTTATCGGCCAGGTACTCGAAAGCCGAAAAGGCAACCCCATATTGCTCGCCTGTATCTACAGCATTGTCGCCCAAAAGCTCGATATGCATGTATATGGCGTTAACCTGCCCCAACATTTCATTCTGGCCTATACCAGTCATGAAAACGCGCCCGACGAACAGGAAGTACTTTTTTATATCAATGCCTTCAACCGGGGCCAGATTTTTGGAAGGCACGACGTCCTCTCGTTTCTGAAGCAACTGAAATTACCCGTATACCCGGCCTTTTTCCAGCCCTGCAATAACCTGGCAATTATCGGACGGGTGCTCCGGAATTTACTGGACTACTACGAAAAGAATAAAATCAGCCAGAAAGCCATGGAAATTGAGAAATTACTTTCCCTGATCAACGAACATCAATATGGATAGAAACAGGCGTCTTATCGACAAAGTCGAAGGAGGCCGCAGGCTCCTGATTGCCATTATCAGCGATATTGAAACGCAATAGTTTTCTCGCAACCCGATCAATAACGTATAGGTGCAGACGCTCCGGCCGGCTATCAATCTCCACATCAATCGGGCCACTCAATTGAGTCTGAGTGCCCGCGATGGTGCGTGTTGGCGTTACATTTCCGCCTGCAGTCAGTTTCTGCCGTGCATTCTCGATGATATACAGCCTGCCCGAACCAAAGTCCGTCACCACCAACAGATCCAGCACTGCCGAATAGGCCAGTCCCCGCAAATCGCTGGCACCTTCAATCGTGATCCGTTTTTCAGCGGCGACCACCCCTGAATCGATTGCATTGATGTTTTCCAGCAAGCGGACCTCCCGGGTTGCTCCCGCGAGCGCTACAAATAGGCTTCTGGAACCCGAGCTGTCGGCCTGGAGATGCAAGCCCCAGGGTTGTCCGCCCAATTCAAATTTCTTATTAGCACGTACCTGTCCGTTGCGGTTCAGTGCCTGGGCATACACCGAAATACTCCCCGCCAGATTATCGGTTACATACAGTGTTTTGGAATCGTGATCGTAAGCCAGATCCCGCTGAGAAAGCAGCGTCGAATCCCGGAACGAAGTAGCCCCCGTTCCAATCGATCCCTGCGCGGTTACCGAATAGTGAGTAATCGTCTGATTACTGAAACTTCCCTGAAATACCCTTCCGGCATATGGATCAAAATGAATGCCTGCACCTTCCAGCACGGCAGTGCTGTATTCGTCCGGACCTTCAAAAGCCTCGGCGGTAAAGGGATCAAAAACAGCAATATGCTTTGCCGGATTCTCCAGATCACTGGTATCTAAATCGGAAAAAGAAACGTACAAACGCGATATGGGCGTTTTCGGAAGCAGTGGCTCGTCGTCGTTACGCTCACAGGCCGAGAAGAGACCAAGCGTCAAAAAAAGCAAGAATACATAAAATCCGTTTTTCTTCATGAGACCTGAGCAAATAGATGAACCAAACAAAAGTAGCAAAAAAAATATAAAGTGAATCCAGGCCGTTTTTCTTTATATTTAGCTACAAAAATAAAGCATGACACTCGTCCAACTGGAATATATTATAGCAGTCGATACCTACAAAAGTTTTGTGATGGCAGCAGAAAAATGCTTCGTCACCCAACCCACCCTCAGCATGCAAATTCAGAAGCTGGAGGCCTCGTTGGGCATCCGTATCTTCGACCGCAGCAAACAGCCGGTGCTCGCCACCGATTTGGGGAAAGCCATTATTAATCAGGCGCGAATCGTTATCAAGGAAAGCGACAAGATAAAAGAACTGATCACCGAAACCAAAGATGAAATCGGCGGTGAAATCCGGGTAGGCGTCATCCCGACACTGGCCCCCTATATCCTTCCAAGCATCCTGGGTTCCTTTATGGAAAAATACCCCAAACTAAAGCTCCAAATCTGGGAATCGACCACCACCAAGGTGGTCCAGGAACTTAAAAGCGGCCTGCTCGATTGTGGAATCCTCTCCACCCCGCTCGATGATAACGAACTCACAGAACATCCGCTTTTCTACGAAAATTTTGTGGCTTACCTTTCACCCGACAGTCCGCTGATGCTGAAGTCGGCCGTCACTTCAGCCGATTTGCTGGGCGAGAAACTTTGGCTGCTAAACGAAGGCCACTGCATGCGGAATCAGGTTTTAAATATATGCCAGAAACGGCGTCTGATGCATCCGGAGGAATCGCTCGAATACAATACCGGAAGCGTCGAAACCCTCAAACGCATGGTAGACACCAACTCTGGCGTGACCATCCTGCCCGAACTCAGCATTCTGGAGTTTAACGAAGAGCAACGTGCCCGCGTACGAATGTTCAAAGCGCCCGAACCGGCCCGCGAAATATCGCTGGTTACCACCAAAAACTTCCTAAAACAGCGCGCCATATCCCTGCTCTCGAAGGAGATACTCAGCGCCGTCCCTGAAAAGTTCAAAAACCAGAAGAAAAAGGAGCTCGTACAGATCGGCTAGCTACTTCTTGAGCTTGTCGGCAAAAACCCTTTTAAACTCCTCCAGTTTGGGTGCAATCACTTGTACACAATACGGATTACTGCGGTTCAGTGCATAATAATTTTTGTGATAGTCTTCTGCCTCATAGAAAACATCCAATGCTCCCAGCTGCGTAACAATCGACTTTGGATATACCTGTTGTTTATTCAGTGTCTGGATATAATATTGCGCAAGGTCGCGCTGCCTGGCATTGTGATAGAAAATAGCCGACCGATACTGCGTTCCCACATCGTTGCCCTGCCGGTTTAACTGCGTCGGGTCGTGTGCTACAAAAAATGCCTCCAGCAATTCGTCGTAGGTCAGGCTGTCGGCATGATATACAATCTGAATAGACTCAGCGTGACCGGTACTGCCCGTGATTACCTGTTTATAGGTGGGATTTTTGCTATGCCCGCCCGTGTATCCCGGCTCTACACTAACCACACCCGCAAGCTCCAGAAACTGAGCCTCCACACACCAGAAACATCCAGCAGCGAACGTGGCCGTATCGATCCCTCCATCGCTTTCAGCAGCCAGGTAGGCCACCGAATGCTCGCTTTCACGTGCGGCCTGCGACTTCTTACTTTCCCGTCCGGCACCCGAGGCGCAGGCGGCCAGCAAAACTGTAAGCACCATCATGCCGGTCAATGCAGACCATATTCTTTTACTTCCTAATTCCCTTTTCATAATTTTAATATGAGTTTCCCAAACTGACTTGAATCGTCCATCTTCCGCATGGCTTCTTCTGCATATTTCCAGTCGATCACCGAGTCGATCACCGGCCTGATTTTATTCTCATTCAAAAAGCCGAGCATCGCTTTGAAATCGGCATCCGACCCCATGGTCGTTCCCAGCAAACTCAATTGCTTCCAGAAAATCAACCGACCATTCAGCGCTGGTAAATCACCAGCCGTTCCCCCGAAAAAGACAATCCGTCCGCCCGGATTCGCCACATCCAGCAATGTAGCGAAGCCTTCGCCCAGGGCACTGTCCAGAATCACATCAAAACCGCCGGCAAGCACCTTCAGTTGCTCTCCCCAGTCGGCATCCCGGTAGTTAACGCCGCCAGCCGCTCCCAAGGCCTTTGCCTTTTCAATTTTGTCGGCCGAGCCGGAAGTGACATACACCTGCGCCCCGGCGGCTTTTGCCCAGAGCAGCGCCATGCTCGATGCACCTCCTCCTACCCCTGCAATCAACACATTCTCGCCCGCACGCAGTTTCGCACGAGAGAATAAGGCACGGTAAGAGGTTAATCCCACCAAAGGAATCGCTGCTCCTTCCTCAAAAGACAAATGCGCGGGCAAATCGTATAAATTATGCACCGGCACTTTCACATACTCAGCGAAGGTACCGTCTTCGGGCAGCCCCAGAATTGAAAACCTATCACTTTTAAAAGCCTCGTGTGAGCCCCAGTTGTTGGCCGGATTAATAATCACCGATTTGCCCATCCACTCCCGATGCCGGTCTGATCCTAAACGCTCCACCACACCCGTACCATCGGATCCCAAAATAATCGGATATTTCAAGCCCGCATAAAGTCCTTGCTGTATCCACCAATCGCGCCGGTTAAAGGCCGCTGCTTTCACCCTCACCAGCACTTCATCTTCCTGCAAGGAAGGTATAGCCACTTCCTCCATCCTTAAGGGTTCTTTTTTACCGTGAAGAACCACTGCTTTCATCATTTCCATAGCTCTTTTAAACAAAAAACGGCGATGCTGTTTTTACACCATCGCCGTTATATCAAAGATTAAATTCTTATTTTGCTTTGCTGTAGCGCGTTGCTACCGCATCCCAGTCGACCACATTGAAGATCGCTTCGAGGTAAGCCGGACGCTTATTCTGATACTTCAGGTAGTAAGCGTGCTCCCATACGTCGATACCGAAAATCGGAGTTCCTTTAACTTCAGCTACATCCATCAAAGGATTATCCTGATTCGGCGTTGATGTAACCTTCAGTTGGCCTGACTCATCAACAATCAGCCATGACCAGCCTGAACCGAAACGGGTGGCACCAGCATTCTGCAATTCTTTTTTCAGTCCGTCGAACGATCCAAAAGCCTCATTGATGGCCGATTCCAACTCACCTGTAGGCTGCCCTCCGCCGTTTTCAGAAAGTACAGTCCAGAATAAAGAGTGATTGTAATGCCCTCCGCCATTATTACGCACCGCTGGTCCGTATGAAGAAATATTTTTAATAATTTCTTCCAGGGAAAGCTGTGCAGCATCGGTTCCTTCAATAGCCTTATTTAGATTGTCAACATATGCCTGATGGTGTTTACCGTGGTGAATTTCCATGGTTTCAGCATCAATATGGGGTTCTAAAGCGTTAGAGGCGTACGGTAACGCCGGTAGTTCAAATGCCATAATGTATTAGTTTTTAGAATGAGTAATGAACAAATATAACCAGAAAATTGCAGAATTGTTTCGTTCTTAAGTCAAAGGAATCTCATCATTACGCTAGCGCCGTGCCTGGAAAAATATACGGAGCAAATCAGCACATTCTTCTTCCAGAACGCCCGAGATCAATGTCGTTTTCGGATGCAATACGTTCGCCTGTAACCGTGAAAAACCACGCTTTTCATCGCTTGCACCATAAACGACGCGCCCTATCTGAGTCCAGAAGGCGGCTCCTGCGCACATGACGCAAGGTTCCAGGGTGACGTACAGGGTACACTGCTGCAGGTACTTCCCCCCGATATAATTGGCAGCCGCTGTAAAGGCCTGCATTTCGGCATGGGCCGTTACATCGTTCAACTGTTCACTCAGGTTGTGGCCGCGGGCGATGATCCGGTTATTCGACACAATGACCGCCCCGATCGGCACTTCATCCAGATCGCGCGCCATCCGCGCCTCCTTAAGCGCCTCCCGCATGAAATATTCGTCGGTTGCCGGACTGCCCGGTTCTTCAAAATTAAAGTAACTCATTCGCGATCAGGCATAGGGGTAAAAAACAAAGTTAGCACCTTCCGGAACGATCACGAAAAGACACATAAACTTCGCCGGGTCTTTAAACGTCTCGATGAAACGCTTCTTTTTCTCTGGCTGCACGATCCCCACCTGCACAAACTCTTCCAGACTCGAAGCCTGGATGGTCCATGCCGTACCAAGCTCCTCCCGGTCGAGAATCATCTCGCCTACCTTCACCTCATGCTGATGGGCAATAAAAATGGGGTATTCACTGTATTCCTGGCTGATCATATCCGAAGCAACCTCTTCAATGGCCTCCTTGTAGAAATCAAGGTCTGCTTTCAGGCTCTTCAACGGGCTTTCGCTTTTCTCCTTTTTCCCATCAGAGGGCTTCAGTAAATCCTGCAAATCCATATGCTAGCTATTTTTCAGGGTTAATAAAACCACGTTCTCTACATGCTGCGTATGCGGGAACATGTCTACGGGTTTAATGCGTTGCACGTCATATTTGTTTGACAATATTTCCAGGTCGCGGGCCTGAGTAGCCGCATTACAACTCACATAAACAATTTTAGGCGCTTCTATCTGCAGAAGCTTCGCCACGACGTCGGGGTGCATCCCTGCGCGCGGCGGATCGGTAACGATCACGTCAGGGCGACCGTTTGCAGCGATGAAATCATCGTTTAAAATATCTTTCATATCGCCAGCATAGAAATCAGTATTCCGGATTCCATTGATAGCCGAATTGATCCGGGCATCGTCGATAGCCGTTGGCACGTATTCAACACCGATCACCTTTTTCGCATCCTTCGCCAGGAAGTTGGCAATCGTTCCCGCCCCGGTATACAGATCGTATACCAGCTCATCGCCCGTCAGCCCCGCAAAGTCGCGCGCCACTTTATACAGCTCATGCGCCTGCAACGAATTGGTCTGATAGAACGATTTGGCACCGATCTTAAATTTCAGTTCGCCCATCTCCTCAAAGATATGATCGCGACCCGCAAATATTTCGATATCCTGATCGAAAATCGTATCGTTTTTCTTTTGATTAATAATGTAAAGCAGGGAAGTTATCTCCGGAAAAGACTCCTGAAGAAAGCTCATCACCTGCTGAATATCGTCGCCTTCCGGGTAAGCGAACACCACAATGACCATCAATTCCCCGATGGAAGTGTTCCGGATTACGAGGTTACGCAATGCTCCCTCGTGCCGGCGAAGGTCATAAAAGCTGATACCCTTCCTAATCGCGAAGTCACTCAGTGTGTTTCGCACGCTGTTAGACGGTTCCGCCTGAAGATAGCAATGGTCAATCGTCAAAATTTTATCGAAGCGAAGCGGAATGTGAAAGCCCAGAGCATTCCTTTCAAAATCTTCGGTACTGTTTATTTCATCCTGGGTCAGCCAGCGCTGATTTGAAAAGGTGTACTCCAGCTTATTTCGGTAATAGGTAGTCTGCCCGGAAGGAAGAATTTCCTCCATGTGCGAGGTGTCCACCTTCCCGATCCTGGAAAGGGCATTTTCAACGCTTTTCTGCTTATAAAGCAACTGCGCATCATATTCCATATTCTGCCACTTGCAGCCTCCGCATACACCGAAATGCTTGCAAAAGGCCTCCACCCGATGAGGCGAGGCCTGCTTCAGGGCCGTCACAGTGGCCTCTGCCAGGTTCTTCTTCTTTTTTTGAATTTCTATATCGACGATATCACCCGGAATGGCATGCTGGATAAAGATAACCAGATCATCTGTTTTACCTACTCCCTTGCCGCCTTCTGCAATATCAATAACCTCCACATTCTCAATGCGGACCTTTTCCCGAAACGTTTTTCTCATGTTTTGCAAAAATACGCATAAAAAGACTTATGCTATAGCCGCCTTCACTAAAAATGGCAGCATGTCGTTTTGGAAGGAGACAAAATTCTTCCGCACATCGGCCACACTTACTGAAGTAAAGGCGAAAGAGAATACGATGCTCTTGCTGGAATTAAGAAGAAAGCGAAGGTTCTCCAGGGGTAGGGTGACCACTTCGCTTTCCTGAAAGGACTGGATAAGCAGGTTTTCCAGATCGTCTGAAAGCGTTTTCAGGTATTCCTGCGCATTGGCCGACTCGCGAATAAAATCCCATCCAACGAATTCATTGCAAATGGTATACGAAAGGCGGCTTACTCTCAGAATCAGATTGCTCAGGTAGGTTTCCAAATCCAGATCACGTTCCGATTTGGTAATGATATCCTTCACGCTTTTGCGGATATAATCCATCAATATAGCGTGCAGGATCATCTCCTTGCTTTCAAAATGCTTGTAGATCGTCGCCTTGGCAACTTTCGCACTGCGGGCAATCTCGCTGACGTTGGTCTTATTATAGCCATAGCGTCTGAAGAGCTCCCTGGCAGCATCCTGAATGCAAGCCTTTACCTTATCTGCCTCCATAATTAAATCATCTCTGTCTCGAATTGCTTTAGGAAACGAATGTCATTTTCAGAAAATAAACGCAAATCCTTAATTTCGTATTTCAGGTTCGTTATCCGCTCAATGCCCATTCCAAAGGCAAAACCGCTGTATTTCCTGCTGTCTATTCCACAGTTTTCCAGCACGTTCGGATCAACCATCCCGCATCCAAGTATCTCTACCCAGCCGCTTCCCTTACACATGGTGCAACCATCGCCTTTGCAAATCGAGCAGGAGATATCCATTTCAGCCGAAGGCTCCGTAAAGGGAAAATAGGACGGGCGAAAACGAACTTTCGTGTCGACACCATACAGTTCCTGTACGAAATAATACAGCGTTTGCTTCAGGTCGGCGAAGGATACATTTTCATCCACATACAAGCCCTCAACCTGGTGGAAGAAGCAATGTGCACGGGCCGAAATCGCCTCGTTCCGGTATACCCTTCCCGGCATAATGGCACGGAAAGGCGGCTTGCCCATCTCCATCATCCGAACCTGTACCGACGATGTATGCGTACGCAGGGCGATGTCATTTCCGTCCTTCTTCTCAATAAAGAAGGTGTCTTGCATATCTCTTGCCGGGTGCTCCTCAGGAAAATTCAATGCGCTGAAATTATGCCAGTCGTCTTCAATCTCCGGCCCTTCGGCAACGATAAAG
This sequence comes from Albibacterium sp., assembly GCA_036796375.1. Lineage (GTDB taxonomy): Bacteria > Bacteroidota > Bacteroidia > Sphingobacteriales > Sphingobacteriaceae > Albibacterium. The sequence continues at coordinate 8,675 of DAIRDA010000021.1, forward strand.
CCCTGCTTTTTAAATATTTCAATAATTTCTTTTCTGACCAGCGAGAGAGGATGCCGTGAACCCAGTGTAAAGCCATTTCCCGGCAGGGTAAGGTCTTTTTCGTTACCCGCTGTAGCGCCTTCTTTTTCACTCAGCTGCTCGAGCATATCCTTATGCTTCGATTCAGCCAATTGCTTAAACTGGTTCAATACCTGTCCGAGTACCCGTTTCTCTTCCACAGATACCGTTTTAAACTCTTCGAAGAGCGATCGTACAATCCCTTTATTCACCAGAAACTTCAATCGGAAAGCTTCAGCATCCTCCGGGCCCGCGGCTGTAAACTGATTAATCTCAGCGCTGTACTGGTCTATTTTTTCTTGTATACTCATCGTTATATTACTCCCAGTTCGCTTCCCACTTTCTTAAACGCTTCAATGGCCTTGTCAAGGTGCGAAATTTCATGTGCTGCAGAAACCTGAACGCGTATACGAGCTTTTCCTTTCGGTACTACCGGGAAATAGAAGCCAATCACGTAAATTCCTTCTTCAAGCATCCGGGCGGCAAATTCCTGTGCCACTTTCGCGTCGTAAAGCATCACCGGCACGATGGGGTGCTCGCTGGAAGGGATATCAAAGCCCGCTTCCGTCATCTTCGCACGGAAGTACCGGGTATTGCTTTCCAGTTTATCACGCAGGTCGGTGGCTCCGCTCAGCATATCCAACACCGCGATCGATGCACCTGTAATGGCGGGGGCCAGGGTGTTCGAAAATAAATAAGGCCGTGAGCGCTGGCGCAACATGTCAATAATTTCTTTCTTTCCGGATGTAAATCCACCCGAGGCACCCCCAAGTGCTTTGCCAAGGGTTCCGGTAATAATATCAATCCGATCCATCACACCGCAATATTCATGGGTTCCGCGACCCGTTTTTCCCAGGAAACCGGTACAGTGCGATTCATCGATCATCACCAATGCTTCGTATTTATCAGCCAGATCACAAATTTTATCCAGCTGCGCAATCGTTCCGTCCATCGAGAAAGCTCCGTCGGTCACAATAATCCGGTGGCGCGTACCTTTGGCTGCCTGAAGCTGTGCTTCCAGATCGGCCATATCGTTGTGCTTATAACGGAAACGCTGCGCTTTACACAAACGAACCCCGTCGATGATAGAGGCATGGTTCAGTTCGTCGGAGATAATAGCATCTTCCGCACCGAACAGCGGCTCAAACACGCCACCGTTGGCGTCAAAAGCCGCGGCATAAAGTATGGTATCTTCTGTACCCAGAAAGGTCGAAAGTTTCGCTTCCAGTTCTTTGTGAATGTCTTGCGTACCACAGATAAAGCGGACCGACGACATTCCATATCCGTGCGAATCGATCGCTGCCTTAGCCGCTTCGATGACCTTCGGATGTGACGACAAACCCAAGTAGTTGTTTGCGCAAAAGTTAATCACTTCCTGCCCCCCTTCAACTTTGATTTCCGCGCCCTGGGGAGTGATAATAACACGTTCCTTTTTGTAAAGTCCTGCTTCTTTAATTTCAGCAATTTCTTTCTGTAAAACAGGTTGAAGAGTTTTGTACATAAGCTTATTTTTTTGTAAAAATAGGTGATTCTGACCGAAATGCAAAAATCCCGGAAGGATTCCGGGATTTGCGTTCATTTCATAAAATTTTTAGAAGCTCAGGTTCAGGCCGAGCATAAAGTTTCGCGTCGCCTGCGGAAAATAATAATTGTAGTTTTCCTGCACACCCGCCTCGTTGATATATCCAAAGGTATAACCATTGGCTTCGTACAATTCGTTGAAAATATTATTCACACGCAGCGTAATCCCCAGCGACTTCAGTCCCCTTACCGGCATCTGGTAGCGCAAACGCAGGTCGGATGTAAAGAAAGGGTCGATGCTCTTGCTTTCACTGGAGGTATTATCCAGAAACTGGCGTGAAACATATTTGCTGATAAGGGCAACTTCTGTCCGCTTAAACGGGATATAGGCAAATTCATTCGAAAGAATGGTTCCTGCCGACATGGCAATGTTCGTTTCATTCAGCGTGAAAGCCTGCTGCTCCGTTGTGCCGGCAATGTCCATGTAGTAGGTATAGTCCTGAATCTTATTACGACTCAATGTGGCCGCGGCCGACCAGGTAAAGTCTGTAAAAGGCTGCCAGCGGGCATCCAGCTCCAGCCCCGCACGGTAACTTTTACCCACGTTCTCCCGCACTGCCGAACCCACGTCGTTGATATAGCCTGTATTCACCAGCTGATCCTTATAGAACATCCCATAAGCTGTCAGTCCTACGTTATAACGTGCCGTTCCGATCCGGTAACCCAGCTCAATGTCGGTTAACCGCTCCGGCTTCGGCCGGCTATCCGGCGAGGAATCGGTATAATCCCGTCGGATGGGCTCCTTGTTGGCGATCGCGGCCGACAGGTATACCATACCATACGTTTGAAGATCATAGCTCAGTCCCACTTTCGGATTGAAAAAGTTCAACTGTACATCCTGCTGCAATAAACTCAGGTCGCGGTTAATCCCCTGATAGGAATAATCCACATTCCGATATTGAAGGTCTGCGAATAGCGACAGGCGGTCGAAGCGATAATCCGCCTTTGCATAGATATTGAAATCTTTCTTCGTGGCATCGTTATCGTAATAGCGATCGCCCGGCATAGCGCTGGATGCAAATTGCGCCCATATAATCTCTCCAAAGTGGTCGCCCTTATAAATATTGTAAGCCCCGCCCAGGGTCAGGTTCAGATCATTCTCCGGCTTATAAGCCAGGGAATAGGTAACTCCGTAGAAATCGTTCCCCAGCCAGCGCTGCCGCACCAAATCCGTTTCAGAAACCTCTTCATCGCCGATAACCACATTCGGCAGGTTGTAGTCGCCCAGGTCTGCCCCTGCTTTATACTCCTCGTAGTAGCCGTCGCCCCGGGTATAATGGAGCGCTCCGTTCAAAAGCAGTTGATCCGAAAGTGAATTGGAATACAGCAGCTGGTAATGGCTCTGCCCATAGTTATCGGTTTGATCCTTATACGTAAATTCGTTGTAAGTCCGATCCGTCTTCAGCAACTCTTCCGGTACCCCGTTCCAGGCCTGATAGGTTTTCTGAACACCCGAAAAAACATTTGCCCTCAACAGGCTCCGCTCCCCGTACCATGCTGCACTCAGGAAATAAGACTTCAAATCCGCTGCCCGGTCGGCTTCTCCCTTGTCCATATAACCGTCAGACACTACCCGCGACAGGCGGCCGTCGAAAGTAAATTTATCCTTAATCAAGCCCGTACCCAATCGCACCGAATTCTTCAACGTTTGGTACGATCCGACACTGTTGTCCAGCTCGGCATAGGCAGTATCCCGGCGGGTATTGGTTTGGATATTGATGCTGGCCCCGAAAGCTCCTGCACCGTTGGTCGAGGTTCCCACCCCACGCTGAATCTGGATATTGTCTACCGAAGAGGCAAAATCAGGCATATTAACCCAAAAGCTTCCCAAACTCTCCGGATCGTTGTAAGGAATTCCGTTAAGCGTTACGTTTGTACGCTGAGCATCGCTGCCGCGAATAGAAATGCTGGTATGCCCGATACCGTTGCCCGCATCCGACGACACAATCACCGATGGCGTTTGGTTTAGCAGATAAGGCACCTCCTGCCCCATGTTGTTTTTTGCCAGATCTTCTTTCGACAGGTTTTTGTAGGTAGTGGCCGAGTTTGCTGTTGCCCGGGTAGCCTGAACAATCACCTCGTCGGTAAGGAAGCTCTCAGCCGAAAGCAACACTTCAATCGCCCCCTTGCCTGGAATACGAACGTTTTGCCGCTCGGTCCGGAAACCTAAAAAGCTAACTTCCAGCACATAATCTCCCTCGTTAAGGCCACTTAGGCGGAATTCGCCCTGTGCGTTCGTCTGGCCGCTCAATACTGTTCCCCCTACCTTAACCGATGCTCCGCTCAGCGCCCGACCGTACTCATCCTTTACTTTTACCCATAAAGGATTCTGCGCCAATAGCCATACAGGCAATAGCATAGCAATCGCAATGACTGCAATTTTCTTTTTCATTTTTAACTTGAATTTTTTTTAATAAAACTTAGCAGAAACGAGGGTTGTCCCTGCTCTTATTTTATTTTATTTTCCTACGCCAGCATTACCTGGATCAGGTCCCCGACAGCATTTAGCTCAGAAAAGCAAAGGCTGCCGATGGGTATAATCTCAGCCCCGGATACGAACGATCCGGGACACCCCCTTATAGATGCTGCAAAGTTAAAAGAATATCTGACATAAAAGAAAATGGATAAAATATCTTAGTTTTGCACCTATGTTACAAAAATTACAGGCTATAAAAGAGCACTGGGAAGCGGTTGAACGCGAACTGAGTAATCCCGCTACCGTCAACGACATGAAGCGCTTTGCCAAGCTCAATAAAGAATATAAAGACCTCGGAAAAATTGTTGAAAAATACAACGTTTATAAGAATGTAGTCAGCAATATCGAGAGCAACAAAGAAATCCTCGCCACAGAAAAAGACAAGGAACTGCTGGAAATGGCCAAGGAAGAGCTCGACCTGTTGCTGGAGGAAAGGGAGGAACTGGAAGAAACCGTTCGTCTGATGCTTATTCCAAAAGATCCGGAAGATTCCAAAAATGCCATTATCGAAATCCGTGGCGGAACCGGCGGCGACGAAGCTGCTTTGTTTGCGGGCGACCTATACCGCATGTATACCCGCTACTTTGAAACCAAAGGCTGGCGATACGAAACCATGGATGTAACCGAAGGCACCGCTGGCGGTTATAAGGAAGTTATCCTGAAGGTAACCGGTGAAGATGTTTATGGAACCCTGAAATACGAATCGGGCGTTCACCGCGTACAACGCGTTCCCGATACCGAAACCCAGGGACGGGTGCATACCTCTGCCGCCTCGGTAGCCGTATTGCCCGAAGTGGAAGAAATCGATGTCTACCTCAACCCCGCCGATGTCGATTTTCATACCTCCCGTTCAGGAGGTGCCGGCGGTCAGAACGTAAACAAAGTAGAAACCAAGGTGCAGCTTACCCACAAACCCACCGGCATCGTGGTAGTATGTCAGGTTGAGCGATCGCAGTTGGCCAACCGTGAGCTTGCCATGGACATGCTGCGTTCCAAATTATACGATCTGGAGCTTGTGAAGAAAAACGGAGACATCGCCGCAAAACGGAAAACCATGGTATCCACCGGCGACCGTTCGGCCAAGATCCGTACCTACAATTACCCGCAGGGAAGACTTACTGAACACCGCATCGGATTGACCCTTTATAACCTCTCAAACGTTATGGATGGTGATATTCAGGAGATTATAGACGCGCTTCAATTTGCTGAAAATGCAGAGAAAATGAAAGAGAGCGAAATTTGATTTTTTTTTGAGAAAAATGTTGCAGAATACAATAATCGCTGTATATTTGCATTCCCAAAAGGGAACAACGGTTCGGTAGTTCAGCTGGTTAGAATACATGCCTGTCACGCATGGGGTCGCGGGTTCGAGTCCCGTCCGGACCGCTAACGAAAGTTAGATCAAATTAAAAGGAGGTTTTTCAACCTCCTTTTTTTTATGCCCTTTCCGACCCTTCTTGAGTCCGAAATTTAGATCTCAGAAACATTTACGTACTTTCGCCTTTCCGATCAACATACTTCATGGACTCCATTCTTATCAATACACCCGATTTCCAACTTACCCAGATGGAACTGGTCATTCGTTTGCTTGTCGCTATTGGCGCAGGCTTTCTGATTGGCCTTGAAAGAGAGCATGCCGCCTTAACACAAAAGCTCAATAGCTTCGCCGGTATCCGCTCCTTCGTCTTTGTAGCCCTGCTCGGCTTCAGCGGAGCGATGATGGCGCTTGTATTCCATCCGTGGATCTTTATCAGCTTACTCCTTTCGGTCCTTGTCCTGATCGGTATCTCGTACAAAACCACCGCTGCCACCGGAGATCTGGGAACAACAACCGAGTTCTCCCTTTTGCTGTCCTTTGTCATCGGTGGATTAACCTTGCTGGGCTTCATCGAAATCAGCCTGATGATCACGGTAGTGGTTGTTGTTCTTCTGTCGGCTAAATTTAAACTGCAAAATGCCATCGGCAAAATAACCAGCGAAGAGCTATATGATTTTATTCGCTTTGCCGTAATGGTTCTCCTCGTATTCCCTTTCCTGCCCGACGAGAATTTGGGCCCGTTCAATGTGCTGAACCCGCGTGAGATTGGCTGGGTGGTCATTCTGACGTCAGGACTGGGACTTGTTGGCTATATTATGATGAGACTATTGGGGTCTGGCAAAGGGATACTTCTTTCAGGAATTGTCGGGGGACTGGTATCGAGTACTGCAGTAACCTGGGTATTTGCGAAAAAGAGCAAAGAATCGCCCAATATTTCGCTTCATTGCGCGGTCGCCATCCTGGCCGCCTCCTCGATTATGATTATAAGGGTATTGATCTGGGCCTTTATCTTCAATACCCAACTCTTCAGCCGGCTGGTCATCCCGGTCGCCTTCGTCTTCCTGGTAGCGCTCGGCGTCGCTTTCGCCTTTTATTACAAGCAGCGGAAGAGCGAAGCCATTGAAACCGACATGGGCAAAAGCAAACCACTCGATTTACAGGGCGCGCTCTTTTTTGGCGCCGTATATACCGTTATTCTATTGGTAGTAAGCTACGCGAACGAATACCTCGGCGAAAGCGGAATGCTTCTCTCCAGCGCCATCGCAGGCCTCTCTGATATCGATGCCATTACCATCAGCGTATCGAAAATTGCCGGCGAAAGCCTCGGCCTTTCCATCGCCGGCAATGCTATACTGATAGCAACCGTAAGCAATACAATCGTCAAACTCGGCATTGGTATTTCCGCGGGAAGCCTTGAACTCCGCAAACACCTTTTCCTGGGCTATGGAATTGTATTTGTATCGATCGTTCTCGCCTTTGTGTATTTGAACATGTAGCTATCATTTCGTTTATGGCATCCAGGCTCACTTCGTCCGTCCCTCAACAATCTTGTCGTACTCTTCATCATTTGCTTCCCAGAGTTGAACCTTGTTTCCTTCCATATCCAGGATATGGACAAACTTCCCATACTCAAAGGTTTCGATCTCGTCAAGCACGGTTACGCCCTCCCTCTTTAGTTCTGCTAGAAGCCATTCCAGGTTCTCTACCCGGTAGTTCATCATAAAATCAGCTCCAGAAGCCCCGAAGAAGGTCGAATTTTCGGCAACGGGGCTCCACTGCGTAAATCCTTTTCGATCGGGTTCGTCAGCTTGCCGCCATTCAAAATTCGTTCCCCATTGGTCGGTTTCCAGTCCAAGGTGGGTCTGATACCAATTTTTCATTTGTTGTGGGTCTTTGCACCTGAAGAACACACCACCGATTCCGGTTACTCTTTTCATTTTCTCTGTTTTTACGTTGTTAAAATATAGCAGCCTCTTCTGTGAATATATGAAAATGCCTTGTATGTGGTGTCCAATGCCAAGATTTTCATGGTCGCGGCCAGGAATTAAACTTCCTTTAAACTCGTTTATAACAAAGCCGAGCTAAGCAAGGACCTAGCACGCACAAGAAAGGGATTAAACAGACCTGTAGGTGAGTCAGGGGTCTGTTTGGTCTCTGGTTGCTCCCTGTCAGGACTGAGTTTGAACCCCGTTTGGGTAAAACGAGGT
>DAIRDA010000022.1:0-16175 GCA_036796375.1 Albibacterium sp.
ACCAGTCGGTATGCATCGGTACGTATGGCACGACCCATCCAGCCATCACGCGGGTAGCAATGATAAGCGTAATCTCCTCTATGCTCCTTGCTTCGAAGAACCGGCACCAAACTTTCGCCATCGAAGGGAACCGGATTGCTATCCGGAAGTTGCAGTCCGGCCAGTTCGATGAGGGTCGGATAAATATCGACCGTTTCCACGATGGACGAACTAGCATGCCCACTCAATATCTGCCCGGGATAGGATATCACCAGTGGAATGCGGTTGGCAAGTTCATAGTTAACATGCTTGGTCCACATGCCCATTTCGCCCAGTAAATAACCGTGGTCTCCCCACAGAACAACGATCGTATTTTTATCCAAACCCGAGCGCTTCAGTTCGCTCAGCACCTTGCCAATCTGAGCATCGACATAAGTCACGCCGGCATAGTAGCCATGAATAAGCTGCCTTTTAAGTGAGTCAGGATAACGTTTGCTTGGCTCGTATCCGGGAATAGCCTGATATTGCTCAATTTCTCCAAACCGCTTTATGGCAAAGTCAGGCGCGCCGGAGGGATGCTCCTCGGTTGTCGGCATTGGAAGGTTTGCCTGATCGTACATGTCCCAGTACTTTTTCGGCACTGAAAATGGGAGATGGGGCCGGGCAAAACCAACCGCCAGAAAGAATGGTTGCTTTTGCTTTTCCAGGGTGCCTAATACCTGGATAGCCTTCTGTGCAACCCGTCCGTCGCCATAAGCTTCGTCGGGCACATCGGGCGATTCCCAGGCAAGTCCTTTCACCTGTTTCAATGCGAATGCCCACGAGTGATTTTCAAAAAGCGCTTCTTCAATGGTGAGCTCTGAATCTGACCTGTCCATCGTGAGATATTCAACAATTTTTTCATGGAAGTGGGGTGCCGACCACGACTGCTCATCGTTATAGGTGTTATGCCCAATGTGGAACACCTTCCCTAACGCCTGAGTAAAATACCCCTGTTTTTTAAAAGCTTCCGGCAGGGTTACAGCATCCGGATAATATTGTCTGAGGTCTCTTCCGAAATCGTACAAACCAGTCGAGGTGGAACGACTCCCTAGCAGCAAACTGTAACGGGAAGCAACACAGACTGCCTGATTACTGTAAGCCCTGTCGAAACGAACGCCTCGAGCAATCAAAGCATCCATATTTGGCGTAATAGCCACCTTATCCCCGTAAGCGCCTACGGCAGGTTTCAGATCATCGACCATTATGAAAAGGACATTGGGTCTTTCGGATTCGCTTTGCGCCTTTGATCTGAAACTGCATAGCAGCACAAGGCTAAGAAGAGTCAGGCTGAAGAAGCAGAGGTTCGGTTTCATCGATTCAGGAGGTTGTCACTGCAAGATAAATTTTTTTATTGCTCTGTTCCTCATTTTTCTATTCTAAATGACCTTATCATAAAGTATACTATCGGAATAGACATCAGCGCCAATGTCAATGGTAAAAACCAAGCTCCCAGGTCGCTTGAGTATCCATTGGCGATTCGGATCGTCTGATATGAATTCAGTCCGAAAATGAAAACAATGATGACTTTTAAATATCTGATCATCCGCGCTGCATTATTGTAGAGGCCTTGGGCATTTTCACGGCTAATCACTGTGGGATAATTGAAGAGCTGCGGATACTTATTCAGGATGGTCATTCCGATAAAAAGGATGGTCGCCACTATGGGCATTGTTACAATGTTGCCCTTTCCGCCAAAACTATCTGCCTCGCCAGCAAAGTCGTAATGGATGGGAATAGAATCAGGTAGCTCGGCGTAGCTTGTAAGCGTCAGGATCCAAATCGCTATAAGCAGAAAACAGCCGAGGTATTCAATAATTTTATCAGCCATTGAAAGGTGAAGCTTCAAGCTTGGTCTTTCTTCCATATGTGCTATTTAAATATGCTATCTGTCGAACTAAGGTACAAAAATGGGTACAACAATGGGTACAACATTGGTAAAACATTCGCGTGTTTTCGTTGCTTTTTGATGCTTTACATTGCTTCAGCCGAAGAGGAAAAACTGGCTTTAGAGCATAAAAAAAGCGGATTGAGTGCAATCCGCTTCAGTATTCGTAGCCCGTAGGGGAATCGAACCCCTGTTTCTAGAATGAAAATCTAACGTCCTAACCCCTAGACGAACGGGCCTTTTTGTATTTTCCTGAACAAATGTTCCTTTGTTTTCGGAATGCAAAGATAGTCCTTTGTCTTATATATCAAAAAAATATTTCAATTAATTAAGCTTTCTTTTTGGCTAAAACTTCTGCAAAAGCGATAACAATTTCTTATCCAGCTCATTACCATGAAAATCTACGTAATCCACATCGCTTCGCCCGGAATTCATAATCCCGAAATCACCACTAAACTCCCAAAGAGCGTATCCGATGCGGTGGGAATATAGAATATCGAGCATGTCGGTCATCCAGGCGAGCATGACCGGGTGCGGGGTTTTGTTCCATGCCCCCATCTCGCCGCAATGTACGCCAACACCTTTGGCGGCGAGTTCAATCCAGGGTTTATAATAGTTTTCAAGCAGCTGGCGGTTGAAGTTTTGGTCGCCTACCTGTCCCGGATACTTGGGCAGGGGCAGTTGTTCCGGGTTTTTATTAGCCCAGGGAGCTTTGTAATGTGAAATGGCATGCGGAAAGTAACCCCGACAGCTTTGTGCCACATCGAGATCGAGTACTTCATGAATGACCTCATTCCCAATATTATTGCCGTCTGCAATCACAATCCGTTTATTATTTTCCTTTTTGATAGCCTCGAGAGCGGATTTGATCAAATTCCGATATAAATCTCCCGGCACCCTGCCCTTTGCCGATAGCTGATCATTCATATCTTCGATCATCGCGGGCTCGTTGAGCAGATCAAAGCTAATGTCCTTTTCAGAGGCATTCCTGAATCGCTTCGCCCACATATTCCAGTGGAAGCAATAGGCTTTGAGTGCCTCGGGGTCTTTCCAGAGATTATAAGGTTCGTGAAAGCCTGCATTGATACAATATCCGGGCGCCCGGTGCAGGGTGATGCTTACATGCAGTTTATGCTTATTTGCCTGGTGCACCAGGTCTTGAATGGTGTCGACCGCCTGTTCGTCTATTTGATAGACTTCCTCGGGCTTAATCGGCCGGCTGCGATCGAAGCTAAGGTAATAGGGATAGGATATGGGCAAACGAATGAAATTGAATCCCCAGTCTGCCATCCATTTCAAATGGTCGTCGGTCGTGGTGCGGTATCTTCTGGCGGGGTCGGGTGTGTTGAAGTCGACCAGATTGAAGCCCTTCCAGTAGGGCAGTGCATTTTTAGGTCTGGAAGCAAGCAGTGAGGATCCCGAAAGACCTAATGCGGCTGTTAGCAGACTGCTTTTTTCAAGAAACGTTCTCCTTTGCATGATTTAAGAATTGGCTATGATGAAGATAGCACTTTGAAGGCTCTTTTTGTAAAATTTTAATACCTTTAATCAAGAACTCGTTACAATGAACAGAAACATACTTTCCAAAACCATTCTCGCTCTTTTCCTTGCCTTCGCAATTAATCTTCCACTGAATGCGCAGGTGCTGACGGAAAAGCAAATCGATAGTTTAGTCGAAAAAACACTGTCCACCTTCAACGTTCCGGGCATCGCTGTCTCGGTGATTAAGGATGGAAAGGTGGTTCATTCCAAAGGGTACGGCCTTCGCTCTATTCAATCGGATAAGAAGGTCGACGAAAATACCTTGTTTGGTGTGGCCTCCAATACCAAGGCCTTTACGGCCGCCGCGCTGGGCATCCTGGTTGATCAGAAAAAAATTGAATGGGATACCCGTGTGTCCGATGTTCTGCCGGAATTTAAACTTTACGATGCCTATGTAACCCGCGAATTTACGGTGCGTGACTTGCTTACGCATCGGAGCGGACTGGGGTTGGGAGCGGGCGACTTAATGATATGGCCGGATTCAAATACGACCACGAAAGATGAGCTGATTCATAACCTACGCTTTCTAAAGCCGGTTTCTTCTTTCCGTTCGAAGTACGACTACGACAACCTGTTGTACATTGTGGCAGGCCACGTCGTTGAAAAAGTATCGGGCATGGAATACGAGCAATTTGTGAGCGAGCATTTTCTGAAACCGCTCGGTATGACGCAGACGGCTATGTCGTGGTACCGACTGAAGGATCGGTCGAATATTATTGACGGGCATGCACCGGTCGATGGAAAACTGCATACTGTGGGCTTGAGCTTTTCGGAGGTGGCCAATGCTGCCGGTGGAATGTATTCCAATATCAAAGATATGAGCAAATGGGTGATCGCGCAATTGAACCATGGCAAATATGGCGAGGGTTTGAAGGATAGCCTATTTTCTGAAACTGTGCACCGGGAGACCTGGACACCTCAGACTATCATACGCGGGCGGTCACCATATGGAAACCCCTTTGCTGCGTACGGACTGGGCTGGAACCTGAGCGATGCAAGCGGACACTTCCAGGTGATGCATACCGGGGGGCTGGCAGGGATTGTAACACAAGTGACCATGATTCCGGAGCTTCATTTGGGCATCATCGTGCTGACAAACCAGCAATCGGGTGCTGCTTTCTCCGCCATTTCGAACACGATTAAAGACAGCTACTTCGGTGCGCCAAACACAGACTGGATTAAACAGTACAATGAGGGGCGACTTCGAAATGAGGCACGTGCGAAAGAGATTACGGACAAGATTTGGTCGGACATCGAGGCGCAAAGCGGCTCGAAGAAAATGGCGCCGGACCTCACTGCTTATGCAGGGTCATTTGTCGACAATTGGTTCGGCGAGGTAACGATTGATCAGCAGAAAGGCGAGCTTTACTTCCGTTCTGCGAAGTCGCCGAAACTGCAGGGCCCCATGTATTTTTATAAAGGAAATACCTTTATTGTGAAGTGGAACGACCGTACCCTGGACGCGGATGCCTTTGTTTTGTTCCGGCTCGATCAACAAGGGAAAGCAAGTGGATTTTCGGTTGAGGCCATCTCGCCGCTGACTGACTTCAGTTTTGATTTCCAAGACCTGGATTTCCATCGCCAAGCGACAAGCCAGCCATAAAAATTGCTAAAAACACAAAAATTAAGGCTGTGCAATAAAAATTTAATATAAAAAATCGCTATTTAATTTACTACTCTCAAATATACTACTATATTTGTCGTGCAACATTCTTGATGCAATAACCAAGGAATTATTAAATCCCTTCAACGACAATGAAAATAGGTGTACTGCGAGAATCAAAGGAAAAGGAAAGGCGCGTGGCCCTTACTCCCGAATTGGTTAAGCAATTAATACGAAAAGAATTCAGCATTGTGGTAGAGGAAGGTGCCGGTGCGGCATCTAATTTTACCGATGAAAACTACCGTTCGGCAGGAGCTACGCTGGCCCGGAAACAGGAGGTTTGCCAGGCCGACATCGTCCTTAAAGTGAACGCTCCGGACCTTTCCGAAGCGGAAATGATGAAAGAGGAATCGGTGTCAATTTCACTCCTTTATGCCTACACGCAGCCGGAACTCCTGGAAATTTTTAAGAGAAAACGAATTTCTTCCTTCTCGATGGATGCTGTTCCGCGTATTTCACGCGCTCAGAAAATGGACGCATTAAGCTCGCAGGCCAACCTGGCCGGCTATAAGGCGGTGCTTATGGCTGCCAATACCCTGGGAAAGATCTTTCCGCTGATGATGACCGCCGCCGGAACCATTACCCCTACGAAAGTACTTATTTTCGGTGCCGGTGTTGCCGGCCTACAGGCCGTTGCTACGGCAAAGCGACTGGGTGCGGTCGTGGAAGTGTCGGACGTACGACCGGAGACCAAAGAGCAGGTGGAGTCGCTCGGAGGGCGTTTCCTGGTGGTGGAAGGTGCTGAAGAGGTGAAAACGGAAGGTGGATACGCAAAGGAAGTGTCGGGCGATTTTCTCGCGCGGCAGAAGCAGCTGATTGAAGACCGCATTAAAGATGCGGATGTGGTAATCACCACGGCCCTGGTGATGGGAAAACGCTCGCCACTGCTGGTAACGGAAGCGATGGTGATGACGATGAAAGCAGGATCGGTGATTGTCGACATGGCTGTTGAGTCGGGCGGAAACTGCGAATTATCGGAATTCAATCAAACGGTTGTTAAGCATGGTGTCACCATTATTGGCGAATCAAACCTACCGGCTCTACTGCCGGTAAATGCCAGCCAGCTTTACGCTACAAATATCAGTACCCTCTTACTTCATCTGGCTTCTGCCGATGGATTTAAATGGGAAATGGAAGAAGAAATTACACAGGGTACCCTGATCACCCACCGCGGAGAATTGGTGCATGCTTTTACGAAAAGCATTTTAAGCCAACAGGTAACGAAATAACACTCCCTTTCAATAGATGCTCAGTAATCTCACACTATAAGAATTCAATCACCTCCTAAAATCGAAATTTATGGGACCGGAATCGTTCATTATTCTGCTTTATATTCTCGTGCTGGCCAGTTATCTGGGCTTCGAACTCATTAACAAGGTACCCCCTACCCTGCACACGCCGCTGATGTCGGGCTCAAATGCCATATCAGGCATCACCATTGTGGGAGCGATCGTTGCATGCGATGTGCTCGACTATGGATCCGTCAGCAAATGGCTTGGAATGATTGCGCTGGTGCTGGCAACCATCAATGTGGTGGGCGGCTATGCCGTGACCGACCGCATGCTCAAAATGTTTAAAAAGAAATAACCCACGACTAATCTACTTATCATGAATATTTTCATCCAAATAGCCTATTTGGTGGCATCTGTTTGCTTTATACTTGGCATTAAGATGCTGGGGAAAACGAAAACAGCCCGTAAGGGGAACACCCTGTCATCTATCGGAATGTTTATCGCCATCCTGGCGACGGTTGTTCAGGTAGACATGATCAGCCTGACCGATATTTTGATCTGCGTGGTAATAGGATCAACCATAGGTTTGCTGGTGGCCTCAAAGGTTCAGATGACCAAAATACCGGAGATGGTGGCATTGTTCAACGGCTTTGGCGGACTTGCATCGCTGGCGGTAGCGATGGCCGACTTTTGGCTGAATACGCAGGAAAAGAGTTTGGTAGTCGACAATATCACAGCCAGCAGCGTGGCCATTAGTATCCTTATTGGCGGAATCACTTTTACCGGGTCGATGGTAGCCTTTTTGAAACTAAATGGTAAGATCTCGGGGAGGGCCATCACCTTTAAAGGACAGCACCTGATTAACCTGCTATTGCTGATCGGCGCGGTGGCACTGGCGGTCGTCGCCCTGAGCGATTTTTCAAATGCCGACTTTATGATCGCCCTGGCTGTGATTGCTCTGTTGCTGGGTGTATTGGTGGTAATTCCGATCGGAGGAGCCGATATGCCGGTAGTGATTTCGCTGCTAAACTCCTATTCAGGAATGGCGGCCTGTGCAACCGGATTTGTGTTAAACAATAATGTGCTGATCGTGGCAGGAGCGCTGGTGGGCGCTTCGGGTATTATCCTGACACAGATCATGTGTAAAGCCATGAACCGCTCATTGATTAACGTACTGCTTGGAGGATTCGGGCAAACTACGGCGAGCATCGATGCGCAGGATGGTCCGCAGATAAGCGTGAAGGAAGTGGGCCTGGAAGAGGCCGCACAAATATTTGACTCGGTATCTTCCCTGATTGTTGTACCCGGCTACGGCATGGCTGTTGCGCAGGCACAACACGCCATCCGGGAACTTAGTGAGCTCTGCGAGAAGAAAGGAATTTTGGTCCGTTTCGCTATCCATCCGGTTGCCGGGAGAATGCCCGGCCATATGAATGTTTTGCTGGCGGAGTCTAATATTTCGTACGACAAACTAATCGAAATGGATGAAATCAACGACGATTTCGGCAATACAGACCTGGTTTTTGTGGTGGGTGCCAACGACGTTGTCAACCCCGCGGCTAAAACCAATCCGAACAGTCCGATTTTCGGGATGCCGGTTCTTAACGTAGAAAAAGCGCGTACGGTGATCGTCAGCAAACGAAGCATGGGTAAAGGCTATGCTGGGATTGAAAATGAGCTATTTGGTGCCGACAACTGCCTGATGCTGTTCGGCGATGCCAAGCAGACCATCACCAAACTGGTAGGCGAATTAAAAGAACTTTAAACCTGCTCCCAGTTGCCCTTAATCCGGCTGCCTGTGAAGGGATCGTTGGCAACGCTTAAAAACACGTCGATTTCCTGCTGCAACTCCTCGACATGCGAGATGATCCCTACCACACGGTTTTCCTGCCGGAGCGATTTCAGGGTATCGAAAGCTGTCTGGAGGGATTCCTTATCCAGCGAACCGAAGCCTTCGTCGAGGAAGAAAAAGTTTTGGTCGGAACGGCTCTGCTGCTGAATGCTTTCAGCCAGCGCCAGGGCGAGCGACAAAGAAGCCTGAAAGGTTTGTCCGCCCGATAGTGTTTTTACGTTCCGAACTTTTCCGTTGTTGAGGTAATCGCGTACCTGAAACTCATTCTTATCCGTTACCTCCAGGCGAAGCTGCTGGCGGGTTAACGTATAGAAACGCTTATTGGCCACTTCACATAAGTTTTGAAGATATACGGTGGAAATATAACTCACGAAGCCGCTTCCCTTAAAAAGAAGTTTCAGGGTATGGATATTCTCTGCACGGTGTAAGAGTTGCTGCTGCTTCGTTTCCAGCTTTTGCTTTTCCAGCAGGTCGGCCGCTGCTTTATTGAGTGCCGACTGCTCCCGGATATAATCGGAGTGGCAATCATCGCAGTTCTGCTTCCACTCGAGAAAATCTTTCTGAAGCTGGTCGAGCTCCTCCTGACTGAACTGCTGTTCGCCGGCCTGCTCTTTCAGGCTTAGGTACTGCTTTCTGCAGGCGAACAGTTCTTTATGATAGTCGCCAATACGCCTTTTCAAACCCTGCACATCCAATACCTCTTTCAAGATCGCATTTACTTCCGCCTCATCGGCGTAAGGCGAACTGGCCATACAGCTCTTCAAATCATCGTTGATAACGCCGATCTTGCTGTCGTAATCCTTTAACCTTGACGTCGCAGAAAAAATCCGCTCGTTTAAAATCAGCTGCTCCTGCTGCAGACGGTTTCGTTGTTCGCCGACTTCCTCATGCCGTTTCCGGATGCGCACAACGTTTTCATCGAGCGCTTCTATCCGGGCGCTCAGGTCGCTGGTATCGGTTTGGGTAAAGTCGCTTAAAGACACCCGCCTGAGTTGCTCTTCGAGCAGCCCGGATCTGGATATCAGCGCAGTCTGTTTCGATTTAAAGTCGTTTACAGCATGCAAAAAGCGTTCGTAATCGTCGCTTTTGCGTTGCAGCTTTTGTTCCGTTTGGCCTATCTGCGCCTCCAGCGCTTTCAGCTCGCGTTGCAGCTGCTCACTCAAGCCGAAAAGGCGGTCTACCGCTTCGGAGTCGGCAGAATCGAAGCCCTCCCAGGAAAAGGCACTTTCGTGCAGCTGAGCCGCTTCCGCTTCCTCCCGGAGGAGCCTGGTTGTATCTTCTAAATGAGCGCGCAGATCCTTTTCCTGTTGGGTATATATCAGCAGGTCTCGCTGAAGCTCATTAAGTTGCCTTTCTGCCTCCCTGCCTTGCTCCAGTTCCCGACTCAAATGCCCCAGTTCCGACTGAACATCGGCTACTTCCAGCTTCTGCGGGTGCTTATCCGATCCGCAGAGCATGCAGGGCTGCCCTTCCTCAAGATAGCGCACAAAATCGCCCAAACGGATATGAACCTGATGATGTTCGACCTGCTTTTGGATGTTGCCGATTCGTTCCTGCCATTCCAGCCGTCGTTCCTCTAGTTCGCGGCGGTGATAGTCGGGCCAAGAACCTTGAGCTATCCCATCGAGCAGCGGATCCTGTAATTGGCTGAACACTGAGTGCTGCAGACGATCCAGCCGCTGCCGGAACAGCTCGACTTGCTCTCGATATCGGTCCTGGGTCTTTAACAACTGTTTTCGCTGCTCAAACCAGCTACGCATGCTAGAGAGCTGTACGACGTCGGGCATTTTCGCCTGCATCTCCGATCGCCTCATCTTAGCTGCTTCAAGCTGACTGGCCGCCTCGGCGCGTTCTTTCTGCGCCTTTTCCACGTGCAAACCTCCCTCGGCAATACGCTTTTGCAGTTGCCCACCCTCTTTGCGGAGCTCAAGCAACTGAAGCACGCGTTCAAGATCGTCGCGCTCTATCCGGTATTGTTCCAGCTTCTCGAACTCCTGAAGCACCACTCGCTCTTCATGCGATAATTGCTCCAGGGCGGTCTGGGAATTTGTCAACGCAGATCGCTGATTGTCCAGAAAACCGGCCTGTGTTCGTTGCTCCTCGAGCAATCTGGCGCGATGCTCAAATTTATTTTTAAAGTGTGTAAAGCAATACTCGTAGTCGGTCAGCTTTTTCTCCAGCAGGGACATCTCCTCTTCCTCCCCCAACAAGCGCTCCAGATGGGATTCCGCCTCCTGCAGCTGATCGAATAATCCTTTCAGTTTCTCCTGCGCCTGAATATGCAGCCGCTTCTCTTCCAGCTGCTTATTGAGCGCGTCTACCTCCGCTTTTTTCCGGGCAACCAATTCCTTCTTTTCTTCAATCCATTCACTGTTTACATCCTGATAGTGGGATAGCTGCCCTGCCAGCTGACTGAGCAATTCATCGTTTTTTTTCTGGAGACTGACCGTCTGCTCGAAGAACTCGAATTTATCGAGGTGAAAAATCTCCTTCAGCATTTTGGTACGGTCCTTATCACCCAACTGCAAAAACTCCTGAAAGCGCCCCTGGGGAATAATGATGGTGCGGCGAAAGTTTTCGTAACTCAGGCCCAGCACACCCTCTGCGGAGGCGCTTTCCAAGGGGATCCATTCGCCCTCCACAAGCTGGTAGGCCGCCCGGTCGAACGTATTGACCTTACTGAAGTCTTTACTGTTACGCCGCCCACGCACCGTAAACCGGTACTCGTTCCCGTCAAAATTCCGGAAATGAAAATCAATCAGCAGCTCGTCCGACTTCAGGTTCATCATGTTGTAGTTCCGGTTTTCGCGCTGATTTAATCGCTCGGTATCGCCGTACAGAGCAAACGATATGGCTTCCAGAATGGATGATTTACCAGAACCTACCGGTCCGAAAATTCCAAAAAGCTGCCCTTCGATGAGGCGGTCGAATTCAATTCTCTGCGTTCCCTGATAGGAATACAACCCTTTGATCACTAGTGAAACAGGTATCATTCTTCGGTTCCTTCTGCTCTGATTTCGTTAAATAATTCGAGAAGTGCGGGGTTAGCCGACTGTCCGTGCCGGTGCTGAAAGTACTGCTGAAACAAATCGTCCATATTTTGATTCAGATTAATGCGCTGAACCGCTGATGCCGTCTTCAGCGATCTCACTTCGGGTATCAGCGTCACAATGCCCTGATGCGCCTGCAGCAGGCGCTTGCGGTCTTCCGAGCGAAGGTATTCATCGGTCGAAACAGTCAGCTCTACAAGCGCGTCAGGGTTCTCATACAACCAGCCGAGCGCCTTTTCAATATCGTCAAAACGCTTTCTCTCGAGTTTCCTGCCCGATTGAAGCGCCACCTTGTTAAAAGTCACCCGCTCTCCCGCCAGGGCGTCGATGATGACCACATACTTTTCCTGTCCCGCTTCAGAAAAGCTATAGCTTAAGGGGCTACTGCTATACACAGCCGGACAGGGACGGTCGTCGATTTGCTGATAGCGGTGCAAATGGCCCAGGGCCGCGTATTGAATCTGCGGAGGAATATTTTCGGAATATACGACCTGCGCCCCACCTACGTGGAGTATCGGCTTTTCATCGTCCGGCTCCTCCGGCTTTTCAGCCCCTTTCTTCATCATGAAAAGATGTGTGATCAACATATTAACCCCCTGATCGTCGCAATACCGGTCGGCCAGTTCCGTCCAGCGCCGTTGCAAGACCTGACGCAACTCCTCTTCGGCATTATCCATACCGAGAAAGGTTTTTAGCCGATATTCGTTGGCGTAGGGAGTGACCAGAAGGCGAAGCTTCTGATCGCACGATGGAAGTTTTAACTCAATAAAGCCTGGCTCGCTGTGTGCTATGCAAACGCCCGAGTCGAGTTCGCAGGTTGAAACAATAGAGTTCGGATAGCCCGAGAAAAAGATGCCGCACTCGCTCGCCAGCGCATCGGGTGCCTCAATTCTATCGGGTGAGTCGTGATTTCCCGCGATGGCCACCACCGCCCGCTTTCCGTGAGCAGAAAGTCGCTTAAGCGTTCGGTAAAACAGCTCAACGGCTTCTGATGCGGGATTGAAGTTATCAAATAAATCGCCCGCAATCAATACCGCATCTACCTGCTGCTCGTCAGCAATCGCAATTATCTCTTCCAACACCTGGCGCTGCTCTTCCAGCCTGGAAAATTTCTCCAACCTTTTGCCCAAATGCCAATCCGCCGTATGAAGAATTCTCATGAATATCGTAGATTTTGATGTAAAATAACGTAAATTTTTTCAAGCGCAAAAAAAGCGGCCCCGATTGGAGGCCGCTTTCCTGATTCACCTGATGATGAATCTATTAAACACTAATTTATTTTTTATGCACAAACTCTCCGTCTGCCTTGATGCGAACGACATCGCTAATCACTGCTTCCGGAAACTGTCCGCCAAATCCGAAATCAGAACGCTTGAATTCGCCTGTAATCTGGATTCCGGCCACCGGAGCTCCATTGGCGTTTGGATTAGCCGTAGTGCCACGGTATTTCATCGTCATCGTAACCGGCTTGGTCTGTCCAACCAACGTTAAATCGCCTGTTAATTTATAGGTATCCTTTCCGCTCTTTTTAATAGAAGTACTTTTAAAAGTCATGGTCGGATATTTCTCAACATCGAAAAAATCAGCGCTTCTTAAATGCTTGTCTCTTGGGTCGATACGTGTATTGATGGAATTGGTTTTAACGGTCAGTTCTATCGAGGCGTCGCTAAAATCCGCCTTCGTTGCGTTTACCGTCGCGTCGAAATCGCTGAAGTGTCCGTCGATATCACTGATACCTAGGTGCGTTACCGAAAAACCCAGTCTGGAATGGAAAGGATCTGCCGTCCAGGAGGTCTGAGCGAAAGCTCCTACAGAAATCAGTAGAAAGGCTAGAAAGAATGTGATTTTTTTCATAATGGATATTTTAAAGTGAATGATTTTCAATAATCTCAAAGGTACGATGACAACGGAGGGAAAAGGTTAACCTAGGTTAAGAAATTTTCGCTTGCGCAAGAATATCTGATAATTGTGGAAGAACATTTGCTATACTGCAATCGGGTGCTACCGGCGGTTTTCAGTACCAGGCAGCATCTAAAGATAAAAGATTATATTCGTAAAACTAATTACAAACGATTGAAAAAGATATTTTCGCTGCTTTTGGTGGTACTGAGTCCGCTATGCGTGTTGGCGCAGAACCCATCGGACGCGATTAAAGAGAATAATGTCGTGCAAGACACTTCCTACCAGACCGACCTTATCGACCTGGGGAAAAAGTTACTGAATATCCAACCCGAAAAGATCAAAAGAGAACGAAACCGCAAGGTTTATTTCTCCATCCTGCCGCTTTCTACAGAAATTCCCGGTGGAGGGAGGGCCCTGATCACGTCCACAACGGCCGGTTTCTACCTGGGTGACCGGAAAACGACCTACCTCTCTACCGCTACCTTCGCGCCATACTTAAATTTCAAGGGACGTTTCGGCCTGCCGCTTCGTACAAGCATATGGCTGAAAGACAATAGCTGGAATATCCGCGGCGACACACGTTTCCTGGTTTATCCGGAATATACCTGGGGATTGGGAAGCGGGCAGAATGCCGATGATAAAATTAAAGTTGATTATAACTATATCCGCTTTTACCAAAGTGCGTTGAAACGGATAACACCCTTTTTTTTCGCTGGGATCGGCTATAATTTCGATTATTTTTACAACATCCAGGGCGACGAGCCAGGCCTTTCTGCGTTTACGGGCTATCCTCATGGCACCGGACAAAGCGGCAATTCGCGTTCCTCGGGAATTACTCTTAATTTGCTTTATGATACCCGCAACAACGATTTCAACCCGATTCCCGGTTCATACGCCAACCTTATCTACCGGGTAAACCCAACGTTTTTAGGAAGCAGTGCCACCTGGCGTTCGCTTTATGCCGACTTCCGGAAATACATCCCCTTTGGTCAGCGTACCCGCCAACAGAACGTACTGGCGCTTTGGTCGTATTACTGGACAGTACTCGACAGAGAGGTACCCTATCTTAATTTGCCCAGCATTGGCATGGACCCTTCCAACCGATCGGGAAGAGGCTTCGATCATAACCGATATCGCGGCGAGGGACTGATCTACCTGGAAGCAGAGTACCGGCGGGACATTACCAGAAACGGACTCTTCGGATTTGTTGTTTTTGCCAGCGCCAACTCAGTCACGCAATCCGACCGCTACAAGTTTAGCCAGTTCAACCCCGCCATGGGAGGTGGCCTGCGGGTGAAGTTCAACAAAGGGTCTAATACAAATATTGCACTCGACTATGGATTTAGCAAAGGCTACTCAGGCTTTAGTCTGGGCTTGGGAGAGGCCTTTTAAAAACATGAATACAACGAAATAACGATGCTTACTAAGATAGATGCTGTATTGCAGGAGGCTATACTCGCCCTTCCACAGAAAGAAAAAGATAAATTACTCTTACGCCTTGTCCGAAAAAACAAGACACTAATTAACCAATTACACTTTCAGTTGCTCGAGGACGAAAGCGATTTGCTGGAGCGCCGAAACCAGACGCTGGCAAACCTGGACGATGCCCTGGCGCTGATGGAAGCGCGGCTCGACGCCAAACGCTATTATACTGCCAAAGACCTGCTAAAAGCACTTCGGGCGCTGAGCGGCACGATCAACCAGCACGTGCTGATTACGAAAGACAAGGCAGGCGAAATCGAACTTCGCGTGCACATTCTTCAGGAAGCCTTCCGGCTGGCTCCTGAATATTTTCAGGAGACAGCTTTCGGCAATGAAAAGTTATTACAATATGCAGCTGGCCGTATCAAAAACCTGCTGACCAGCTTCGAAAAACTGCACGAAGACCTTCAATATGATTATCAGGACGCCGTTGATCAGGTGATCGAATTTGCAGAATCGTCGGGCTTCATCGACCGCGCCAGGTAACGACTAGTTTTCTTTTTGGCTAACAATCACCCCCAACTCGGCTATGGTGGTTTTATTCCTGTTCCCATCGGCCGATTGCAACGACTGCAATTTGATATAACGCGCCTTATGCGGCTTATCGAAACTGATTTGCTGCATTATCGGATTATTTTTAATATTTCCGAATACTCCGTTTTCTATCAGGCTCGTCCAATTCTGCCCGTCGGTGCTGACCATAAAATTATAGCGGTAAATATTTCCATCCTGCTCTTCTGCGGTCGAAGGCGTATAGGTAAATCCACTTACATCCAGTACCTTTCCCATATCCACGGTGAAGTGTTGCTCCTCATCTTTTGCGTTCCGGATCACTACCAGACTTTTTGAGTCGCCGTCGAAAGCATTTTGAGGTTTCAGCGAGGCCGGCATGCCTACTGCTTTCCACTTCTTCGTCGAAAAGCCTGAATTAGCAGCGCTTCCACCACTTTGTTCGCTAATTTCAGGAGCGAAGTAAAGCTGTATCTCAGAAAGGACCGGCGCCGCGTTGGCTTCCAGATGAATTTGCAGCTTGTTGGTCCTCACCGTCGGAAACTTCAGAATACGCTTGTATCCGATGGTCGTTTGCCGATCGAGCTCAACAAAGGAACTCCCGTTCCAGTATTCTACGCGAAAGGCCTTCACACGCTGTCCCATTGGAATGTACTCCTGCAGAAGCAAGCGATTAATGGTGGTTTCCTCGCCCAGGTCGACAAGCAAACTGGCTGTAAGGTCTTTCTCCGGAGCCGCCCAATAGCTCTCAAAGTCGCCATCCGTTAAATTCTTTGAAAATGGCTTATTAACACTGACCACCACTTCCTTCCCAAGGGCAAGGTTGGTTTTGAAACTCTCATCCAGCACCTGTCGGAGTTCCATCAAAGCCGTAGAATCGTTTTTATGGATCAGTCCCTCCCGGCTGACCGGAACATTCAGCAGCAGATTGGCATTACGGCCAACCGACGAATAATAAATGGTCAGGAGCTGACTTAGGGTCTTGACTTTATCATTGGAATGAGGGCTAAAAAACCATCCCGGACGTACAGATACG
>DAIRDA010000023.1:0-16058 GCA_036796375.1 Albibacterium sp.
TGACCGGGCGGTTAGACAAATATGCCAAACAAGCCAAGGTGGTTCACTTCGATATTGACCCGGCCGAAATCGATAAAAATATAAAGGCCGATGTGCCGGTATGGGGAGACTGCAAAGAAACCCTGCCCATGCTCACGGCTCAGATTGAACCCAAAGATCATTCTGCCTGGCTTGAACGGTTCCGCAGCCTGGAGCTGGAAGAAGTAAAGGAAGTTATCCAGGATGAGCTATACCCGCAATCAGAAATTCTGACGATGGGTGAAGTGATTCGCAACTTGAACGAACTCACCGGAGGCGATGCAATCATTGTTTCCGATGTTGGACAGCACCAGATGGTGTCATGTCGCTATGCGAAATTTAACCAATCGAAAAGCAATGTCACCTCCGGAGGTCTGGGTACGATGGGATTCGGACTTCCGGCAGCTATCGGCGCGTGGTATGGAGCTCCCGAACGCACCGTTGTAGCCGTTATCGGCGACGGAGGCTTCCAGATGACGCTTCAGGAACTTGGAACCATCATGCAATTCGGAGCGAAGGTTAAGATACTGATACTCAACAATGAATTCCTTGGTATGGTTCGCCAGTGGCAACAGTTGTTTAACGACAGGCGCTATTCTTTCGTCGACATTACAAGTCCCGACTTTGTAGCGGTAGCCAAAGGATATTATATCGAAGGCCAGCGAGTTTCCTCCCGGGATCATTTAAATGATGCGCTGAAAACCATGCTCAATCACGACGGCTCCTACCTGCTCGAAGTGATGGTGGGAAAAGAAAACAACGTTTTCCCGATGGTAGCTCAGGGTACCAGCGTTTCAGAAATCAGATTAAAATAGACAACGATGTCAAAGAAGGAATTTACATTAACGATTTATACCGAAAATAAAGTCGGTATTATCAGCAGAATTGCAATTCAGTTTTCGCGAAAAAAGATAAACATCGAGAGCGTAAGTGGTTCGCCTTCCGAGGTCAGTGGCATCTTCCGTTTCACGCTGGTAATCAACGAGAGTGAAGAGGTGGTACGTAAGGTTTGCCGCCAACTTGAAAAGCAGGTCGACATCCTGAAGGCCTATTACAACACGGATGACGAAATTGTATGGCAGGAACAGGCACTGTTTAAAGTTGCCACCTCCTCGATTACAGAAAAAGCCAGCGTTGAACGACTCCTTCGGCAGTACGGAGCGCGTGCAGTGGTCATCCGAAACGATTATACCGTATTTGAGACCTCCGGACATAGCGAGGAAATCGACGGACTAACCAATGCCCTGGGCGAATTCGGATTAATCGAGTTTGTGCGCAGCGGACGCATCGCCATTATTAAAACCAGCGAAGGATTCCACAAGAAACTTCTGGAGTTTGAGAGCGAAGAGCCGGTAAGCGAACTGGTTGAGAACGAGTTTCTCGACAAGCAGGACAAAACTTTTAGCATGTAGGCACACACGATATAAACGCTACACAATCAAATTTATTCAAATTATTAATCAACAAAAAAAGAAAAAATGGCACAAATTAATTTTGGCGGATCAGTAGAAGAAGTTGTAACCCGGGAAGAATTCCCATTAAATAAAGCACAGGAGACCCTGAAAAACGAAACGATTGCTGTAATCGGATACGGTGTTCAAGGACCGGGTCAAGCATTAAACCTGAAAGATAACGGCATTAACGTCATTATTGGACAACGTAAAGATTCGAAAACCTGGGATAAAGCAGTTGCAGATGGATGGGTACCTGGCGAAACACTCTTTGAAATTGAAGAAGCAGCCGAGCGCGGCACTATTATTCAATACCTTCTTTCCGATGCCGGACAAATTACCCTTTGGCCAACCATCAAAAAATACCTTACGCCAGGCAAGGCGCTTTATTTTTCACACGGGTTCGGCATCACTTATAAAGATCAAACCGGAATCGTTGCTCCTGAGGATGTAGACGTAATTCTGGTTGCTCCTAAAGGATCCGGAACGTCCCTTCGCCGGCTATTTCTGGAGGGAAAGGGATTGAACTCTTCTTTCGCTGTTCATCAGGATGCAACCGGAAAAGCCAGAGACCGTGCCATCGCACTTGGAATCGGCGTAGGCTCCGGATACCTGTTTGAAACCGATTTCCGGAAAGAAGTATACTCTGATCTTACCGGAGAACGCGGAACGTTAATGGGCGCTATTCAAGGAATTTTTGCTGCTCAGTACGAAGTTCTACGTAAAAACGGCCACTCCCCTTCCGAAGCATTCAACGAAACGGTGGAAGAATTGACTCAATCGCTCATGCCGCTGGTTGCTGAAAACGGTATGGACTGGATGTACGCTAACTGTTCTACAACAGCACAACGCGGTGCATTGGATTGGTGGAAAAAATTTCGCGATGCCACACTTCCCGTATTCAACGAATTATACGACAGCGTAGCTACTGGCAATGAGGCGAAACTATCGATCGACAGCAACAGCAAAGAAGATTACCGCGAAAAATTAAATGCGGAATTGAAAGAACTAGAAGAAAGTGAAATGTGGCAGGCAGGAAAAGCTGTGAGAGGTCTTCGTCCGGAGAACCAGCCAGGAAAAATTTAATCAAGCATGGGAAAAACACTATTCGATAAAATATGGGACAACCACGTGGTGAGCAGTCAGGAAGGTTTCCCCGATATTTTATACATTGATACACACTTCATCCACGAAGTTACGAGTCCACAGGCCTTTAATGGCTTGCGGACTCGTGGCGTTCCTGTATTCCGGCCCGAACAAACCGTTGCTACGGCCGATCATAATGTACCCACACTCAATCAGCACCTGCCCATACGCGAAGAACTTTCGCGCATTCAGGTAGAAATGCTGACCAGCAATTGCCAGGAATTTGGAATCGAGCTATACGGACTCGGCCATCCTTATCAGGGAATAGTGCACGTAATCGGGCCTGAACTAGGCATCACCCGCCCGGGAGGCACCTACGTTTGCGGCGATAGCCATACTTCTACTCACGGAGCCTTCGGATCCATCGCCTTTGGTATCGGAACCTCTCAGGTTGAACAGGTACTTACCACTCAGTGCCTCCTTCAGCAGCGCCCCAAGCGCATGAAGATTGAAGTCAACGGCAGCTTGCAGAAAGGCGTTGGTGCAAAAGACATTATTCTTTACATCATCTCCCAAATCTCGGCAGCAGGGGGTACAGGTTATTTCGTAGAATATGCGGGCGATGCCATCCGATCCTTAAGTATGGAAGGACGCATGACCGTGTGCAATATGAGTATTGAGATGGGCGCGCGCGGTGGTCTTATCGCACCGGATCAAACCACATTCGACTATATCTACGGAAGAGAATTCGCCCCTAAGGGCGAAGAATGGGATAAAGCGATGGCTTACTGGGAGACCTTGTATACCGACCACGACGCCGAATTCGACAAGGTACTCTCCTTCCGGGCAGAAGATATCGAACCCATGATCACCTATGGAACGAACCCGGGGATGGGAATAGGCATTACCCAACGAATTCCGGAATCGAGCAGCTTCGAAAAGCAGGAGCAAAAATCATATATCAAGGCGCTCGAATATATGGGACTGCAAGACGGTAGCAGTATGATCGGACATCCGGTCGATTATGTATTCATCGGCAGCTGTACCAACTCTCGAATCGAGGATCTAAGGCAGGTCGCGCAATTTGTGGCCGGAAAGAAAAAGGCCGATCATGTAGTCGCCTGGATCGTACCTGGTTCCAAGCAAGTTGAACTTCAGGCCCGTGCAGAAGGATTAAACCGCATATTTGAGGATGCCGGTTTCGCACTTCGCGAACCTGGCTGCAGTGCCTGCCTGGGCATGAATGAAGACAAAATTCCCGCAGGGAAATATTGTATATCAACGTCCAACCGAAATTTCGAAGGACGCCAGGGCCCTAATTCAAGAACCTTTCTTGCAAGCCCATTGATGGCGGCCGCCGCTGCAGTCACCGGCAGGGTTACAGATATTAGAGAATTGATTTAACGAAATGGCTACAAAAATATTTAAAAACATTCAATCGTCTGCAGTACCACTGCCTACCGAGAATATTGATACCGACCAGATCATTCCGGCCCGCTTTTTAAAAGCGACTACCCGCGAAGGCTTTGGAGAAAATCTGTTTCGCGACTGGCGTTACGATGCAAGCAATCAGCCGCGGGAAAACTTTGTATTGAACGATCCGACGTATTCTGGGAACATCCTGGTTGCAGGCAAGAATTTTGGCTGCGGAAGCAGTCGCGAACATGCAGCCTGGGCGCTTAGCGATTATGGCTTCGACGTTATCGTCAGCAGTTTTTTCGCCGACATCTTTAAAGGAAATGCCCTGAACAACGGATTGCTGCCCATTCAGGTAACCGACGATTTCCTTCAACGGATTTTTGCAGAAATCTACAAAGACGCCAACAGTCCCATCCGGATCGATCTGGAAAAACAGGAAATCAGCCTGGTGGCGACCGGCGAAAGCGAAAATTTCGAAATTAATGCATATAAAAAAGCGTGCCTTTTAAACGGATACGACGACATCGATTTTATCCTGAGTCAGACGGATAAAATTAAAGTCTATGAACAAAGTCGGCAGTACGTATAAACGCGCAGAAAACAAACAATGGAAAAAAACATCTTAGTAATTCCGGGAGACGGTATCGGACAGGAAGTGACTGGCTGGGGAAAATCGGCTCTTGAGCGAATTGCAGAACTATACAAACATACCTTTCATTTCGATGAAGCTTTAATGGGACACGTTGCCATTGAAGCCACCGGCACGCCACTCCCTGATGAAACCCTGCAGAAGGCCAGGAAGAGCGATGCCATTCTCTTTGGTGCCATCGGCCATGCCAAATACGACAATGATCCATCTGCTAAGGTAAGGCCCGAACAAGGCTTGCTTGAAATACGGAAACAGCTGGGACTTTACGCTAATTTACGGCCTATCCTGTTGTTCGATGAACTCCTGGACGCATCCAGTCTGAAACCCGAGATTCTTCGGGGAACCGACATCCTTTTCTTTCGGGAACTTACGGGCGATGTTTACTTTGGTGAAAAATCGCGCTCAGACGATCGGAATTTCGCCTCCGATCTGATGAACTACAATCGCTATGAAGTAGAGCGCATCGCCATTAAAGCTTTTGAAGCGGCCCGTCAGCGGAGTAAGCGACTTTGTTCGGTCGACAAGGCCAACGTATTGGAAACGTCGCGTCTGTGGCGGGAAGTGGTTCAAGAAATCGCCCAGCAATACCCTGACGTGGAAACCGAGCATATGTTTATAGACAATGCCGCCATGCAACTGGTGAAAAACCCGAAGAAATTTGATGTCGTGCTTACAGCGAATCTTTTCGGCGATATTCTGACCGATGAAGCCTCTCAGATTGCAGGCTCTATGGGCATGCTGGCCTCCGCTTCTATTGGCGACGGCACCGGATTTTTTGAACCTATTCACGGATCCGCCCACGATATCGCGGGTCAGAATAAAGCAAACCCACTGGCCTCCATCCTTTCCGCTGCATTAATGCTCGAAATAAGCTTCGGCCTGGTCGAAGAAGCTCGTGTTTTAACCGAGGCGGTCGACAAAACCCTGAAAGCAGGATACCGAACGCAAGATATTGCCGATGCTTCAACAGTGCCTGCTTACATCCTCGGAACCGCCGAAATGGGAAAAAAAGTATTAGAAAACCTTCATTAATTTTTAAGCTATGTTACACGATCCGAATCATTTATACATTTTTGACACTACGCTTCGCGATGGCGAGCAGGTGCCTGGATGTCAATTGTCCACCTCAGAGAAAATAGAAATAGGAATAGAATTGGAGCGCCTGGGCGTGGATATCATTGAAGCGGGCTTCCCGGTGTCGAGTCCGAGTGATTTCAAAAGTGTGGTTGAGCTCTCCAAAAATCTCAATGAAGTTATTATCTGTGCGCTCACCCGTGCCAATCAGAACGACATCAAAATAGCTGCCGATGCCCTCCAATATGCAAGGCGCGGACGAATCCATACAGGCATCGGAGCCTCGGATATGCATATCAAATACAAGTTCAACAGTACACGGGAAGAAATCCTTGAACGCGCTGTATCGGCCGTAAAATATGCCAAAACCTTTGTCGAAGACGTTGAATTCTACGCCGAAGACGCCGGTCGTGCCGATAACGAATACCTGGCTTCCATGATCGAAGCGGTCATTGCTGCAGGTGCCACGGTCGTGAATATCCCCGACACAAACGGCTACTGCCTGCCTTTCCAATACGCGGAAAAAATTGCCTACCTGAAAGAGCACGTTAAAAATATAGACCAGGCAATCATTTCGGTACACTGCCATAACGACCTGGGCCTGGCCACAGCAAACTCCATCGCCGGAGTATCCGCTGGAGCGCGACAGGTGGAATGCACCATTAACGGTATCGGTGAACGCGCAGGCAACACCTCCCTGGAAGAAGTAGCCATGATTCTTCAGGTGCATTCGCAGACCTTTGACGGGCTGAAAACGAATATTAACAGCAAACAGTTTACTCAGATCAGCCGACTCATCAGCGATATGATGAATATGCCGGTTCAGCCGAACAAGGCCATTGTCGGCCGAAATGCCTTTGCACATAGTTCGGGAATTCATCAGGATGGCTTCCTGAAACATCGTGAAAACTATGAAATCATCAAACCCGAAGATGTCGGGCTTGACGAGGCAGGTATTATTCTTACAGCCCGAAGCGGTCGCCACGCCCTGAAACATCACCTCACCCGTCTGGGCTTCGCCGTAGAGAAAGAAACGCTCGACAGCGTTTATACTGAGTTCCTGAACCTGGCCGACTCAAAAAAAGATATTACCGACCAGGATTTAGTCGAACTGGTAAATAGAAAAGTGCTTAACGTATAAAAAACATGAACGACCGTTCAAGAAAATTAAACCCGGTTGCAGCCTTACAAAAACTGCAATCGGTCATCCACAGAACACCCCTGCAGCTAAATAAACGACTGTCTGAGAAATACGAGGCGTCGATATACCTGAAGCGGGAAGACATGCAGGTTGTCCGCTCCTATAAGCTCCGTGGGGCATATAATAAAATCTGCAGCCTCAATGAGGCAGAACGTAACTCTGGAGTCGTTTGTGCAAGTGCCGGCAACCATGCTCAGGGCTTTGCCTTTTCGTGTAAACACCAGCAAATTAAAGGGGTCATTTTTATGCCCAGCCATACGCCGAACCAGAAACTCGAGCAGACAAGAATGTTTGGAGGCGACTTTGTTGAAATCATTCTTACCGGAGATACCTTCGACGACTGCCAGAAAGAAGCATTGCTTTATGCTGAAAAGCACGCCATGGCATTCGTACCTCCATTCGACGATCTGGCCGTCATCGAAGGCCAGGGAACTGTAGGCGTCGAGATCTATGAAGACCTGCCCGATGTCGACCTGGTCATCATCCCGATTGGCGGAGGCGGACTGGCATCCGGGGTAAGCTCGTATTTTAACGAGGTAAGTCCCCAAACCAAATGCTTCGGTGTCGAACCCGAGGGGGCAGCCTCGATGAAGGCAGCCATCGCAGCAGGAAAGCCGGTAACGCTCGATCATATCATAACCTTTGTCGACGGCGCAGCAGTAAAACGGGTTGGGCAGCTCACCTTCGAATACTGCCAGCAGTTTATTGATCGTATTGAATCCGTTCCCGAGGGAAAGGTCTGCTCTACCATCCTGAATCTATACAACAACGATGCAATCGTGGCAGAACCTGCTGGCGCGTTAACCGTTGCTTCCCTCGATCTTTTCCGCGAGGAAATACGAGGAAAGAAGGTAGTATGCATTATCAGTGGCGGAAACAACGACTTCGACCGGATGGCCGAAATCAAAGAGCTTTCCCTTCAATACGAAGGGAAAAAACATTACTTTCTGGTACATTTTCCTCAGCGCCCGGGCGCACTCAAATTATTCGTAACCGAAGTGATGGGACCAACCGACGATATTACACGCTTCGAATTTATTAAGAAAACACAGCGCGAACGCGGACCCGCGTTAATCGGTATAGAAGTGCAGTCGATGGATAATTACGAAAGACTCGTCGAGCGCATGAAACTGAAGGGCTTCGATTTTAAAGAAATCAATTCTGATAAAACCCTCTTCGAATATTTTATCTAAAGTCGGTTATTCCAATAATCGATTCAAACAACCGTCTCCAGATAGCGGGAGCCTTGTATGGCTCCCCTTCTTTCCAACTCTTTATCGATGTAGGTCTGAATGGCCGACTTTCCCTTACCCCAGTTCGGGGCAATCAGCAGTTCCTGATCAGCCAGTCCAAACAAGCGCTGAATAACAATGTCGGGCCTCAACAGGGGAATAAACTCGCAAAGAAAATTGGCATATTCCTCCAGCGTAAACACTTTAAAAGGCTCGCGCTTATACTGAACACCCATAATAGAACCTTCTACAATATGGAGGTGGTGAAGCTTCACAAACTTTATCTGCGGAAAACGGTTGATCTCGTCTGCATAACGGAGCATCATTTCATGACTCTCCCAGGGAAAACCGAAAATGGTGTGCACACAAATATCCAGCGAGCTGTTTTCAACCAGTTTCAAGGCAGTTTCTAACTCTTCATGGCTACAGCCACGGTTAATACGATCCAGGGTATCGTTGTAAATAGATTCCATTCCCATCTCCAGATCGACATCGTAGCGGTCAGAGTAACTCTCTAGCAAAGCAACCTTTTCAAAATCAATGCAATCAGGTCGGGTACCAATCGACAGCCCCACCACATTTTCCGGCGCAATGCTCAAGGCCTCGTCATACATCGCTTTCAGCGCATGAACAGGCGCATAGGTATTCGTATTGGGTTGAAAGTAGATAATGAATTTCTCAGCATTATAACCGTTTACGGCACGCTGAATCCCCTCTTCTACCTGCTCACGGATCGTGGGGAGTTTCCTCGCCGAATCCGGCGTAAAGGAATCGACATTACAGTATGAACATCCCCCGTAGCCTTTGCTTCCGTCGCGATTCGGACAAGTGAAGTGCCCATCCACAATAATCTTGAAAACACGCTTCCCGTCATATTTCTCACGCAAGTAGGCTCCGTAATGCTTATAGGGTTTCTGCCCCGAATCTAGTAATGTACCCATGGGGCAAAGTTAGTTATATTTAAACAAAATTGAGTTTTCGGGGTTCTCTAATATGAAAGATAAGTGAAACCCAAAATCTGAATATCATGAAAGACAAAGAAAAAAACAGCATAAATCCACCACAAAGCAACGACGTAATACCTCAGGTATCTAACCGCGAAAAAGGTGGTAATCCGGATACAACTGCCGACAGAGCGCATACCGATACGGAAAGAATCAGCCGCAGCCATACCATTCCAAATAGTGGTGGCCAAAGCTCCAACCAAACCGACAATAAGCAAAGTACGGTTAACCGCGGTAATACAGACCCCAACGTTCGGGGAAAGGATAACTAGAAGCCGACATTATTATCCATTGATTTTCGTCGGAGGATAACCGAAATGCTTTTTAAAAGCCGCGCTAAAATGCGTGGCATGTTTATACCCAAATTGATTTGCTATTGAGGCAATTTTAAATTCACGTCTCAATAGCATTTCTTTTGCACGCTCCATTCGGAAAGCGTTCAGATAGGTGAACACCGTCACCCCGAAAACCATCTTAAAATGCTTTTTCAACGTAGCATCGTTGGTACCCACCGTATGTGCCAAACCAAGCAAACTAAAGCTCTTTTCAGGTGAGCCTTCCAGGATATCCCGCACCCGGTACACCCTTCTGATCTCCTCCTCTTTCAGTCCCCTGCCCGCCTCATTTTCACTTTCCATCTGCTCCATTTGTAAGCTCAGCAATTCCATCACCTTCGCCTGGTAATAGATACAGCGACTGTGATCACGCCGAAGACAGAACAAGATTTGATGAATCACTTCACGCATGGTGGTAGTCAGCGGCCGGTTTTCGGCAATCTTACCCGGAAGGGTATGCCGGGTGTGTTTTTTGAACTTTTTAAGAAGCGGACCATTTTCGGGCAGATACCTGAAAAACAGGGAAGTACTGATGTTGATCCCGAACAGCTCGCGCTGCGAATCCAACTCGAGGCGATCGAAGGAAGAGCACGAGTCCGGAATGTAAAAGAGTGTATGCTCTTCAGCACCCAGTATATCGTCGCCTGCCAGAAAATTGCTCAGGCTATCGAGCGAAAACACCATTTGTATAAATGCAGCATTCTCATTGAACTTAAAACGGTGGTCCTGCGAAGAGCCAGGCAGCAAATGCCATATATGAATATCATCCAAGCGTACCTCGAAAACCTCGGGAAGCGCGGTAGCCGCCCCCTCGCTTCCGTTGCATTCGCACGCGTTGTTTATTTTGATATCCGTAATCGCGTCCATAAAATTCCGTTTAACGTCATTATTGCTCCGTATCAAGTCACAAGCAAATCTGAATTTCGTCTAATTTTGCACTATACTTATTTAGACTTCATCTAAATTGCTTACAAATATAAGGTATTATCCATTTTAGCCTAATAAAATCTTAAGAATTTACGCGCTTTCATCATGAAGACAACAAAAAACAGCAACTGGGCCCGGATCAGAAAATTCTTTAACGACATCCACCTTTGGGTAGGTTTGATTTCCGGACTTTTCGTCTTCGTCATATGCCTCTCGGGAACCATCTATGTGTACAACGACGAAATCAGAGCTGCTTCGCTGCCCCACCTGCATAAGGTAACTCCTCAGCCAGAGAAGCTTCGGTTGGAGCAACTGAAAGCCATCGTACAAGCTGAAAGCCAGGCCAACATTACCAGCATCAATATTGCATCCGACCCCACGAAATCGTATCAGATCTTCACAAAAACTGAAGGTGAAAAAAGTCGTTTCGGCACCGGCTACTATATCGACCCTTATACAGGGAACATCCTGGGTACTTCGAAGGAAACCAACGGAACGACCGAATTTATGAGTTCTATGTTTAGTCTTCACCGCTGGCTATTGCTCGATAAAGTTGAAGAACCACTCATTGAAGGCCTGGAAAACCGAAAGCTCGGCAGTTATATATCCGGAGGAATGACCATCCTCTTTACGATTGGACTGCTCACCGGAATGGTCATCTGGTTCCCCAGAAAGATAAGAGCCTGGCGTCAAGGCCTTACCATCAAATTCAGCAGCAACTGGAAACGGATTAACCACGATCTGCACAATAGCCTTGCTTTCTATTCTCTATTCTTTCTTTTGATCATGGGAATTACCGGTCCGCAATGGTCGTTCGACTGGTATCGCGATGGTCTTCGCAAAACGCTTGGCACATACGAAGCACCAAAGGAAAAATCCGCAGGTGCCGAAGGCAATCAAAAAGCCGGAGGGGAAGGCGACCGCAAAGCCAGAAATGAAGGCGATCGCAAAGCCGGAGGTGAAGGTGGTAGAAAAGGAGCAGATAAAGCTGCAGAAGGAGATAGCGCCCCTGAACCGATAAACCTGCTATCGGCGGATGAATACCTGGCTGCCGCCAACAGCACTTTCCCATATACCGGCGATGTACGTATGGCGCTACCATCAAAAGCCGACGATCCGGTTAAAATCAGCAAATACAAAGCCGGCTTCTTCGCCCCTGCAGCGGCCGACCAGGCCAGCCTGAACATTCAGAATGCAAGTGTAGAAGAAGTGGTGATATTCCGCGACAAACCCTTCAACGAACGTGTCAGCGGATCAATCAAAGCCCTCCACATCGGCGATGTATACGGACAATTCAGTAAGCTGCTTTACTTTCTTACCTGCTTGGTAGCCACCACTCTTCCCATTACCGGAACCTTAATCTGGATAAATAAAATGAAGAAGAAAAAGAAGAAGAAAAAATCAGGCAGACCTGTACAAAGAAAACCGGTCGTTAACCATGAATCCATTTAAACTTGTATTCCATTTCCGGAATACGCATCCTTTCGGCAACCCTCAGTAAACGATCAGGCAGCTTAAGCACGTAATCACGGGCTTTCTCGCCTGCTTCGTTTAAGTCGCGCACCGAATCCAGCTTCCATTCATCGATCAGCTGTTTAAGGATATCGACATAGTCAACCGACGTATACACGCCCAGCCGCTGAGCAGCGTCTGTAAAGTGACCAAAGGTCTGACCGATATTCATTCCCATTTCGCGTAGAAAATGAGCAGGCATCACAATTTTGTGGCGCATCATATCCTCGAAAGCAATCAATACTTCGCTCGCATCAACCTCCATGGCTTTCTTGATAAATGATATATAGGCCTTGGCGTGGCGGGCCTCATCCGAGGCAATTACGCCGCACATTTTAGCCAGCAGTTTATCACCCGACTGTTTCGCCAGTCCGGCCACCCGCCGATGCGACACGTTGGTGGCAAGCTCCTGGAAAGAAGTATAGATGAAGTTTCTGTACGGGTCGTTTCCGGTCCCGATTTCAAAACCATCGTTAATCAAATATTGCGTTGAAATTTCCATCTGGCGCATATCAACCCGCCCGGAAAGATAGAGGTATTTATTCAGGAGATCACCGTGGCGGTTCTCTTCGGCCGTCCATGCACGCACCCATTTCATCCAGCCACCCTGACTGTTCTTAGAAACATCGTCAACCATCGACAGCCACGATTCATAGGTTGGCAAAGCCTCCTCGGTGATCGTATCGCCAATAAGCACCGCAACCGTATCGTATGACAATTCACGGGCAGCATTCTGCAGATCCTTTATTTCTTCAAAGAAGGTATCCCTGGAGGCATCCGGCAAAAAATCAGCGGGCTGCCAGTTCTCATCGATCGGCTTCAGGTATTCGCTCATTTCATTGAGC
This sequence comes from Albibacterium sp., assembly GCA_036796375.1. Lineage (GTDB taxonomy): Bacteria > Bacteroidota > Bacteroidia > Sphingobacteriales > Sphingobacteriaceae > Albibacterium. Next base: position 12,754 of record DAIRDA010000023.1, read on the forward strand.
ATATACGGTTCCAGATACGACATCACCTCTTTTCTCGATCCTACATGTATGGGCTGTTGATTCTCTTGCATATCGAATCAAAGATACGTAAAGGGCCAGGAAATACCGAAAAATTTTAAAAAAGCTGATCCTTGCTAACCTTCTGTACTGCAGTCTCGTTCTTTAAGGTTTTGGATATGGCGGTAAAGGGACTCACCACTACTTCCTCCCCCGCCTTTAGCCCGGTCAGCACCCGAATATACCTGTCGTCCTGTATTCCTGTAGTCACTTCCACCTGATATACTTTTCCCTCACGATACACAAACACCACCTCCTGAAGTTTGGCTGCAGCCTCTCGGGCGGCCTTAGCCTCCGAACGCGAATCATTAGCCGTAGCCGCTGACTGATCAGCCTGGTCGGCAGTCGCCGTCGTATCGCCCTTCGGCTTCGCGCCATCTTTTTCAATTTCACGGGTTGTCACTGCTTGAATCGGTACGGTTAAACCATTATCGCGCTGTGTATGGATATCAACCGTCGCTGAAAGACCAGGCTTGAAGGGCGACGTCAGGTCCGACTCCCCATCGCTCAAATCTTCATACGACTCAGCAAGAATACGAATCTTCACATTGAAATTGGTTACCTGCTCGGTCGAGGTCGTCGCCGTTCCAATGGCCGAACTACCAATTTCAGTAACAATACCTTTGAATTTACGGTCGCGGAAGGCGTCAATCTCGATGGTGGCTTCATTATTAACCTTGATGCGATTAATATCATTCTCATTCACATCAACATTCACTTCCATCGACGACAAATTAGCGATTCGCATAATTTCCGTTCCCGCCATTTGAGCCGTTCCTACTACTCGCTCACCCAACTCAACACTTAACAGTGAAACCACACCGTCGTTGGGCGCATAAATGGTTGTCCGCGCCAGGTTATCAGATGCTTCCTTCACCATGGCCTGCGACTGCTCAATGCCGTAGCGGGCTCCGATCACATTCTGCCGCTGTGCAGCCAGGTTCGCTTGTGCTCCCAAATATTCCGAACGAATATTCTCAAACTCAGCAACAGAAATCACCTTCTTATTATAAAGCTCCTGATTACGCTTAAAGTTCGCTTCAATATTTGCCACCGAGGCCTCGGTTTGCTTCAACTGTGCTTCTGAAGCAGCCAGGCTGGCCCGTTGCGAGTTCAGACTCGCTACCGCCCGGTCGTATCCCGATTGAAGAATATCAGGCTTCACACGGCAAAGTACCTGCCCCCTCTTCACAATATCACCTTCTTTAATATTCAGTTCTACAATTTCACCCGAAACTTCCGAACTTAGCTTCACCTCTATTTCCGGTTGCACCTTACCACTCGCCGAAACCGTTTCGTTCACCGTACGTTTTTCAACCGTTTCAGTAGCCACCTGAATAACATCGCCCTGCCCTATCCAGCCCATTTTATTCGCTACGATCACGAAAACCAATAAAGCGAGCACGCCGATAACGATGTATTTAAGGGTTGATTTTTTCTTTGCCATGTCTTTATAAAATTAATTTTGTTCGCTAAAAGTGATCGGTTTACCCAGATAGAAGTCAATAACCTTGCTTCTGAAAATCAGATTATACCGTGCCTGAATCAATTCAAATTCCGCCCGGTTCATATTGGTTTGTGAAGTATTCAGCTCAATCGAGTTGGCCAGCCCCACATCATAACGCTGCTTAATCACCTGAAATGCCTCCCGCGACGATTCAAAAGCCTGCTCATTCGAGAGTAAACTCTTTTCAGCCGCTCTCAAGTCCAGCACCGCCTGGTGAATAATCTTGTTTAAATTATTTTCAGCCTGTTGCTGGCTCAGCAACGCATTCTCATAACTGATACGAGCCTTGGCTACTGAAATACGTGTCCGGAAATTATTGAAAATAGGGATGCTGAGTGTTAAGCCGATATTTTGGGCGAAATTGTCAGAAAACTGCGAACGTAAGGATGCTGTTCCGTCCCGGGTATCATTCAACATTGTTGATGAATATCCGGAACTGATTCCTCCGCCAAGAGTTAAACTCGGATAGGCTCGCGACTTGGCAATATCGATATTCGTCTTGGCGACCAATGAATTATATGCTGCCTGACGTATTTCAGGATAGGTTAGCCTGGCCTCCGTGTAAAGCTCTTTCGGAGCATATTTTGCCGATTCATTAGAGTAGTCGGGTATAGGTGGCTTTTCCAGAATAATATCAGTAGACGGATCCATTTCCATCAGTTGTTTAAGGTTCAAAACGGAAAGTTCATAGGCATTTTGTGCCGAGGTAACATTTAACTCATCGGCAGCAACCTGACTTCTCGATTGTGAAATATCGGCAAGCGTTTTATTCCCTACCTCAAAGTTAATCTGCTCAACATCCAACTGCGATCGGGAAAGACTCAGTTGTTGCTGCGCAGCCAGGAAAATATCCTGGTTAGTAAGCGCTTCCAGGTAGGTAGTCACCACCGCCAAAATTAAATCGCTTTTCACCCGCTCAATATTGCTTTGATCGGCCAGTAAAAGATACTTGTTGGCCGAAACCTGGTGAACCCGCTCAAATCCTTGAAATAAAGGCACTGATACAGAAGCACCACCGTCTAGTCCCCGAATGGAATTAGACAAATTGGCCGTACGCAAATCGAAGTTGTTTCCCCAGTTCATGCTTCCTCTTAGGTCCGCATTCACCGTCGGATAAAAATTCATTTTCGCCTGACGCACATCCTGCTCGGTCAGTGCCGCCTGAAATTCAGCTTGCTTCACCTGCAGATTCGACGATTGTGCCCGGTCGAGCGCTTGCCGTAGTGTCAGCTGCTCCTGCGCATGCGCCGAAAAAGAGTTCATCACAAGCAGCGCGGGCAACAGGAGATATGCAGTTGTTAGAAAAGCAGGCTTTTTCATTGGTTAATCTTTATTTTATTGGCGCGTTTACATCGCGATGTATATCTTTGTTGAGCATGTGGTATCCCATCAAGTCTCCCTTCTGGTTACGCTGGCTCTATCCCCGGCTTACCTGGCACCGAAGCAGAAAGGAGCCGGATTTGTATTTAACGTTTGACGATGGACCCATACCAGATGTTACACCGCAGGTTTTAAATATTTTAAAAAGCTTTGGCGTAAAGGCTACCTTTTTCTGCGTTGGCGATAATATAAGCCGACATCCGGAAATCTTTCAGCGAATTATCGACGAGGGTCACCGTATCGGCAATCACACCCATCATCACCTGAGGGGCTGGAAGACCCCCTATCAGCAATATCTTAGCGATGTAAAACAATGCCAGCAGCTGGCACAGAGCAATCTGTTCAGACCCCCCTATGGCCG